>NZ_CP058350.1:160000-460000 GCF_005860795.2 Peteryoungia desertarenae
AGGCAGGTCAGATCATCCTTGCGGACGAAATACATACCCCAGACAGCAGTCGGTACTGGATCGCTGAAAGTTACCAGCAGGCATTCGAGCGCGGCACCAGACCCGAAAGCTTCGACAAGGATTTCGTTCGCGCCTGGGTCGCCGAACGTTGCGACCCGTACAAGGACCCGATCCCCGAAATTCCGACCTCATTGATTGAGGAGACGTCCAGGGTCTATATTAGAGCCTACGAAGCAATCACCGGCCAAAGCTTTGTTCCCGACGACAGCGGTGAAACTCCGCTTGAAAGATTACGCGCCAATCTGGCTTCCTATTTCCCCGAAAGGTCATGACACTTGGGCAATGACGACAGACAGGCACGGATGATGCAGACTGCCAAGGGCGCCAAAACATCAGAGAAAAATCTCCCGCTGATACGCCGTCGCCCTCGTCGTACCGCTGAGGAAACCCGCGAGGAGATCCTCAACACGGCCGAAGCCCTATTTCGGATCAATGGCTATGTCAACACGTCCATCGCGGACATCGCCACGAAACTCGGCATGTCGCCTGCCAATGTCTTCAAGCATTTTCGGTCGAAGACAACCCTAATCGATGCGATCGGCGCGCGGACCATCAAGCGCTTGATGGCGGAGGCCTCCAGCCTCGACAAGAGCATTGCAGCACCGGATAGACTGAGGAACATGGTGCTTCAACTCAAAGACTGCCATATCCGTCAGCTCAGCGAACACCCCTTTATCTTCGAGGTCATTCTCGTCACGATCCGTGACGAATTGGAGTGTTCTGCACTCTATAACTCGATGATGGTCAACATCATCAAAGACATCATAGAAGCGGGGATTGCGGAGGGATTCTACCGGACGCAAGATGCCCGAAAAGCTGCGCAAACCGCTTACCTTGCACTCACTTCCGTCATGCATCCCGTCATGATCGTCAGCGAGGATGCAGACATTTTGGCAACACATTGCCACGATCTGGTCGATTTCATCAATGATGCGTTACGCTAGCAACTTGCTTAGTGACGATAGATAAATTACGTCACTTTTAGCGCTCGGATCGACGATCTGGCAGATTGCAACCAATAGCAATCCGCCTGCCTCTGCAATCCGATTTCCCGTGACAGGATAGCACGCGTTGGGGAGCGCCGGCTGTCCAGGGCACCTATATGCTTTGGAAGGCCAATGACGTTTCCCTTTGCTCAAACAGCAGCCCTTTTTGAAAGCTGGTCGATCCCGTTGTCGGTCATCATGGCCCTGCCCGTCGGTGTGCTTGGCGCTCTGGCTGCAGCGACCGTCTTTGGCCAGTCAAACGGTGTCTATTTCAAGGTTGGGCTATTGACGACCATCGGTCTTGCCGCGAAAGATCGCCAGACTGCAGGAGCAGAGCTGATGACCGCGACGCTCGAAGCCGCAAAGCTGCGCCTGCGCCCGATTGTCATGACCTCTCTCGCTTTCATTATGGGCGTCGTACCACTGGCAACTGCCACTGGTGCAGGTTCAGCGGCGCAGAATTCAATTGGCATCGGCGTCATGGGCGGTATGGTCGCCGCGACGGTGCTGGGCATTTTCTTCGTACCCTCGTTCTTTCTGATCATTCGCAGTCTAGCAAAACGTGCAAAACCGATATGAGGCCTGTCATAAGGATGCTTGACATAATATGCTATAAAGCATTGCGTAAATCATATGTATGGCTTACGCGACTATCGGCTGTAGATGAATTACATGCCCAAATGGCTCAAAAGAACGTCGACCAGAGTCAAAAGCTTAGGAACTCATGATGCCTTCCATTCGCGTAGCCGCTCCTCTTCTGATGCTTCTCCTTTCCGGATGTGTCGTGGGTCCAGACCATGAGACTCCAGCCACCGCCCTTCCGGTCAAATTTTCAGAAGGCTCCACCAAATCTGTTGGAGAGGTCACTCTCGCTCCTTGGTGGACGGCGTTCAACGACCGCCGCTTGAACGGTTATGTCGATCGTGGCATCGATCAAAACCTTTCGGTGCTCCAGGCCCTGGAACGCATCAATGCGGCGCAGGCAAGCTTCGATGCAGCTGACGCGGGCGCCTTCCCGCAGCTGAATGGCTCTCTCAGCCAAACGACTTCCGAGCAAACGGGACGAGGATCATTGTCGAGCAGAAGCGATGATACCACCTCGACATCGACAGCCGCGCTGAATGCATCTTGGATCCTCGACCTTTTCGGCCAGTATCGCCGCAGCAAGGAAAGCGCAAAGGCATCGCTCGACGCCGCCTATGCCAGCGCCGATGTTGCCAAACTGACCTTCCTGTCGAACGTTGTGACCGCCTACATCGACGCCCGCTATTTCCAGGAGCGGCTTGCAATTGCTCGCAAGAACCTTGCATCGCGAAGGGAAACTCTGGAGTTGACCAGACTGCAGCTCGAAGCGGGCGCCGCGTCACGTCTGGATGTTGTGCAGTCAGAAGGTCTGGTCAACTCGACCCTGGCGGAAATCCCGACCCTTGAGACAAACTTCCGCCGCTCGGCACATCGCATCGCTACATTGCTTGGGCTTCCTGCCTCCACCCTGATGGCCGAACTGCAAAAGGGTGCACCGCAGCCGATCCCGCGTCGCAGCATCAGCGCAGGCGTGCCCGCCGATCTGATCCGCAACCGTCCCGATATTCGCGCGGCAGAACGTCGGCTTGCTGCAGCCGTCGCGCAGATTGGCGTTAACGAAGCACAGCTTTATCCGTCGATTTCGCTCAGCGGCAACATCTCCAGCAGCATCATTGCGACGAGCGCCGTCAGTGGCGGCCTGACCCCCTGGTCCTTTGGGCCAAGCCTGAACCTGCCGATCTTCAACGGTGGTCGCTTGCAGGCGAATGTTGATATTGCCGAGTCTTCCGCACGTGAACAGTATCTGGCCTGGAAGCAGACGGTACTGGGTGCTGTGGAAGAGGTCGAGAATGCTTTGGCTTCGGTCAATCGCACGCGCCAGACCGTGAACGCCCTGACGGCAACCGTTCGCTCCTATGAGGAAGCCCTCAGCCTGTCGACGGCAAGTTATCGCGATGGCGCGTCTTCGCTCCTGGATGTGCTGGATGCTCAGCGCAACGTTTCTGCAGCTCAGGCAAACCTGGCCCAGGCCGTCCAGCAGATGGCGACCGATTACGTCAACTTGAATGTGGCGATCGGTGGCGGATATGATTTCGAGGCAAAGACCGCAAGGGCAATGTAATCATACCATTGACCCGTCGCAGGAAATTGGAACACCCGCCGGCCCTTATTACCGGCGGGTGTTTTTTCAGGTCGTTTGCAATGGTAAGCTCGATGCCATGACACGCTCGACAACGCCTTCACCGAGTTGGGCCAGCGCTTCATAATGAGCGCCTCTTGCGCTTGCGCGACGCCAGAAAAAGCCGATTTCTCGCTCGCCCTTCCAGCCTTCGAGTGTCAGCAATTGGACATTTTGTTCACGACTGAATTCTGAGCGCACGTAAAGCTCCGGAAAGAGCGACAATCCCATTTCGATCGACACCATCTGCCGAAGGGCATCAAGACTTGACCCTTCATAATCTTCGGTGATGATGGCTCCGGACAGAAGGGCCAGACTGCGCACCTCATCCAACAAACGGTGACCAGCCCCGAGTGTCAAAAGCTTTTCCCCTTTCAATTCTGAAACTGGAACGCTGGTCCGCCTGGCAAGCGGATGTTCGCATGGCACACCAAGAAAGATCCGCTCGCGACATATGCGACGAAACACAAACAGATCTTCCTGCTCGGGATTTGGGCCAAGTCCGCAATCCGCCTCTCCCTGAAGGATAATCTGTTCGAGCAGGCGAGGCCGGTCCTCGCGGATGTAGATCTTCAGCTCGCGATGCTGGCTATGCAGTATCGGCAGCAAATAGGGCAGGAAGTAGGGTCCGAAAGACGGAACGGCACCAAGGCGGATCGTTCCGCCCAAGTTCGCTTTCGAGCTGTTTGCCAGGACGAGAATCTCGTCGAGACCAGCGAGCGCAGTCTTGGCCGCCGAGATGACCTGCGCACCAACAGGTGTCGGAGCCACCTTGCCGGGTGCCCTTTCTATCAGGATGACCCCGAGCTGCTTTTCCAGTAGGGCGATTTGCACCGAAAGGGTCGGCTGCGAGACGTGACATCGCTTTGCAGCCTCACCGAAATGACCGGTCTCACCCACTGCGATAAGGTATTCGAGTTGTCGATGACTTGGACGAAAGGGCATCAAATCCTCATAGGGGAAATCTATCAATCTGATATAATCAATGAATTGGAACAATCGAATGTCAACAGACATATTGGTGAGGCAAGAAAGGAGACGACCAATGAAGCCTCTGCTGAAAGCTCTGAAGGCCCGCCACGCAATCGTTGCCGCCAAGATTGATGAAGAACAGCGCCAACCGACACCGGATGGCGTACGGGTGGGCGCGCTGAAAAAGATCAAGATGAGCTTGAAGGAACAGATCGCTATGTTGGAACGCGCGGAGACTGCATTCGCATCGGGCGCGAATGCAATCCGTGAACCTTTCCGCAAACCGAATCTCGCCGGCCGCTGAACGACCGCGGGGAAGTTGCACTCCACTTTCCTGCTTTGGCGAGATTTGACCGGCGGGGCCCCCTGCGCCCCGCCGGTTTATTTTTGTGGCAACCAAACGCAAGACGCCCGGGGCGACTAGCTCCGGGCGTCTTGCTTGATACTGAGTATGCGGGAAGATCAGTTCTTGGCGCGCTCGACGTAAGAATTGTCTTCGGTCGCGATGACCACTCGCACACCAGCATCGATATGTGGAGGCACCATGGTGCGAATCCCGTTCGACAGCATCGCCGGCTTGTAGGATGAGGAAGCCGTCTGCCCCTTCACGACCGGTTCCGTTTCTGTGATTTCAAGCGTCACGTGACGCGGCAGCTGGATCGCAAGAGCGACCCCCTCGTGCATCGACAGGATGCAGACCATGCCCTCTTGCAGATAGGCCTTCTGGTCACCCATGGTCTCGGCATCAACAACCACCTGGTCGTAGCTTTCCGGGTTCATGAAGTGGAAGCCTTCACCGTCTTCGTAAAGGAACTGATGGTTGACGTCCTCAACAAAGGCCCGCTCGACCTGCTCGGTCGTCCGCCAGCGCTCGGACACCTTCACGCCGTCAACGATGCGGCGCATATTGACCTGCGTGACCGGGGTTCCCTTTCCAGGGTGGAAGTTTTCAGCCGTGAGGACGACGTAGAGCTTGCCGTCGACATCGAGAACATTGCCCTTGCGGACCGAAGAGGCGATAACCTTGACCATCTGAATTCCTTGTATCTGCTGGTGACCCGTCGTAAAGGACGGTCGTCCCTGCTGACGTCTTCGAAATGCTTGGGCGCAACTAACCCAAATTCGTCAAAATAGCCAGCCCGTGTTGAAAGAAGGACCTAGAAAGCGGAATGACCGATGCCAGCCGTTCATCCCCTCAATGGTGGCAGCCATCGATCCACAGTGACCGCCGCCCGTTCCTCCTTGGCCGCAACCGCATCCAGTCAGCCCTGAGAGCCTATTTTGCCGAGGATGATTTCACCGAGGTCGATACGGCCAGCCTTCAGATCTCACCGGGGAATGAAGCTCACCTGCACGCCTTCGCCACTGAAGCGATCGGTAACGACGGCACCCACTCGGCACTTTATCTGCACACCTCGCCCGAATTCGCTTGTAAGAAGCTGCTTTCGGCCGGGGAAGAGCGCATTTTCTGTTTTGCCCATGTCTACCGCAACCGCGAGCGTGGGCCACTTCATCATCCCGAATTCACGATGCTCGAATGGTATCGCGTCGGCGAAAGCTATGAGCGACTGATGCAGGATTGTGCTTCCATGCTTGCCCTTGCTGCAGAAACAGCGGGGAGCCGTATGTTCTCCTATGGCGGCAAGAGCGTAGATCCCTTTGTCGCTCCCGAGCGGCTATCCGTTGCCGACGCCTTCGAGCAATTTGCCAAGATTGACCTTCTGTCGACGATCAGTCCGGACGGCGCCACAGATCGTGAAGCGCTGGCCGATGCACTGCGGTCCGTCGGCATCCGGATTGCAGCAGACGACACCTGGGCCGATCTTTTCAGCCGCGTCATTGTGGAGAAGGTCGAGCCCCGCTTGGGGATAGGACGCGCCACCATTCTAGACCGCTATCCCATTGCCGAAGCCGCCCTTGCACGCCCTTGCGCGGATGATCCACGCGTTGCCGAACGGTTTGAGCTTTACGCCTGCGGGGTCGAACTCGCAAACG
Organism: Peteryoungia desertarenae; assembly: GCF_005860795.2. GTDB lineage: Bacteria > Pseudomonadota > Alphaproteobacteria > Rhizobiales > Rhizobiaceae > Allorhizobium > Allorhizobium desertarenae. The sequence goes on from NZ_CP058350.1 coordinate 166,217, forward strand.
CCTTCGGCGAACTGACAAACGCTGATGAGCAGCGACGCCGATTTGAAGCCGAAATGCAGGAGAAAATGCGTGTCTATGGCGAACGCTATCCTCTGGATGAGGACTTTCTCTCGGCTCTCGAAATCATGCCGCCAGCCTCGGGCATCGCGCTGGGCTTTGACAGACTGGCAATGCTGGCAACAGGAGCCCTGCGCATCGATCAGGTCATGTGGAGCCCGGTAGCGGAGGGACAGGGTGGCTGATCAACCCCTGCGCAGCGTCGACGATCTGATCAAAGCAGAACTGATCGGAGAGAACGAAAGGGCGGAGCTCTCTGCGCTGGAGAAGCGTTATGCCATCGCACTGACGCCGAGTGTTGCCAGACTGATAGACCGAGACGATCCTGATGACCCGATCGCCGCCCAATATCTGCCGCGGGTCGATGAACTCAAGGAACATCCCGATGAACGTGCCGATCCGATTGGCGATCAGCCCCATTCGCCGGTTGAGGGTATCGTTCACCGTTATCCAGATCGGGTCCTTCTGAAACTGGTTCACGTCTGTCCCGTTTATTGCCGCTTCTGCTTCCGCCGCGAAATGGTCGGACCACAGGGGGACGGCAACCTGACCAAGCAACAGCTGGCCACTGCGATCGATTACATCGCCAGCCAACAGAGAGTGTGGGAGGTCATCCTCACCGGCGGCGATCCTTTGATCCTGTCTCCGCGCCGCCTGCAGGATGTTGCGGAGCGTTTGAGCAAGATTGAGCATGTCAAGATCCTCAGGATTCACACCCGTGTCCCTGCGGTCGATCCAGCGCGCATTTCGGACGAGCTAATCGAGGCGCTCATTCAAAGCGAAAAGCTCGTATACCTCGCTCTTCACGCCAACCATCCGCGCGAGCTCACATCAGAGGTCCGGGCAGCATGTACGCGGCTGAAAAATGCGGGGGTTGTGCTCATCAGCCAGAGCGTGCTTCTGAAGGGTGTGAATGACGACGCGGATACCCTTGCCGAACTGATGCGCGCCTTTGTTGAGACAGGCATCAACCCCTACTACCTGCATCACCCTGACATGGCACCGGGCACCTCGCATTTTCGGCTGACAATCGCCGAAGGCCAGGCACTGATGCGTCAGTTGCGTGCCCGTGTCTCGGGCCTTTGCATCCCGCAATACATACTCGACCTGCCGGGTGGGCATGGGAAAGTTGCCCTTGGCGAGAATGCCTGGAAGGAAGTTGCCCCAGAACGATACAGCATCCTGGATCGTCATGGGATGGAACATCTCTATCCCTAGAGAAATCGGGATTCACAGGATGTTCTCTCGTCAATCTGACCAGAATTGCATCACGCAAACACCCGACACGTTAAAGTTTTAAGGGTTGGATTAGCGAAAACTTCGTCTTTCCTCTGTAAGAAATCACTCAACATGCCTGCGATGAATGCTGAGGAAGGAAGTTCGATGAACGAAACAATTCGCGCACTTTTGGGCAAGGTCGGCGGTCTGCCGGTCGCTGTCGAGACAATCGAAGATAACGCGGACCTCTATGCTGTCGGGCTTTCGTCCTTTGCTTCCGTTCAGTTGATGCTGGGCCTGGAAGACTCCTTTGACATTGAGTTCCCCGACCATCTTCTGAACCGCAAGTCATTCGCCAGCATCCAGGCGATCGAAACCACCGTTCAGACCATTCTCGGGGAACGAAAGGTCGCCTGATGGACCTCTCCGGCAAAACGATCGACACGAGCCTCAAGGCTCGGGCAGCACGGGTTGCCGCCGCTGCTGCGCCCCATGCGGACGACGTGGACAAGGCTGGCCGCTTCCCCCGCGAGGCGATCGACGCGATGAAGGCCGAAGGGCTTCTCGGCATTCAGATCCCGGTGGACTGCGGTGGTGAAGGCCGCTCGATATCCGAAATTGCAGAACTCTGCACGATCATCGCGCAGGCATGCTCGGCAAGTGCGATGATCTTTGCGATGCACCAGATCAAGGTATCGAGCCTCGTTTCGCACGGCGTCGAGGCTGAATGGCATCGCCAATTCATGCGCCGCATCTGCTCGGAACAACTGCTGCTGGGATCGGCGACGACGGAAGGCGGGATCGGCGGAAATCTGCGCAATTCGATCTGCGCGATTGAGGTGGAAGGCGACCGATGCCGGCTGGAAAAGGACGCAACCGTCATTTCCTACGGCAAGCAAGCGGACGCCATCCTCATCACGTCGCGCGCCCACAAGGATGCGCCGCCGACCGATCAGGTGATGACTGTCTTCCTGAAGGACCAGTACACGCTGGAGCAGACCCATGTCTGGGATACCCTTGGCATGCGCGGCACATGCTCCGATGGCTTCCTGTTCAAGGGCGAGGCGCCGGCAGAACAGATCCTGCCGAAACCCTTCGCTGAAATTGCAGCTCAGTCGATGCTGGCAAGTTCGCACCTTCTCTGGAGTGCCCTCTGGTACGGGATCGCCGTCGACGCTTTCACCAAGGCGCAGACCTTTGTCCGCAACGCCGCCCGCAAGGCCCCCGGCTCGCAGCCGCCAGGTCTGGTTCAGCTTGCCGAAATGTCGAGCCAGTTGCAGGTGATACGATCCAACATTCAAGCTGGCTTGAAGAGCTACGAAGATGCGCTGAAGGATCATGACCGCTTGTCATCCATGGGCTTTGCCGTCGCCATGAACAACGTCAAGATCGCGTCCTCCGAAATGATCCTGCCAGTCATCCATCAGGCGCTGAGGATCTGCGGCATCATGGGCTACAAGAACGGCACGCCTTTCAGCCTCGGCAGGCACCTGCGGGATGCCCACTCGGCAGAATTGATGATTTCAAACGACCGCATCCTCGGCAATACGTCGACAATGCTGCTGGTCCATAGACAAGAAACCGGACTTCTGGGGTAATCAACATGGATATGCAGGTAAGCTTCCTCGACCGCCTTTTTGAAAGCGGACTGCTGATCGAGACGGGCGTCGATGGCCTTTACGGCCGCAGTGGGCAGTTTGAGGATGTGATTGCCGCATTCGAACGGCTGATTGACCGCTACGGTGCTGCAGATGGCGCAGAAGCGATCCGCTTTCCTCCCGGCATGAACCGGGCCTACTTCGAAAAAAGCGGTTACATGAAGAGCTTTCCGCAGCTTGCAGGCACTGTTCATTCCTTCTGCGGCAACGACCACGACCATCTTGGTCTCCTGCAATGCATGGAGGAAGGCAAGGACTGGACGACGGAGCAGAAGGCGACAGACATCGCCCTCACCCCGGCTGCCTGCTATCCGCTGTATCCGACAATCGCCAAGCGTGGACCGCTTCCGGCCAAAGGTGGTCTCTTCGACCTGCAATCCTATTGCTTCCGCCATGAACCCTCCAAGGACCCGGCACGTCAGCAGCTCTTCCGTATGCGGGAATATGTCTGCATGGGCACGGAAGCCGACGTGACCGCCTTCCGCCAGACATGGATGGACCGCGGCGTCGAAATGATGAAATCCGTGGGTCTTGATGTTGAAATCGATGTGGCCAACGACCCCTTCTTTGGCCGCGCAGGGCGTCTGCTGGCCAACAACCAACGCGATCAGAACCTGAAGTTCGAGCTTCTCATCCCGGTGACGTCGCAGACGAACAAAACGGCCTGCATGAGCTTCAACTATCATCAGGACGCCTTTGGCACGAAATGGGGCCTCTCTCTTGCGGATGGCTCCGTCGCGCACACGGCCTGCGTCGGTTGGGGTCTTGAGCGAATTGCCCTTGCCCTGTTCGCCAAGCATGGTCTCGATGTAAACATCTGGCCGGAGAATGTCCGAAGGACCCTCTGGGGCTGATCCCGAAATGTCTGCAGTCTTTCCCGCACTGAGCCCGGTGGGCCACAAGCCGCATCCACTGCATTCGAGCGAGCGGATGTGGCCGGAAACCAATTGCTATGTCGACCTCTGGATCGAGGCCCTTCAGGCCCATGGGGTGGAACCATTGGCGATGCTGGGCTTCACCCTGACCCAGGACTTCGAGGGCGACCAGTTCACCTTCTTCAAGGTCCCACTCGAGGATCTTGAAGACCTATACAAGATCAGGGTCACTGAATTGGCAATCTTCGATCGTGTCGAAGCCCATGCGCTGGAACAGATTTCCCGCGGGCGACTCTGCCTCGTGGAGATGGACAGCTACTATATGCCCGACACACAGGGCGTCGGCTATCGTAACGAGCACGGCAAGACGACGGTCGGCATCAATCGGCTGGATCTGACCGGACGCTCCATGGAATACTTCCATAATGGCGGCTATTTCCGTCTGGAGGGTGAAGACTTCGAGGGTGTGTTCCACCTGAATACATCGGAGACCGCAATTCCCTTCCTGCCTTATACAGAATTTGCAAAATTTCCCGCTGAACCGACGTCCACGAAACATCAACGCGAAATCGCGGACCGATTGCTGAAACGTCATTTTGCAAGGCGTCCGGATGAAAATCCGATCAGGGCCTTCGCGTCAGTCTTCCCGCAGCAAGTGGCGGCGGTGGCCGAGAGACCCTTTGATTTCTTTCATAAATACGCCTTCAACACGCTACGCCAATTCGGCGCCAATTTCGAACTTCTGGCCGCTCACCTGAGCTGGCTTGATGCCGTACGCCATGAGGCGTCGATCGCCGCAGCTCTTGCCGTCAGCGAAAATGCCAAGACCGTCCAGTTCCAGTTGGCGCGTGCGGTCGCGCGAAAGAAGTTCGAGCCCCTCGCATCAGCCCTTGATCCGGCGGTCGCGGCGTGGGATCGCTTGATGGAGGATCTGGGCACAAGGCTCGGCTGAGGGGACCCACATGGCAGCAGGCACGATCTACCTTGGAGCGGACATAAGGCCGCTCGAACAGGGATGGCGCATGCTGGTAACCGAGGCAGGTCGCTACACGGAGCCCTCCGAACTTCATCGCCTGGCCGTGCGCATTCCGGCAACAGTTCCCGGCACAGTCGCAGCTGCTCTCGCTGACGCAGGTCTTTTCGATCCGGAAAACCCTACGTCACTGCACGACAAGGATGCCTGGTATATCCGCTCGCTTGAGGGGGAGAACCCGGGTCCCGCAGTTCTTCGTTTCGAAGGTCTCGCCACATTCGCCGAGATCTATATCAACGGCGAACTTCGCCTTTCCTGTAACAGCATGTTCGAGGCCTTCGATCTGGAACTGGACCTGACCGGTCATGACGAGCTGGCCATCTGTTTCCGCGCTCTGACACCGCATCTTGAAAAACGCGGTCCCCGCGCCCGCTGGCGACAGCAACTCGTCGACCACCAGGGGTTCCGGATGATCCGCACCAGTCTTCTGGGGCGCATGCCCGGCTGGTGCCCCGAGATCCATCCGCTTGGGCCCTACCGCCCGATCTCGCTGATCCGCAAGGGTCAGCTTGAGCTGGCAGGCCTCACCATCCGCACCGATCTGCTGGAAGACGGGACAGGTACCGCCAAGGTCGCTTTCAACGCGAGCTCGTCAGAGGTCGAGCTTGTACTCGACTGCGGCGGATACAAGGGAGCGTTCCAACCGCAGCCTGACGGGCGATTGGTGGCGAGCCTTTCAATCCCGGATGCTGAACCGTGGTGGCCGAGGACCCATGGCAAGCCGTGTCTTCATGAACTGGGGCTGACAGTTGATGGACAACGTCACTCACTCGGCCTGATTGGGTTTCGAAGGATCGAGGTGGACAAGGGCCCAGACGGCCAGGGCTTCGCGTTGAAGATCAATGGCGAACGCATCTTTTGCCGGGGTGCTGTCTGGACAAATGCCGACATTCTGCGCCTCCCAGGTTTTTCCGAGCACTACGCCCCCTGGCTTCTAAAAGCTGCGGAAGCAAACATGAACATGATCCGCATTGGCGGAACCATGACTTATGAGAGCCGCGATTTCTTCCGACTTTGCGACCAGCTCGGCATCCTCGTCTGGCAGGATCTGATGCTTGCCAATTACGATTATCCGGTGAAGGACGAGTTGTTCCTCAACGGCTTGAAGGAGGAAGTTCGGCAGCGGCTGACGGACCTTCAGGGACATCCATCACTCGCCGTCATCTGCGGCGGCAGCGAGGTCTTCCAGCAAGGGGCGATGCTAGGTCTGCCTGAAAACGTCTGGAAGAGCCCTCTCTTCACCGAGATTTTGCCGCAACTGGCATCTGGTCTGCGCCCGGACTGCGTCTATGTCGCCAATTCACCCTGCGACGGGCCCATGCCCTTTTCGCCCAATCGAGGCGTGACGCATTATTATGGTGTTGGCGCCTATCAGCGCCCGCTTGACGATGTCCGCCGGGCAAATGTTCGCTTTGCCGCCGAATGTCTCGCCTTTGCCCATGTCCCGCAACAGCAGACCCTTGACCGCCATCTGCCTGTCGCACCCGTTCATGACCCGCGCTGGAAGGCACGGGTCCCGCGCGACCGTAATGCATCCTGGGATTTCGAAGACATTCGCGACCACTATGTTGAACGGCTATACGATCTCGACGCCGCCCGCCTTAGACGCGAAGATCTCGCCCGCCATCTCGACCATTCACGAGCGGTGACAGCAGAGATCATGACCGAGGTCATGGCAGAGTGGCGTCGCGCAGGTTCGGATTGCGGCGGCGCGCTCACCTGGACTTTCCAGGATTTGGTCCCGGGTCCCGGCTGGGGCCTGATCGATGCGACAGGAGAGCCCAAATCACCCTGGTATGCGCTTCGCCGTGCCTTCAGGCCCGTGCAGTTGAACCTCTTGGACGAAGGCACCAACGGCCTCGACATTCATATCCTCAATGATACTGCGGAGACCCTGGTTTCCAATCTTGAGCTAACTTGCCTTCGTGACGGACGACAGGTCGTCGTCTCGGGTCGCCGAGCATTGGAAGTCGCACCACGAGGAGCTGTGCGATTTGCCGCCACCGACATCTTCGGAGCCTTCTTTGACACGACCTATGCCTTCCGCTTCGGACCACCGTCGCACGACGTGACAATCGCCCGCCTGCTTGACAGTGAAAGTCAGATCATAGCTGAAGCCTTCCAGTTCCCTCTGGGCAGGAGCCGTGCCATGCACGCCGCCGAGTTAACGGCTCAATTGGTGGAGACTGACGGTATGTTCTGGCTCCAGATTGAAGCCGACAGATTGGCGCAATCTGTTCATATCGAATGTGAAACGCATCGCCCCGAGGATGACTGGTTCCACTGCGCGCCGCATGCGCCACGCGTGATACGGCTCTTGCCACGCAATATCACTTCATCTTCGACGCGGCCCACCGGCCATATCCACCAGCTCGGCAGCCGATCAACAACAAGCTTCTGACGTGGATTGTCAGAGCCCGCGACCGGCAAAGAGGAAACGGGAAAGCAGGCCGGTCAAGAACGACACTCGTTTCGGAAGACGGGCCAGCAATCCTTCTATTACCGGCCTGTCACTGTCAGGGAAGGCTTTGAACAGTCTCAGTCCGATCGGATAGGCAACAATACCCGCAAGAATCGCCAACACGAGGCCTATGAGACCAGTCAAGCCTTCCAGAACCATATATGCGGCTATAGCCGTAAGAAGTGCGGCACCCATTATGCGTAGAAGCTGCGGACCGAGACTTGCGAGACTGCCATCAAACTCCATGATCTTGAACATCAGACCAATCATGACGATGAGGCTGAGGATACGGACGATGGCAGCCCCCTCCCCTGCCCACGTCGGAATGAGCAGAAACGAGCCCGCAACCGTGATGACCGCCCCCGCAACACTGATCATCAGACGTGCCTTGATCCGATCCTGCGACAACAGATATTGCGTACAAAGGGCCGCAAGGACATAAAGCGGGGCCACCATCGCGAGCAGCACGAGAATAGTCCCGCTTTCGGCAAAGGCTGGACCGAAAACCGCAGTCACGAGCCGAGGCGCAACGACAGCGAGACCGAAGCTCAGAGGCAGGGTGATATAGGCGAGGTTCCGCAGGACATTGGCAAAGGTCATAGCAGGCAACCGGCGATGTCCAGCCTTCTGCATTTGCTCCGAATAATAAGGCAGTAGGCTTCCCGTCAGCTGAACTGGCAACTGGAGCGCCAGATTGGCCAGCGACAGTGCTACGGCATAGTAGCCGACCATTTCGACCCCGTGGAACCGCTCTAGAAACAAGAGCTCAAGACGGTTGAGAAAGACCGAGTCGACGACATACATCACCGAAAGAATTGTCGAAGAGCCGGCAAGATAGCGGGAGGACAAGCCGCAATTGTCGGCGCGGTAGCGCAACAGGCCGAGGGTGTAGAAAAACTGCAGTGTAAAACCGAAGACATAGCCCAAAAGAGCGCCTGGTATGCCGAAAAAGACGGCACCCAGAACGACAGCGGTCAGTTGCAGCAGTCCCGCCGCAAGCGACATCTTGAAGAAGGTGCCGACCTCCTGCTCGCCCAGCAGCACATTCTTCGAATAGGCACCGATCGACTGGACGATAATCAAAAGCCCCGTGATCGCGGCAACGCTTGGCGCACTGGTTGCCCAGTGTTCATGGTCTGCCATCCAGACATAGCCGCCATAAACCGCAACGATGATCAGCGTCGCGATGATCACCGGACGCAGCATGAAGGCGGCAAAACCGCGCCGCTCGGCGAGAGAACGGTTCTGCCCCTTTAATTGCGGTAGAAGCCGCAAAAGGGTGACGCCAGTACCAAGTTCTGCGATCAGCGCAGCCGTGAGCGCCAGCCAGAGAGAAAAGGCGATTGTTCCACTTGCGGCGGGACCGAGCAGCCGCGCGGTGACAATCGAGCAGATGAAACCGATCAAGAGCAATGTAAGCCCGGCAGCTGCATTGAGAGCCGAGTTCGCAACAACCCGATGGCTCATGGCGAAGGTCCGGATGCTTCCAGACCAAACAGCCGCTCAACCGTTTCTTCCCAGTCCAGAATCGATGAAACGTCGATACTGTTGCGATCGTAGGACATGGCGCATCGGAATGCGGCAAGCATGGAAGCGGCTTCACCGGGTCGATAGCCACTGACATGATCGCGACCGGTCGCTGCGAAGTCTGGCGCAACAATCGGTAGACGACAATAGCTGTACTGGATCATTTTCAGGCTCGACTGGCTGAGATAGTCGGCATCCTTACTGGGTCGGTAGGACGCAAGGCCGATATCGGCAAACTTGATGAAGGGTACAATTGCAGAAAACGGTACTTCGCCATGCACCACGATGTTGGAGCGCATCTGGCTGGGCTTTGCGTTGCGCCCAAAGACGTGAAAGTTCCATTCGGGAAATGATACTGACAGGACATCGATCAGTTCAGGATCAAACAGCATGTCACCGACGCTGATTGCGTTTCGCTCAGAAGCATAGGGATTGGACGAGGACTGGTCGAACTCGGCCTTGCTGATGCCATGCGGCAGATAGAGGATCGGCGCATCGGTGGAAAAGTCTGAGCGCAGTGCTTCCGCCATGATGTGCACGAGATCGTAGCTTTGCAGCGTACGACCGAGTTCTTTCTCGATCACTGGGTGTGCGGAAATTGTCCGAAGACGATCTGCCGCATGATAGATGAAGCGCGCCTTCTGAGCGAGATTGCGCAATCGAGACGTAAGCAGCGGGCTGGGACCACTCTCTATGAGGATATGACTGTAATCGGTCAACCGTTCTGTCAGGGCGCGCGGCAGGAAAAGCCCGTATCGTGCAAAGATGGGACCGGATAGCCGATTGAGCAACGGGAGGCGCAGATTGATCGGATGAAAAGGTGCAACCCAGACGAATTGCTCAAGACGGTCGCCAAGCCTAACCCAACGATTGGACGGGCGCCGCCTTGCTTCTTGATAGCGTCCATCCCTGATGAGCCGACTGATAGGGCTAAGCCGGCAAATAAGGAAATCCACATGGTCACCACGCGCCCGCAGCGCATCCGCCATGAAATGCAGGTCGACCTTGCGGGCTGAGTCCGCGAAGTGATGGCCGGTGACGATCAGAACACGCCGCATCGCAGAAGCTGACGTCATGGGCGGCTCGCCTTCAAAGCCTCGGAGTAGACGGCGATATGCCTCTGGGTCACGTCAGCCCAGCCATGGGTGGCTGCGGCTTGCATCACCGCACCGCGCACTTTTTGCGGATCCTCAACAAGGCGCCGATAGGCGGCCTCGATAGCGGTCGCCGCTGTCTCCGGTTCGGAAAAGTCGGTGATCTGGACATCAGCATGGCGTCGCTGCAAAGCCAAGTAGGCCTCATTGCCGTGAAGCACGGGCAGTAGTCCGGCACTCATCGCTTCAACGGCGACAAGTCCGAAACCTTCATAGTCGGAGGCGGAAGCAAAAAGACTGTTGCGGGCAAGAAGACTGCGGATCTGATCATTCTCCAGCCCGACGTGGACGGAAACATGTTGATCCAGAGCACGGCGTTTTACATTCTCAGCTATGTCGGTCTCGGTCCAGTCGGAGGGTGCTCCTACGATATCAAGATGCCATTGGCGATCTCTCTGCACGAGCACGCTTAGGCTGTCGAGCAGGTGATCAAGGCGCTTGTTGGAGGAGAAACGTCCAACCGTCACAATGCTGCGTCGCGGCTCCCTTGACGCAGCATCAACAAACTTTGCCACATCGACGCCATTTTCGATCATGACAGCTCGCCCGGCCGCAATCGGCTGAAACATCTCCAGGTCAGATTGGCTGCAACATATGACCGATTGATACCCTGTCGCGGAAAGGCGTGTGGCAGTAGAAAACCAGATCCGCTTCAGTGCAGCGTATTTCTTTGTGTGAAAAAACCCCCCATGCGTTGTGGCAACCAGTGGTTTTCCATGCAGCATTCGGGTCCACGCTAACGCGTCGAAGAAGAAATCAACCCCATGCACGTGCACCAGATCGGCATCACGAATGTGACGGAACACCTGCGGGGCGATCGGGTAGCGACTGCTGCCACGCCAGGGAATACGAACGACGCCAACTGAGCCAACCTGCTCCCACTTCGGCAATGTTTTTTCTGGCTGACGAAAGAGCCTGTCAAGGGTCACAACACGGACCCGATATCCATGGTGCTGCAGGTTGGCAGACAGATTGGCAACCACATCTTCAAGCCCGCCCCTGCTGGGTGCATACTGCCGGACAACATGAACGATCAGTGGGCTGAGGGGCGCGCTGGAATACACACCGTCCTCATGAGGATTTTCGCCCTGCATTCTGTACCTTTGGATAAAGACTTGGCAGCGGCGAAAACATCTTCGCCGTCACCTTTCGAGTATCATCAAACTCTTAATGACCCGTATGTGGCCTGGTGGATTCCCCTCATATTGATCAGTTGTTAACCATGCTCTGCAATAGTCTCAAGATGCTACGGCGGTCTCTTCAGGGACAGCGCAAGCGTAAGCATTGCCTCGGAAAAACGGCTTCTGTCCGTTGCCGGGTCAAACTCGAAAACACCAAGTAAGCCGGCGTTATCATCCGGGGCAGGGAAAAATGGATATCGACATTTTTCAGTTACCGGGAATTCTCCTGAAGCGTTTCCACTATGTGGTCATCTCCGTCGTCGCCACTCTGGCGATCGGGATCATCTACATCGTCACACTCACCCCGACTTATACGGCACACACGCAACTCCTGCTCGACCCCTTCGGACTTGTCGCCGAGAGCGTGGACGTGCGAGGCAATTCGGCGACGTCTCAGCAGGACCAGTTCAACCTCGACAGCCAGCTCTATGTGATGCAGTCACGCGTGATCATGAATGCGGTTGTTGAGCGTATGAAGCTCACCACGGATCCCTATCTGCTGGCCGAAGCGCAGGCACTCAGCATCAGCGAACGCGATCTCAATGCCGCTGTCGTGGAGGCCTTGATGTCCATCGTCACCGTGGAACGCGCCGGCCAATCGCTCGTTTTCGGAATTTCCGTCAAGCATCCGAGCGCCGAAAAGGCTGCCGATATCGCGAATTCCATAGCCTCGGTCTATTTGCAGGAACTCTATGATTCCCGCAGCGAGGCAGCGCGCAGGGCGCAGGAGTCCTTTCAGGTTCAGGCCGAAGAATTGCGCGATCGAGTTCTGAAGGCAGAACTGGCGGTTGAGCAGTTCAAATCCGAAAACGGGCTGATCAGCAGCGGCCAGAATGGTCTTCTGATCGATCAGCAGATTGCCGGTCTGAGTGAGCAGCTCACTGCCGCACGGGTAATCGAGGAAGAGCGAGAAACGATTTACAACGAAGTACGCAACATGACCGTGGGCTCGGTCGAGACCGGCGCAATCCCCGAAGCACTGCAGTCCACCGCAATCGGGCAGTTACAGGAGCGACTGACGGCGCTCATCGACCGCCGCAGTCAGTTGGCCACCAATCTTGGCGCAAACCATCCCCAGATCCGGCAGGTCAACTCCCAGATTGCAAGCGTCCAGCAGTCGATCCAGGCCGAACTCACCCAGATCCGCCGTTCGATGGAAGTCAACTACAAGCGTGCGGTAGCCAATAGCAAAGCCCTGTCAGACCGTCTGGACGAGCTTTCCCGCAGCGGCTTCGACAGCAATGCGGCGCTGATACGACTGCGCCAGCTGGAAAGCGAAGCAGATGCGGTGAAGAAGCTCTATGATGCGTTTCTGGAGCGCGCCGAGGAACTGGGGCAGCAACAATCGGTCAACACCAACAACTCCCGGATCATTGCAGCTGCAGTCCCGGTTGTCACGTCGATGGCCAAGCTGAAGCTCCTCGTCTTGGCCGCCGCCTTGCTGTTTGGTGCTGCGCTTGGCAGTTGCCTTGCTGTCATGCGTGAACTGCTCGGAACCTCGTCGCTGAGCGTGAAGGAGCTGGCAAGCCAGACGGGTTTGCCGGTGCTCGCCACCATGGAAACGACAAATGACGCGAGGACATCGTCGCTGATGAGCCTCTTCAAAAAGGCCTCATCGCGGGTTCAGAGCAAGAACGTGAAGGCTGATGGTGACGTGTCGGTCGCCGCCTCAAAACTGCTGGCAGCATTCGGATCGGATCGCCCAATGACTGTCGTCTTTGCAAGCGCCGGCGACCCGGAAGCGGGCCGAGACGCGACAGCTGCACTGGTCGAAGCCTTCTCAGATGCTGGCGAAACGATTCTGTACGCACCGGGCAGACTGGCAAGGGCAACCCGTGCCAGACGCTCCGTCAACCAGATGGCTGGAGGAGCCCTAGCGCGAGATCTGAACGAGACGCTTTCGGGGCCGGACACGCTGCTCCATTACGAACGCATAGCCGCAAGGTCGCCCGCGAAGGTGGCACAACAAGGTCCGAGCCTGTCCACCTTCGTTGCCCGCAAGCGCAAATCCATGAACGAACTTGTCGTTATCAATGCCTGCATGCCGGCAGCTTCCAATCATCTGGCAAGCCTCGCAGAGACAGCCGATGCCATCATCATTCTTGCCGATGCGAATGACACATCCCAAAGCAGCGTCGAAGATGTGCTCGACACCTTGAACGAAAACCGCGATACGATCCTTGGATATGTTCTGCTGGAGACCCGCTGATGCGGCGGACGGGCGTATCCACGCTCGCGGCGCATGGCCCGATCTCGCTGCGCCGCGCTGATACCGATGAACACGAACCGTTCAGCATTATGCGACGGCACCTCGCTGCCGTCACGATCGTTGCATCACTGACCTTCAACCTTGGCCTCTGCTTCGTCAACACACGTGCCTTCGCGACGACGGATTCCATCGTGATGATGGCCGAGATGCTGATCATCGGTGGCGCGTTTCTGGCGGCGCTGTCGAAGCGGGTCGACTTTTTCCTGCTGCTCGTAGCCTATGTCAGCTACATGGTGCTTCTTTTCGCCATGCGCGGCGAGATCGATCTGAAAGGCCTACGCGACGTCCTCATCCCGATCGCCTTTTACTTCATGGGCATTAACGTCAAGAGTCCCAAGCTCGGCGATGCTCTGGTGGTTGTCGCCGTCATCCTGATGCTCGGCTTTGGACTGTTCGAGTATCTGTTGCTGGAAACCTATCTCGATAACTTCAACGTTCTTGGATATTTCATCGCTCGTGGTTCGGTCGATCCGGCACTGACCTATGGTCAGACACGAGGTCTATTCATCAGCGGCATGCGGCCCGAACCCCGTACGCTTTTGCCCTTCCTCGGGCAGCATCGGGTGTCGTCGGTAATGCTGGAGCCTGTTTCCGCAGGAAACATTGGCGCAATCTGCTTTGGATGGGCGCTGTTTCGCAATTCGATGCGCTGGAGATACGCGGTCATGGCTGCGGCTCTGGCGATCGTCATCATGGCCGACTCCCGCTTCGGCTTCCTCACGTGCATCCTGATGGTGTTTATCCTCCCGGTGTACCGTTTCATCCCAAGGACGGCATGGCTGGTGCTTCCCTTCCTCTTCCTGGCAGTGATCGCAGGCTTCGGTCTGGCGACGGGTACCGACGGCGGTGCGAATGATATCGTCGGACGGTTGAAGGTGACGGCAGCCCTGCTGACACAACTCGACTTTGCGGTCGTTCTCGGCATTCAGACGACAGCGCAGTTCACGGCCGATTCTGGTCTCGCCTACACCCTGACCAAGTTTGGACTGTTCGGCTTTATCGCGCTATGGGCCGTGCTTGCATTCGCCCCTGTTGCGGACAAGCGCGCATGGGCCTTTCATTCCATGGTGATGATCTATCTGCTGATGCTGATGCTGATCAGCAATTCGTTCTATTCAATCAAGACCGGAGCCCTGCTCTGGTTCTTGCTTGGCACATCAAACGCCACGCAATGGGCGACTTACAAGCTGGACGATGAGCGCAAGCAGATGGAGATCGCGCGCAGGAATCTCAGAACCGCTCGAGCGCGTGACAGGATGATGCCGCTTCGGAAACGTCGTTCAGCGCCGCCACAAGCCCGTTGAGCTGCGGGCGGTCACCGGCTGCTGTCGGCTGGATGTTGAGTTCTTCCGTTTCCGGCCACCAGTCACCACCGGCCCAATAGGCCCATCCGATCCAGACGTCCCGGTTCGTCTCGACCACCGAAACCATATCCTCCAGCGCCTCGATGCAGGAGGGTTCCGCCGGAACGCCGAATTCGCCCAGATATCCGCGCGCACCATTGGCGCGCAGCCAACTGGTGAAGTTGGTCACGGCCGCAATCGCATCAGAGGCGCGGCTGCAATTGTTCTTCGTACCGGAAAAATCATCATCGAAATACTGATGAACTTCGTAGGCATAGTTATCTGCTGGATCCACAACGCCCAGCATAACCACACCATTCGCCCCTCCATAGCCCTCACCCATCCAGCTATGGGCTCCGCTCCAGGCATTGCCCGGCACGAGGATCAGGTTTCCGGCACCGACAGTACGAATCTCCGCAATCGCCACATTGGTTGCCGTCAGCCATTGCTCGGTCGGCATATCGAAGGGTTCGTTCATCAGCCCGAAGATCACATTGCCATCTTCGGCAAATTCTGACGCAAGACGTCTCCAGAAATCACCGAAAGCGGCATGAGGGACGGCCTCGGATCCGATAACCTGCTGATCGTAGCGCGCATAGTTATGGGGGTCGAGTACGACGCGAATATCGATGTCGCGCATGGCCTTGACCGTGTCTTTCAGACGACGGAGTTCGTCTTCGTCAAACGGCTGGTTCAAGACAGGCTGTAGCCGTTCCCACCGAAAGGGCAGACGAACGGAAGTGAAGCCCTTGGCAGCAAAATAATCAATGGTTTCGACAGAGGGATAGATATAATCCTGACCGTAAGTGCCCCGGATTTCGCCGAACTCGGCGCCAGCGAGATTGACGCCACGCAGGCATCCGCCATTTGCCAGCGCGGGACTGGAAACCAGCGAAAGCGCCACGCAAGATGCCGCCAGCAGCCTTGCGACCGCAGTCAAAGTGGAAGTGTCCCTTGGGCAGACATCCAGATGAGACGGCATTGATCCTCCGCAAGATTTGTTGGTCGGCCGCGCCAAGTTAGTGACCCAACAAGATCAACGTCAATGGCGATTGCTCACAGACATGCACAAGTGATTTAGCTTGCAAGCTCAGAAGGCATCGGCTTGTTTGGGCTTCAACGCAAGACAAGGGTCTTCAGAGATGGCCGACATCGACAGCCACGTACAGGAGATCGGCTTCATCCTCATTCCCGGCTTCGCCCTTATGTGTTTTGCCTCCGCCGTCGAGCCATTGCGGGCAGCAAACCTCCTTGCAGGCCGTGAACTCTACCGCATCCATATCTTCTCGCCTTTGGGCGAAACCGTGGCATCCTCCTCCGGTGCCCTCGTGCCCGCGCAGCCCTTAAGTCAGCCTCGCCGAAGGCTCGATGCACTGTTCGTCGTTGCGGGTGGACACCCCAGGTCGTGGAACTGGCCTATTGTTCACATAGCACTTCGTGCCTATGCGCGGGATGGCATCCTCATCGGCGGCATTTCGGGCGGTCCCTATCTTCTTGCCGAGGCCGGTCTGATCGAAGACCATCGCTTTACCATCCACTGGGAACACGAACCGGCCCTGATGGAAGACTTTCCGAGCCTGAAACCTGAGCAAGCTCGGTATGTTACGGACCGCAACCGTATGACCTGCGGCGGCGGTGTAGCCCCTCTCGACATGATGCATGCCTTGATCCAGGCGCGGCTTGGCTCCGCTTTTGCGACGAGAGTGAGCGACTGGTACCTTCACACCCATGTAGCGACATCGGCAGAACCGCAGCGCGCATCGCTGCCAGAACGGCACCGGGCTCACCATCCGGCGTTGATCGCCGCCCTGACCAAGATGGAGGCAACCGTCGAACAACCGCTTGACGCGATGCGATTGCGAGGATCGCCGGGGTGACCCCGCGTCATCTGGATCGACTGTTTGCGCAACAACTCGGTTCGACCTTTCTTAAGGAGTATCGCCGCATCAGGCTCGAACATGCACGCAAACTGCTGCAGCAAAGTGCCTTGTCGGTCTCGGAGATCGCGTTTGCCTGCGGTTTCTCAAGCCCCGCGCATTTCGCCCGCCGATACAGGGAACTCTATGGCAATACCCCGCGTGCGGGTCGCCGCTAACGAAAAATCTTCGCGGCGTTCAATTATTTTTTCCTATAAGGAAATTAAATTTCTTATAGTTGAAACGACGGTTTCACTCTGCTAGCTGTTCCATCACCACGGAAAACAGGAGCAGCAGCGATGTGCGGCATCGTCGGACTTTTTCTCAAGGACAAGAGCATGGAGCCTTTGCTCGGCAGTCTGCTGTCAGACATGCTGGTAACCATGACCGACCGTGGCCCGGATAGCGCCGGGATCGCAATCTATGGGTCTGGAACACCCGGGCAAGCAAAGATCACGCTGCAATCAGCAACGCCCGAGACGGATTTCGCAGCGCTTGGTGCCGCGCTGTCCGACACGCTGGGAACGCTCGTCAGCCTCACGATCAAGGATACCCATGCAGTCGTTTCTCTGCCGCGCGACCAGTTGAACCCGGCGCGCAGTCTCCTGTCCAACCATCATCCCTCAATCCGCGTGACGAGCACTGGCGATAGCATTGAGATCTACAAGGAAACCGGCCTGCCAAAGGACGTGCTTCAACGCTTCGACATTCGCAAGATGACCGGTACGCACGGGATCGGACACACCCGAATGGCAACCGAATCCGCTGTCACGACGCTTGGGGCCCATCCCTTTTCCACGGGCAGCGACCAGTGCCTCGTGCACAACGGCTCTTTGTCCAACCACAACAATCTGAGACGCGAACTGAAGCGGATCGGGATGCAGTTCGAGACAGAAAACGACTCCGAAGTCGCAGCGGCGTATCTGACCGCCGAGATGAAGCGCGGCAAGGATCTGGGCGAGGCGCTGGACAGCGCCATTCAGGACCTCGACGGCTTCTTCACCTTCGTCGTCGGCACCCGCTCCGGCTTTGGCGTCTTGCGCGATCCCATTGCCTGCAAGCCAGCCGTGATGGCCGAAACCGATCGCTATGTCGCCTTCGGTTCGGAATATCGCGCCCTGGTCGGACTGCCGGATATTGAAAACGCCCGGGTCTGGGAGCCGGAACCGGCGACCGTCTATTTCTGGGATCATGAAAAGGCAGCCTGAGGACACCATGCCCCAATTCGACCTTTCCGACACGCCCTTGCGCGAACTCAACCAGGCACTCCACTCTGTCCCCGAAGGCAGCAACGACACCCATTTCGAGGTGATCAACCCGCGCGGAAGCCATTCCGTCGCCGTTGGGATCGATCAGCCCCTAACCGTCGAGATCAAGGGCAATGTCGGCTATTACTGCGCCGGCATGAATGCCGAAGCGACAGTGACCGTTCATGGCTCTGCCGGCCCGGGTGTGGCCGAAAACATGATGTCCGGCACCGTGATCATCGAGGGGGATGCCAGCCAATATGCTGGCGCAACCGGACGCGGCGGCCTCCTCGTCATCAAGGGCAATGCCGCTTCTCGTTGCGGTATCTCCATGAAGGGTATCGACATCGTCGTTCATGGATCGATCGGCCATATGTCGGCCTTCATGGCCCAGTCCGGTCATCTTGTGGTGCTGGGCGATGCCGGCGAAGCGCTCGGCGACAGCCTTTATGAGGCGAAGCTTTTCGTGCGCGGCGAGGTAAAGAGCCTCGGTGCAGACTGCATCGAAAAGCCCATGAAGCCCGAGCATCTCGAAAAGCTTGCCGAGCTTCTGGAAAGAGCTGGCGTCACCGATGTCAAGCCGGAGGAATTCCGCCGCTATGGCTCCGCCCGCAAGCTCTACAATTTCAACATCGACAATGCCGACGCCTACTGAGCGGAGAAGAGACCGATGAGCTATCAGAACCCGCCCACCAAGCCGCGTCACTCCGCAACCTTCGACGATTATACCCTGTCGGAAATCCGCCGTGCAGCGGCAACGGGCATCTATGACATTCGCGGCGGCGGCGCCAAGCGCAAGGTGCCGCATTTTGACGACCTTCTGTTTCTCGGAGCCTCCATCTCGCGCTATCCGCTGGAGGGCTATCGCGAACGCTGCGATACCAATGTCGTGCTGGGGTGGCGCTTCGCCAAAAAGCCGATCGAGCTGAAAATCCCGATCACGATCGCCGGCATGAGCTTCGGCTCGCTGTCCGGTCAGGCAAAGGAGGCACTGGGGCGCGGTGCAACACTTGCCGGCACGTCGACGACAACTGGCGACGGCGGCATGACCGAGGAGGAACGCGGCCATTCCTCGATCCTCGTCTATCAATATCTGCCCTCGCGCTATGGCATGAATCCAAAGGACCTGCGTCGCGCCGACGCGATCGAGGTCGTGGTCGGCCAAGGCGCCAAACCCGGCGGCGGCGGCATGTTGCTTGGCCAGAAGATCTCCGATCGCGTCGCCGAAATGCGCACGCTACCCAAGGGCATCGACCAGCGCTCTGCCTGCCGCCATCCCGACTGGACCGGGCCGGACGATCTGGAAATCAAAATCAACGAGCTGCGCGAGATCACCGATTGGGAAAAGCCGATCTATGTGAAGGTTGGCGGCTCAAGACCCTATTACGACACCGCACTGGCGGTGAAATCCGGTGCCGATGTCGTTGTTCTCGACGGCATGCAGGGCGGCACTGCTGCGACCCAGGAAGTCTTCATCGAAAACGTCGGCCTGCCGACGCTTGCCTGCATTCGCCCGGCAGTGCAGGCGCTGCAGGATCTCGGCATGCATCGCAAGGTACAACTGATCGTCTCGGGCGGCATCCGCTCCGGCGCAGACGTTGCCAAGGCTCTCGCACTCGGTGCCGACGCGGTCTCGATCGGCACGGCAGCACTTGTCGCGATCGGCGACAATGATCCGCGCTGGGAAGCGGAATACAATGCCCTTGGCACAACTGCTGGCGCCTATGACGACTGGCACGAGGGCAAGGACCCGGCAGGCATCACCACCCAGGACCCGGAATTGGCCATGCGTCTCGATCCCGTTGCCGCCGGTCGTCGTCTTGCAAACTACCTGAAGGTCATGACGCTGGAGGCCCAGACGATCGCGCGCGCCTGCGGTAAGAACCATGTCCACAATCTTGAACCGGAAGACCTCTGTGCCCTGACCATTGAAGCCTCGGCCATGGCCCAGGTTCCCCTGGCCGGCACGAACTGGATTCCCGGCAAGGGAGGCCTCTGACGCCACCAATCTCTTCGCGGCAGATCCTGTCGCGCCACATGCCAAAGACCCATAACAAAAAGAAAAGTGTCTTCAAAAAATCCAAAGGGGAACGAAATGACACTGGATCTTCAAGACTATGCCGGCGAACGCGGCATAAAATACTTCATGATCAGTTATACCGACCTGTTTGGCGGCCAACGCGCCAAACTGGTCCCAACCGCAGCAATTCGGGCCATGCAGGAAGAAGGAGCAGGTTTCGCCGGCTTCGCCACATGGCTCGACATGACGCCCGCTCACCCGGATCTCTTTGCCGTCCCTGACCCGCATTCCGTCGTCCAGCTCCCATGGAAGAAGGAAGTCGCATGGGTCGCCGCAGACTGCATGATGGAGGGAAAGAAGGTCGAACAGGCACCCCGCAATATCCTGAAGCGTCTGGTCGCTGACGCCGCCGAACAGGGCATGCGCGTCAAGACGGGCGTGGAGGCGGAATTCTTCCTGATCTCAGCCGATGGCTCCGAGATCTCGGACGGTCTCGATATCGCGGAAAAGCCTTGCTACGATCAGCAGGCCTTGCTTCGCCGCTATGAGGTCATTGCCGAAATCTGCGATTACATGCTCGAACTCGGCTGGAAGCCCTACCAGAACGACCATGAGGATGCGAACGGACAGTTCGAGATGAACTGGGAGTTTGATGACGCCTTGAACACGGCGGACAAGCACTCCTTCTTCAAGTTCATGGTCAAGTCCGTTGCGGAAAAGCACGGGTTGCGGGCAACCTTCATGCCCAAGCCCTTCAAAGGACTGACCGGCAATGGCTGCCACTGCCATATCTCCGTCTGGGACAAGGATGGAACCAAGAACATCTTTGCCGATGACAACCGGGAGTTCGGTCTATCGGATCAGGGCCGGAATTTCCTCGGAGGCATCATGAGCCATGCCTCTGCCATCGCCGCGATCACCAATCCAACGGTCAATTCCTATAAGCGCATCAACGCGCCGCGCACGGTGTCGGGAGCCACATGGTCGCCCAACACCGTCACATGGACCGGCAACAACCGCACCCATATGGTCCGTGTACCGGGCCCAGGTCGTTTCGAACTCCGTCTGCCCGACGGTGCGGTCAATCCCTATCTTCTTCAGGCCGTGATCATAGCCTGCGGCCTCAACGGGATGAAGAACAAGGCGGATCCGGGACCACATTCGGATCTGGACATGTATCAGCAGGGCCACCTGGTGACGGATGCCCCACGCCTGCCGCTCAATCTGCTCGATGCCTTGCGCCAATACGACGGTGATGCACTCCTGAAAGACGCAATGGGAACGGAGTTTTCTGCAGCCTATCTTAAGCTCAAGCACAATGAGTGGAACGCTTATGCCGGTCATTTCACGCAATGGGAAAGAGCCAATGCGCTGGATGTCTAGGCAGGGCGAGCGGCTGCAATGATCTGAGGATGATCGCCGTGAAACTTATGGGCGCCGGGCTTTCCGGCGCCTTATCATTGGGTTAGAGACGCACGGCGCATACCTGGACCAGGAGAGACAAAGACAATGACGAGTTACGTACTGACCGTATCCTGCAAATCGACGCGTGGCATCGTGGCCGCGATTTCGGGCTATCTGGCCGAGCAGGGCTGCAACATCGTCGACTCGTCGCAATTTGATGACCTGGACACCGGCAAGTTCTTCATGCGCGTCTCCTTCATCTCCGAAAAGAGCGCGACACTCGACGATTTGCAGACAGGCTTTGTTCCGATCGCCACAGAGCTCGGCATGGACTATGAGCTCCATGATGCGGCAAAGCGGATGAAGGTCCTGCTAATGGTATCGCGCTTCGGACACTGCCTCAACGACCTACTCTATCGCTGGAAGATCGGCGCTCTGCCAATCGAGATCGTGGGCGTTGTCTCCAACCACTTCGATTACCAGAAGGTCGTCGTCAATCACGACATCCCCTTCCACCACATCAAGGTGACCAAGGAAAACAAGCCGCAGGCCGAGGCACAGCTCATGGAACTGGTCGAGCAGACCGGCGCCGAGCTGATCGTGCTAGCCCGCTATATGCAGGTTCTATCCGACAGCCTCTGCCAGAAGATGTCCGGCAAGATCATCAACATTCATCACTCGTTTCTGCCGTCCTTCAAGGGCGCCAATCCCTACAAGCAGGCCTTTGAGCGCGGCGTGAAACTGATCGGAGCCACAGCGCATTACGTGACCGCCGATCTTGATGAAGGTCCGATCATCGAGCAGGACACGGTGCGCGTCACCCATGCCCAAAGCCCCGAAGACTATGTCTCACTGGGCCGCGACGTGGAAAGCCAGGTTCTGGCACGGGCTATCCACGCTCACATTCATCACCGCACTTTCATTAACGGCAACCGCACCGTTGTCTTCCCGGCAAGCCCAGGCTCCTACGCATCCGAGCGCATGGGCTGAAGGTAACCCTTGGATTCCCGGTGTCATTCAAGCGCCGGGATGGACGGAAATGTATGCTCTGCTAATCTCGCCGGACATGATTCTCTAGGGGGACGAACATGGCCGCAGATACGCTCCTCAACCGCACGAGACTGCCCCGGCCAGATGTTTCTGACCAGGATGCAGCCGACGTGCTGCGGGAGTATTTTGGTCTTGCGGGCGAGATCGAGGAGCTGGGGAGCCAGCAGGACCGGAATTTCCGTATCACCACAGAGACCGGTCGATTTGTCCTCAAGATTTGCCAGCCGGAATATGGCCTTGCGGAGCTTGAGGCACAGAACGCGGCCATGCAGCATCTTAGCAACCGCGTGGCGGATATCAGGGTGCCCCAGCCGGTCCCGGCCCTGAGCGGCCAAGAGATCATTACAGTCGAAATCAACGGCCAGTCCTATCGCGCCCGGGTCCTCTCCTATCTTGATGGCGAACCACTGACCCAGCACAAGTACCTGGCACCGGAGGTAATCGCAGCCTTTGGCGAGCTTGCCGCAAAGACGGCAAAGGGGTTGTCTGATTTTCGCCATCCCGGTCTCGTCCGCGAGATCCAATGGGACTTGCGGCGCGCCGGCCCTGTTGCCTTGCATCTGCTGAAATCAATCAGCGACCAAGAACGACGCGATACCATTGCCAAGGCGATGATCGTGACGGTCAAGCGCCTGCAGCCTTTGACATCACAATTGCGGGTTCAGGCGGTTCATCATGACATCACCGATGACAATATCGTCAGCCATCACAGCGAACACGGACGCCTGATACCGGACAGCGTCATCGACTTCGGTGATGTGATGGAGGGCTGGCTCGTCGCGGAACTTGCAGTTACTTGCGCAGCGCTTCTGCACCACGCGGATGGCGACCCCTTTGTGATCTTGCCCGCGGTGAAGGCCTTCCACCAGCATTACCCGCTGACAGAGCCTGAACTGAAGGCACTGTGGCCCCTGATCGTCGCCCGCGCCGGTATCCTGGTGGCAAGTTCTGAACAGCAATTGTCGATCGATCCCGACAACGACTATGTGCTCGGCAATGCCGCCCATGAGCGCGAAATTTTTGCTGTCGTCACTTCGGTTCCCTTTTCGCTCATGGAAACAGCAATCCTGGATGCTGCCGGCTTTGAGCTAGGTCCGATCGAAACCGTCATCAGCGGTCCCCTCTTGCCGTCGCTTGCACCGTCAGACATCCGTCTGACCGATCTCAGCAGCACAAGCGCCGAATTCGTGGAGGACAATTGGGCCGACCGCGAAATTGACTGGAAAGCATTGGCCAGAGCCGCGAGCGACACAGGTACCGCGTCCACCCGCTACGGGGAATATAGGCTGAGCTACACCCGCCTGCGCGCGCCTCAACCACCCGCAACATTTGCGCTTCATGTCGACATATGCCTGATTGGTGGCACAGAAGCGATTGCACCTTTTGATGCCACCGTCTTGCGTGATGGCCATCATGTCATCCTGGTTGGAAAAGACCTGTCGATCCATGTCGACGGGATTGACTGTGAGATAGAGGAAGGCGGCACCGTTGCTGCCGGTGACCGGCTCGGTCAGATCGCAGGCCCGGTGGGCGGCATTGGCGGTTTGCGTTTGCAACTCTGCCGCGACATCGACCTGGTCCCGCCGCTTTTCGCCAAGCCGCAACATGCCCATGTCTGGCAGATGCTTTGCCCCTCCCCTGCAGTCGTCCTCGGCTTCCCGGTGGAGGCCCCCGCACCGGAAACAGCAGCGCTCCTCGCCAAGCGGCAGCAGAACTTCGCCGCCTCACAGAAGCATTATTACGGCCATCCGCCGCAATTTGAGCGCGGCTGGAAGGAACACATGTTCAGTGTCGAGGGGCGTGCCTATCTCGATATGGTCAACAATGTGACGATCCTTGGCCATGGCCACCCGCGCCTGTCCGCTGCTATCGGCCGCCAATGGTCGATGCTCAATACAAATTCGCGTTTTCATTACGCAGCGGTAGCGGAATTCTCGGAGCGGCTGGCCAGTCTTGCACCGGATGGCCTCGATACGGTCTTTCTCGTGAATAGCGGATCGGAAGCCGTCGATCTCGCGCTGCGCCTCGCCTGGGCCCATACCGGACATCGGAACATCCTGAGCCTGCTGGAAGCCTATCATGGCTGGACAGTGGCAAGCGATGCCGTATCGACATCCATTGCTGACAACCCGAATGCCTTGGAAACAAGACCTGGTTGGGTGCGTCCGGTGCTTTCGCCAAATACCTATCGGGGCAGATTTCGCGGCGAGGATACCACTGCGGATTACGTTGCGGCGGTCGCCCAGAAGCTTGCCGAAATCGAGGCCGTGGGTGAAGGTCTTGCGGGCTTCATCGCCGAAAGCGTCTATGGCAATGCCGGCGGGATTGTCCTGCCAAAAGGATATCTGTCCGAAGTCTATGCGCGCGTGAGGGACAGAGGCGGTCTGTGCATCGCCGATGAAGTCCAGATCGGCTATGGCAGACTTGGTCACCACTTCTGGGGTTTCGAACACCAGGGGGTCATCCCGGACATCATCACGGTCGCCAAAGGCATGGGCAACGGCCATCCGCTCGGAGCAGTCATCACGCGTCGCGATATCGCTGACAGCCTTGAACGCGAGGGCTACTTCTTCTCCTCCTCCGGCGGCAGCCCGGTCAGCTCTGCTGTTGGGATGACAGTTCTCGACGTCATGGCAGATGAGCAGTTGCAGGAAAATGCGAGGACGGTAGGCGACCATCTCAAGTATCGGCTGGAAGGCCTGATTGATCAGTTTCCGATCGTCGGCGCTGTGCACGGCATGGGGCTTTACCTGGGTCTTGAATTCGTCCGCAATCGCCAAACTCTTGAGCCAGCAACACAGGAAACAACCGCAATCTGCAACAGGCTGCTGGATCTCGGCGTCATCATGCAACCCACCGGCGACCACCTTAACGTTCTGAAAATAAAGCCGCCTCTCTGTCTTTCGATTGAAAGTGCCGATTTCTTCGTCGACATGCTCGAAAAGGTGCTTTTGGAGGGCTGGTAACATGAATTGGCAGAGCGCGGCTTACTGTGTTTTCGCTAACGGCAAGAGCCGAAATTGAAACTAGGCTTAAACCGCTCGCAAACCCCGCGTGAAGGAACCTGAAACAGGTTCTTTCCTCAATTGAAGCAAAGAGCTTATCTGCATCCCAGACAGCAGGTCCTGCTGGAAAATGGGAATACCGGAAGTGACGGAAGTATCAGCAAGCCACTTAACCACGCTATGTGTTTTGATTTTCATACTTAAACAGCTCTTGGGTGACTTTTTTCTGCAGACAAGGTGGATGGCCAGCGGCAAGGAAAGTAAGACCGACTGGCTGCTGCCATTAGCGGCTCATGCCGCAATCCATGCAGCCCTAACGCTTTCGATTTGCCTAATATTTGCGCCACACCTGGCGTGGCTGGCAATCGTGGACTTCATCGTGCACTTCGTCATTGATCGTGCGAAAGCCGTTACCAAGATATCCTATGGACTGACCGCGGATCGGCGCGCCTATTGGTGGCTGTTTGGCACGGATCAGACGCTGCATCACCTGACGCATCTGGCTTTTGCCGCGACGATTGCGGCGTCTTTGGGCAAGACAGTAAGCTGAGCAGGAGGTGGCGGTCAGGGCACGGTTGACCGGGCTTCCGTTAATGCACTGTCCAACCAGGTTCGAAACGTGACGAGCGGCGGGTACTCGGCCCGGTCTTTCGGAAAGGCCAGATAGTAGCGTTGATCACTCTCGATTTCGCGATCAACGGCAGCGACAAGCTCACCGCGCCGCATCTCCTCCTGAATGAGAAAAACCGGCAGAAGCGCAACGCCAAGCCCTCCCATCGCCGCCTGCGATGCTGTTGCGAACTGGTCAAAAAGCATGCCATGCACACTCTCAAACGGAACCCGATTTTCTCGAAGCCATTTTTCCCAGGCGTCAGGGCGTGTCGTGAGGTGGAGGAGCGGCACCCTCAACATATCCTCCGGCTTTTCGATTCCGTGTGCAGCCTTGAAACTCGGACTGCAGGCGGGAATAGTCGTTTCGCGCATCAGGAATGTCAGCTGGGCACCCGGCCACACGGGCTCGCCGAAATGAATGGCTGCATCAATCGAATCGAGCCTGAAATCGAAGGGCGACAGACGCGTCACCAGATTGATGGTGATGCCCGGATTGGCCACCAGAAACTGCCCAAGCCGCGGCGCCAGCCACCGTGCTCCGAAGGTCGGAAGGATCGCGAGGTTGAGCGAACCTCCCTGCGGATTGGCTCTGAGATTGAGAGAGGCATTGGAAATCCGCCGAAGCGCTTCCCGGATTTCCCGCGCATAGCTGTCGCCGGCCACAGTGAGCCGGATTGTCTGCCGCTCCCTGTAAAATAATGTAACACCCAACTGCTCCTCCAGCGCCTTGATCTGGCGGCTGACCGCACTCTGGGTCAGATCAAGCTCGCGAGCGGCAGCCGTGACGCTGCCGGTGCGGGCTGCAGCCTCAAATGCGGTCAACAACGAGAGTGATGGCAGAAAGCGTCGAGCGGGCAGCATGTCATACCTCTTTGGAATGACCTATTGAGTTTTTATCGCTGGTAACGCTTATTTTGGTCTTCTAGACTTCGCAAGGTCGTACGAGAAGGAATGACCTGAGTTGAAGCTCTGTCACCTTCAATGGCTGCCGTGCCGGTCGTGACACGGCCGAGAACATTGCCCTTTCCGAGGCCAACAACATGCAGAACGATCCCCGTTCCCACGGACTTTGGGAAAAGACGGCACCGCCAGCACCGACCACCGCCGTGCTCGAAGAGGCTCAAAGCGCAGACGTCGTCATCATCGGCGCAGGCTATACCGGCCTTTCCTGCGCCCTGCATCTTGCGGAAGCCGGAAGCCGCGTGATCGTGCTTGAGGCCAAGGAGATCGGTTTTGGTGGTGCCGGCAGAAATGTGGGGCTGATCAATGCGGGCATGTGGGTCATGCCCGATGACCTTCCCGGCGAATTGGGTCCAGTTTACGGTGAGCGCCTGCTGGAGCTTCTCGGCAACGGCCCGTCGGTCGTGATGGAACTGATCGAGCGCCACCAGATTGCCTGCGAGCTTGAACGCCAGGGAACGCTCCATTGCGCTGTCGGCGATGCCGGTCTGAAGGAGATCGAAGCCCGCGCCGAACAGTGGCAGCGGCGCGGCGCTCCTGTCGAAATCCTGGACGCGACTGAAACCGAGGGCAAAATCGGCACAACAGCCTATCGCGGAGCGCTCATGGATCGACGAGCCGGGACATTGCAGCCGCTCGCCTATGTCCGCGGGCTCGCAGCCGCCGCAATCGGTGCTGGCGCGACCATCTGCACGATGAGCCCTGTTACAGGCTATGACCGCACGGCGACCGGATGGCGCGTGACAACGCCATCGGGTACAGTTGAGGCAGATTGGATCGTGGTGGCCACGGATGCCTATAGCCATGGCCCGTTCGCCGAGGTTCGGCAGGAGCAGGTACACCTCCCCTATTTCAATCTGGCCACAGCCCCCCTCGGCGACAACCTGCGCAAATCCATCCTGCATGAACGCCAGGGCTGCTGGGACACGAAGGAAATCCTCTCGTCCTTCCGCATGGATCACGCCGGACGCCTGGTCTTTGGCAGTGTCGGTGCGCTGCGGGGAACGGGACATGCTGTTCATACCGCATGGGCAAGGCGGGCTCTGCGATCGATTTTCCCGCAACTGGGAGAGGTCGCGTTTGAAAGTGAATGGTACGGGCAGATCGGCATGACGACCAATGCCTTGCCCCGCTTTCATCGCTTCGCGGACAATATCATCGGCTTTTCCGGCTATAATGGTCGCGGCATCGCGCCGGGAACGGTGTTCGGCAAGACGATTGCCCGTCATATCCTGGGTCAGATTGCTGAGGACGAACTGCCCCTGCCACTCACTGATCCAAAGGAGCCACCCTTCCGCAGCCTGAAGGAAGCGTGGTACGAGGCTGGCTCCCAAATCGCACACCTCGCCGGTGCGAGGATTTGAGACAACAAGCACAAAGACAATAAGGGACCATCACAATGACACTCGCCAATCTGAAACTCGCCCCCGAAGTTGCTACGCTCATGGCAAAATTCGGCGTTGATGCGGCAAGCCTCAACGGCGGCAGCCTTGCGGTTCGCAGCCCGATTACTGGCGAAACAATTGCGAAAGTCTCGGAAATTTCCAACACAGACGCCACCAAGGCTTTGGAAGCGGCCCATCAGGCCTTTCTCGAATGGCGCCTCGTCCCCGCGCCGAAGCGCGGCGAACTGATCCGCCTTCTGGGCGAAGAATTGCGTGCAGCCAAGGACGATCTCGGTCGCCTGGTCTCGCTGGAAGTCGGTAAGGTCACGTCGGAAGGCCTGGGCGAAGTCCAGGAAATGATCGACATCTGTGACTTTGCAGTCGGTCTGTCTCGCCAGCTTTATGGCCTGACCATCGCCACAGAACGCTCCGAACACCGGATGATGGAAACCTGGCATCCCTTGGGCGTCACCGGCATTATCTCCGCCTTCAACTTTCCGGTCGCTGTCTGGTCCTGGAATGCAGCGCTCGCCATCGTTTGCGGCAATCCGACGGTTTGGAAGCCATCGGAAAAGACGCCGCTGACTGCGATTGCCACGCAGGCCATTTTTGAAAAAGCCCTGAAGCGCTATGTGGCAGAAGGCGGATCGGCACCGTCGAATCTTTCGACCCTCCTGATCGGCGGTCGTGACATCGGCGAGATCCTGGTGGATCACCCGAAAGTGGCACTTGTTTCGGCGACCGGCTCGACCGCCATGGGACGCGCCGTTGGCCCGCGCGTTGCAGCCCGCTTCGGTCGCAGCATTCTGGAACTAGGTGGCAACAATGCTGCGATTGTTGGCCCGACCGCCGACCTCGATCTTACTCTGCGCGGCGTTGCCTTCTCTGCCATGGGTACAGCCGGTCAGCGCTGCACCAGCCTTCGCCGCCTCTTCGTTCACGAGAGCGTCTATGATGCGCTGGTGCCAAGCCTGATCAAGGCCTATGGCTCGGTGAAGATCGGCAATCCCCTCGAAGCCGGCACGCTGATTGGCCCGCTGGTCGACAAGGGTGCCTTTGATCGCATGCAGAGCGCACTGGAAGCCGCCAGAGCTGCCGGTGGCAAGGTAGCCGGCGGCGAGCGTGTTCACGACAGTGAACTGGCCGATGCATACTATGTTCGCCCGGCGCTTGTGGAAATGCCCGAACAAACCGGTCCGGTAATCGAGGAGACCTTTGCCCCGATCCTTTATGTGATGAAGTACAAGGACTTCGATGACGCGCTGGCCATGAACAATGCCGTTCCGCAGGGTCTCTCCTCTTCTGTCTTCACAAATGACATTCGTGAAGCGGAAGCTTTCGTCTCCGACCGTGGCTCCGACTGCGGCATCGCCAACGTCAACATCGGTCCGTCAGGCGCCGAAATCGGCGGTGCCTTTGGTGGCGAAAAGGAAACGGGCGGCGGGCGCGAGTCCGGCTCGGATGCCTGGAAGGCCTATATGCGGCGGGCGACCAACACGATCAATTTTGGTCGCACCCTGCCACTCGCCCAAGGTGTCAAGTTCGATATCGGTTGAGCCAGTCAGGGCTGGCGCAGCAAGGCGCTTCGCCGGCCCTTCGACCAAGGTGTCACCGCCTCCCACAACGCTTACTCTGGTCATCGGCCTGTAAATCAGGAAGACTAACCCTGTCGTTTTAACGACAACGGTAATCCCGACGCGACCGGAGGCAGAATGCAGCTTGAGGATCAATCCGAGGTCATCCGCTTTCTGTCTGACCCATCGACCTATGGTGCAACCGATAAGGTCGAAGTGATCGAAACCCATATCTCCGTGGTATTCCTTGTGGGAGATCGGGCGTTCAAGCTGAAGCGTGCGGTGAAACTACCCTATGCGGATTTCTCCACCCCTGACTTGAGGCGCCATTACTGCCAGCGGGAGCTTGAGCTCAACGGTCGGGCAGCGCCTGAAATCTATCGCGCGATCCGTCGGATTACCCGGAGCCGAGATGGCAGCCTTGTGTTCGAAGGCTCCGGTGAACCAGTCGATTTCGTTGTCGAAATGCTGCGGTTCGATCAACGTGATCTCTTCGATCGCATGGCTGCGGACCATCGTCTGACCACTGCGATCATGGAGGAGACGGCAGATCGCATCATCGCCTTCCACAAGACTGCACCCATCATGCACACCGAAGGGGGAGCAGCAAACATCGCGGGTGTCCTGGCAATCAACGAGGCCGGCTTTCAGACCAGTCATGTCTTCGATGACGCCGTCATTGAGGCCTTGAATCGGCGCTTTCGCCAGATGCTGGATCAACACGCCACACTGCTCAATCAGCGCGAGACACACGGCTGCGTGCGTCTCTGCCACGGCGATCTGCATTTGCGTAACCTCTTTTTTGGCGCAGATGGCCCGCGCATGTTCGATTGCATCGATTTCAACGACAAGATCGCAACCATCGACACTCTTTACGATCTCGCTTTCCTGCTGATGGATCTCTGGCACGGCGGCGAGAAGCACTTTGCCAATATCGTGATGAACCGGTACCTCGACCGCACAGACGAGGAAATCGGCCTGGCGCTCCTCCCCTTCTTCATGGCAGTACGCGCGGCCATCCGCGCCCATGTCACAGGTACGCGCATAGAGGAAGATGGTGACCACGACGGCTCTTTGACCGCATCTGCAGTCAGCTATGTTGATCTGGCGTCCGATCTCTTGAAGAAACAGCAACCCGTTCTGATCGCGCTTGGAGGTCTCAGCGGCTCCGGTAAATCGACGCTGGCGGAACATTTGGCCCCGAAGCTCGGCTTGCCGCCCGGCGCCCGCATCCAGGAAAGCGACAGGATCCGCAAAGCGATGTTTGGGACCCCACCCCGCGAGAAGCTACCTCTTCAGGCTTATCAGCCGGAAGTCTCCGCCAGGGTTTATGGCGATCTTGTCAGACGCAGCATCGAGGCGGCGTCAGGTGGTGCGGCTGTCATCGTCAATGCCGTCTTCGACAGGCCCGAAGACCGCCAAATGATCGAACAGGCCGCGCTGGATCATGGCATTGTCCTGCACGGCTTCTGGCTGGATGTCGACAGGCAAACACTCATCAAACGCGTCAAGGTGCGCCCGAAGGGCGTATCGGATGCGGATCTGGACGTTCTTGAAAAGCAATTGTCCAAGGACATCGGCGAAATGGGCTGGACGCGCGTTGACGCGTCCCGCGCAATGGAGGATGTGGGCCGGGACATCCTCCGCTCCGTCACTGTCAGCGGATGTTGAAACGCACCGGTGCAGTGATCGTCTTGTTGGCACCGGGAGGTGGCGCCGGCACCGGCGACGCCCGACGCACCATGTCGAGCACCGCATTGTCGAGCGTCGGGTAACCAGAGGAACGCGAAAGGGAAACAGAAAGGACGTTGCCGGAATCGTCAATCCGGAAACGAACATAGACCGTCCCCTCTTCACGATTGGCACGCGCAGCGGAGGGGTAGCGTTTGCGACGCTCCAGATGCGACATCAGACGGGACTGCCAGCGTGCCGGACTGACATTGCTGCTCGCTCCAGCCGCGTTCGCTGAGGCAGCATTCCGGTTGGACTGTGTTACTTCCGCCTTGGCCTGACGGGCGGCCTGCGAGGCTGGCGCTTCGGCACGCTTGGGCCGTTGCTGGCGCTCAACCTTCTTCGGCTCAGGCTTCTTTTCAACGGTTGGCTTTGGAGGTGTCGGTCGCGCGGTCGGGATCGGCACTTCGACGTTTTCGAGAGCGGCCATCACCATCTGCTCGATCGGATCCACAGGTTCTGGCTGTGGCTCCGGCTGAACAACAGGTTCTGGAAGAGGCTCCGGTGTAGGCTCAGGTTCGATGATCGGTTCGGGTGGCACTTCCGCCACCTCGGGCTCGACAATCGGCTCCGCCACCGGTTCAATTGGCTCCGGAAGAGGCAGTTCTTCCGGTTCCGGTGGCAAAGGTTGCGGCTCCACAGATGCCGTCTGCACCTCCTCGGCATCAACCGTATCCGGAGCAATATCTGTCTCTTCAGTGTTGATTGCCTCGGGCACCGGCGCAAGCTCGATCATGATTGCCGGCGGTGAGCCACTGTCAGCCGCTTCCATCGCCGGCTCGCGCATCAGAAAGGCCACGGCCCCGGCATGGGCGGCAAAAACAAGAAAAGCGGCGCTCGTCCACAGTGCCCATTCGCCGACGACCCCAGCACGCGACCGGATAAGTCCGCCCTCTGTCATGGCTGCGGCTCCACAACCGCCTCCGCTGAGGTCTCCGTGCTGCCCTCGTCGGAGCCGGTAGCAACCGGGGTCGGCAAAGCCTCCAGACCAACCAGGGCGATCTTGAGATAGCCTGCATTGCGCAGAAGGTTCATGACCTCCATGAAGCTGCCGTAGTCGACCGCCTTGTCAGCCCGCAAGAAGATCCGGGCATCCTTGTTGCCGCCGGTCGCCCGCTCGACCTCGACGCCAAGCTGCTCGCGCGCCACTGGATCGTTGCCAATGGCGAGAGTCAGATCCGGTTTCAAGGTCACATAGACCGGCTCGTCCGGACGCTGCGCAGGCTCTGCCGATGAGGCCGGGAGGTCCACATTCACATCGACCGTCGACAACGGCGCTGCCACCATGAAGATGATGAGCAGAACAAGCATGACATCGATGAACGGCGTCACGTTGATCTCGTGGTTTTCTGGCAGATCGTCGCCCGAGTTTTCCCGAATGCCACCAGCCATCGTCTTTACTCCGCAGCAACAGGAGCAGTGTCACGCTGATGACGTTGCCCATTCTTGCGGAAATCGAGATCGCGACTGACAAGCCGTTCGATGCCGGCGCCCGCATCGGCAATCAACTGGCGATAGCCGGTCACGGAACGCGCAAACTGATTGTAGAAGATGACGGCTGGAATAGCGGCCACAAGGCCAATCGCGGTGGCAAGCAAAGCTTCCGCGATACCTGGCGCAACAACGGCAAGGTTGGTTGTCTGTGTTTCGGCGATGCCGATGAAGGAATTCATGATGCCCCAAACCGTACCGAACAGGCCGACAAAAGGCGCAGTCGAGCCAATGCTGGCCAAGACGCCCGTGCCCTTCGACATGTTGCGACCGGCAGCGGCCTCGATGCGACCGAGGGCTGAGGCAACACGTTCCTTGACACCGCTGCCGCCAGCCTGATCGATGGCGGCATCCGACATCGTCACTTCACGCTTCGCGGCGCGAACCATGGTGGCGACGACACCACCACGTTGGCCGAGCTGATCCATGACCTCATCCAGCGTCCGGGCCTTCACGACAGCACGCAGACCACGCTTTGCCCTGCCCCGCGCGCCAAAAAGATGCAGGGACTTGGCAAGCCAAACGGTCCAGGTCAGCACCGAGGCGACGGCAAGCGAGATCATGACCGCCTTCACCACCCAGTCAGCAGCCATATACATGCCATAGGGGGAAAGATCGTGTATGCCATGGGCCGCAGATGCAGCCGATGCGGTGTCTTCAGGAGCGGCGCCGGCCTCAACGTTCGCGGCGCGAACAGCCGTCTCATCGGCGGATACAGGCGCTACCCCAGTTGAAACCGGACCAGCAGTTGCCGTGCCCGAAGCAGCAGGGTCCTCAACTCCGGCACTCGGTTGAGCCACGGGATCAGCACTCTGTTGACCGATCAGTCTCTGTGTAGCCGCTGGTGCAGCAACGACAGGAGATGCAGAAGCCGCAGCAGGCGATACGGATGCGGGTGCGCCTACCACCGGCGCGGCGTCTACGCTGTTCGCTCCCTGAGGTCTTGCAAGATCCGGCGAGACTAGAGTGGTAGAGGCATCGGGAGCAGACGTTGCCGGACCCGTATTCTCCTGCGCCTGACTTGCGCCAGCAAAAATCAGGATCAGGGAGAGGAATCCAAACAAGCGAATGGAACGTCCCATGGATGTGAGCAACACTGACGGCTCCTTGGGTGAGGACTGTCGGAATAGACCCCGGCGAAGGAGGTCTTGGTTGTAGTCCCACCCCATAATAAACATGAGTATTCAAGACAAGTAATTATCGTCACCAAAGCGCGAAAATAAGAAAAATTAACTCATGTTTGATGGAGCCTGCAGCGATGTCAGGCCTCAGCCGCGCGGTACAGGTCAAGCACATCCTGTCGGCGGCAAAGCTCCGTCCCCGCAGTCATGACTGCAGCCGCGCCTGCTGCCATTCCAAAGCGGAAAGCCTCCTCAATTCCTTGGCCGGCGGCCAGCGACCAAGTCATACCGGCAACAAAGCTGTCTCCGGCGCCAACGGCAGACTGCACCGCAACGGGGATGGCCGGAGCGCGAATGATCCGATCCTCGGACACCAGGATTGCGCCGTCTCCTCCAAGGGACACCGCGATGTGTCTCGCACTGCCGCGGCGGACAATCTCCTGGGCCGCAGGGCCAACACTGTCATGGTCAAGCTTGAACCCAAGGCATGCCTCAATCTCGCCAAGGCTCGGTTTGACCAGGAAGACCTGCCCGCGATCAAGCGTCATCGTGAGCGCAGCGCCCGAGGTATCAAGGATCAGCTTCGATCCCGTCTCTCGGGCAATCTCGGCAATCTTTACATAGGTGTCATTGGCAACACCGCGCGGCAGGCTCCCGCTGGCAACGATGTATTGCGCCTGCGCGTCCCTGATAATCTCGAAAACAGGAGCAAGTTCCTCGTCAGTGACCAGCGGCCCCTCAGGAACAAAACGGTACTCCAGATTTGTCGAGGTTTCATGCACCGCATAGGCAATCCGGACGGGATCATGGATCGGCACCGGTCTGGCATCAATTGCCAGCGGCTTCAGCATGGCCTCCAGCAATTGACCGGTCGCTCCACCGGACAGGAACACCAGTTCGCTGCGCCCACCGAGCTCCGAAATGACGCGTGAGACATTGACGCCGCCGCCACCGGGGAACTGCTGCTGATTGTGTGTCCGTGTCTTGTGGGTATGACGGACCGTCTCTGCATCGCTGGAAATGTCGATGGCAGGATTGAGTGCGATGGTAAGGATCTTTGACATGCTGGGACACTAGGAATGGGAGGTGACGGAATGACGACAAGGCGGAATGGAAGATATAGAATGCGCAACTTCGTCAGGGCAACTGCGCAGAGTTTCGAACCGCCACATGGATATGCTGTTCCTTTGGAGCGGGAATGCTAAACACTGTGGACTTCAGATGACCATTGGTTTTGACAGGATGACGACTATCTAAGGCGTGTCGTTCACAAGGAAGCATGTATGTATACCGGAATTGTTCAGGCCATCGCACCCGTTCTGAAGACCATCCGCCATGATGGCTACACCGAATTTCACATCGACTTTCCCGAACGCCTGCTCACCGACCTGCAAATTGGCGGCAGCGTGGCTGTTGAGGGCGTTTGCCTGTCGGCCACCTCGATCGCAGGAACGACCGTGACCTTTGATGCCATGGATGCGACGCTGGAGCGAACCAATCTCGGCTCCGTGAAGGAAGGCGATGTCGTCAATATCGAGCGATCCGCAAAGCCGAACGATGAGAATGGCGGCCATGCAATCGCCGGTCACATTGCGACGACGGCGGAACTGGTTGATGCAAAAT
The DNA here is from genome assembly GCF_005860795.2 of Peteryoungia desertarenae. Lineage (GTDB taxonomy): Bacteria > Pseudomonadota > Alphaproteobacteria > Rhizobiales > Rhizobiaceae > Allorhizobium > Allorhizobium desertarenae. Next base: position 202,132 of record NZ_CP058350.1, read on the forward strand.
TTGAGATGCCGGGCGCTCACATTACCTTCCGCCTTCCGGAAGAATGGGCGAAATATGTATTCAAGCGCGGCTATCTTGCAGTCAACGGCGCAAGTCTGACTGTGGCCGAGGCAGAGAATGACACATTTGTCATCAATCTGATCCCCGAGACACTGCGCCAGACGACTTTTCCGCGTTACAAGCCGGGCGACCGGCTGAACATCGAGGTCGACCACCAGACCATGGTAATGGTCGATGTCGTCGAGCGTACCCTCGAACGGCTGATGAGCCGCAATCAGTGACGTGAACGCAGCTTTGTCCAGGGCCGATCACACATGAGAGACGCCAGCACCTTCACGTAATCGGCCGGTTTTGGCGCGCAGAGTTCCTGCGGAATCCCATTGGCTTCGATCTCTTTCAGTGGCGACCCGGATACGATCCGGAAGGGAATTCCAAGACGACGCAACTGCCGAACGACCGGGGTCACATCGCCATCGCGTACGTTGAAATCGAGGATGGCAGCCGAGATATGCTCGTTCTCGAGAATGTCGAGCGCATCCCTGACCGTTTCGGCCGTGATGACGTTCACACCGGCCCCGGCAACGGCGTCGGCGGCGTCCATGGAAATGAAGACATCGTCCTCAACGATGAGGATCGTATCGATGGCCAGTGGGTGCTTTGCTGCTCGCATGGCTGATCTCCTTTGACCCCAGAACGTATGCGCAGCACATTTGTTCAGATTTCAGTAAAATACTAAATATGATGGTAAACAGGGGCTTAACACAGATTTTGTCCGATCTGCCCCAGTTGTATCGGTGAGACTTCCGAAGCCACTTGCTGGAACTGAGAACCGGCACCGAGCGTTTCTCAACTGAAACAGCAAAGTCAGGAGCAAGAAAAATGCAGCTCATCGGGACGAAGGTTTTAAACGGTAACCATGAAAAAGAGGGTCGAGGCAAAGGCGTGACCGTCGTCTTCAGCGGCGACGGAGGTGAGACAGTAACGGTGGAAATGGCCGAGACGGAAGACAGCTCCCTGACACAGGAGAATGCCGTCCAGAAGGCCAGGGTTGTTTTGCTTCAGCTGGCTGCATTTGATCTGTCCGAGGCTTCCGGAAATGAGCGGAATGCAGGCGATGATGTCTCGCCCGCCGTCCAGAGCGTCAGACAGGAACGTGCCGATAAGAACCAAAGGGGCGGCAGCGCTCTCGAAGAAGGCATTGAAGACAGCTTTCCAGCGAGCGATCCCGTGTCGGCCGCCTACACTTCGACCCCAGGCTCGACCTGAGCGAGGTTCAGTCTGATGCAAAAAGGGCTGGCGCCGACCGTCATCGGCGCAAGCCTTGGCTTATGAGGGGGCCTATCTAAGAAGGCTCTGCCCGCCATCAATCCAGATCGGGCTGCCCGTCACATGACGCGCCAAATCCGACACCAGGAAACCGATCACATCAGCAACCTCGTCAGCAGTACCCGATTCTCCTCCGGTCAACGGTATGTCGCCATTCGGCCACTCCACGGAAACGCCGCTTTCATCAGCCTTGCGAATATCGGTATTGTCCCCGATTTCCGTATCGATGGCACCGGGACAGACAGCATTGATCCGAATGCGGTGGCGGCCAAGCTCAAGCGCCAGCTGCTGCACCATGGCGACTTGCGCGGCCTTCGTGGCGGAATAGGCCGTCGCGCCCGGCGAGGAGAATGTGCGGGTGCCGTTGATGGATGCAACCACCACAATCGAACCGCCATTCTTCTTGAGTTGGGGCACCGTGTGGTGAAGCGTGAGATAGGTCCCACGAAGATTGACCGAGACCGTCTTGTCAAACTCTTCAGGCTTCAGATCATCAATCGGCGCCCAGGTCCCGTTAATGCCGGCATTCGCCACAACGATATCGAGCGCCCCTCGAGCAGAAATCAGATCGTTGACAGCTGACCGGACATCCTGATCCTCGCCGACGTCACCCAGCAAAACCCGACCGCGACCGCCACATTCCTTTAGCGCATGTAGCGTTTCCTCAAGCTCATCCTCAGTCCGGCTCAACAGCCCGACAAATGCACCGTCTTTTGCCAGGCGCAACGCGGTCGCCCGCCCAATGCCGGAGCCGGCGCCGGTTACCAGAGCCGTCTTGCCTTCAAGGTTCATTGTCACTTGTTCATCCCTTATCACTTGTGCGATACGTGCGCGGGTTTGCCTTTACGGCTCGTGGAGGCCATCTCTTCCAACTCCTTCTCCGACATGCTTTCCACCATGCTCCGGGAGGCTCCCTTAAGGTCGCTCTTCTTCGTATCTCCCCGTTTCGCTGAAAGAGCGGCACCGGCCGCCTTCTGCTGTGCTTTCGATTTTGCGGGCATTGCTCGGTATCCTGGCCTGATGATTGGTATGACCTGAAAACTTGTGGGATACCGAAGGGTTCCACCTCAGCACTGTCTCGCCAGCCGGTTGCTTCATCGCCTGCATCGGGAACAATCAGGGAGGATGGGAATTGATGGTGGTCACGCTGAATACGGGGGAACGCATGGACGCCAGCAGCAAGCAGTGGTCGGTCGAGGCCGGCGAATGGCAACGCCTTGGAGCCATCTACAACGGAGAAGGCACCAACTTCGCTCTCTTTTCAGCCCATGCGGACAGGGTCGAGCTCTGCCTCTACGACGACAGCGGCGAGACAGAAATCACCCGCGTTGAGCTTCGGGAATACACCAATGAGGTCTGGCACGCATACCTGCCGGAGGTGAAACCCGGTATGCTTTATGGTTATCGGGTCCATGGCCCACATGATCCCGTCAATGGCCATCGCTTCAACGCGAACAAGCTGCTGCTCGACCCGTATGCTCGGGAGATCGTTGGCGGAATAAACTGGAGCAAAGCGCATTTTGGTTACGATCTCGACGCAGCGGACAAGGATCTTTCCTTCAGCACGATCGACAGCGGCCCCTTTATGCCGAAATGTCGGATAATCGACCCGGCAGCGAGCATTGAGCCAAAGGTGTTCAATCGTATCCCTTGGGCAGACGCGATTGTCTACGAAACCCATGTGAAGGGTTTCACGCAACTGAATCCGGCAATTCCCGCCGAGCTGCGCGGCACATTTGACGGCCTTGGACACAAGGCTGCTGTTGATTACATCCGCAGCCTCGGCATCACCTCTGTCGAACTGATGCCAGTTCATTCGTTCCCCGACGACGGGCATCTTCGCGAAAAGGGGCTTGCCAATTACTGGGGCTATAACACCCTAGGCTTCTTCTCGCCGGCCAGTCGCTATTATGGGCCGAAAGGCTTGGCAGGTTTCCGGGAAATGGTCCGCGCCTTTCACGATGCCGGGATCGAGGTGATCCTTGACGTGGTTTATAACCACACTGCGGAAGGAAATGAGCTCGGTCCGACGCTTTCCTTCAAGGGCATCGACAATTTCTCCTACTACCGCACTCTGCCGGACAATCACCGCTACTACATCAATGACACGGGCACCGGAAACACGATCAATACATCCCATCCCCGCGTCCTGCAGATGATCATGGATTCCCTCCGCTACTGGGCGGAAGAGATGCATGTAGATGGCTTTCGCTTCGATCTCGGCACCATCCTGGGGCGCGAACCGGGCGGCTTCGATCAGCGGGGAGGCTTCTTCGATGCAGTGGCACAGGATCCGGTACTCTCACGGGTCAAGCTGATCGGTGAGCCCTGGGACATTGGCCCAGGCGGTTACCAGGTTGGCGGCTTTCCGCCTGGTTGGGCGGAATGGAATGACAAATATCGCGACTCTACGCGCGAATACTGGCTCAATGGCGAGAATTCCGCGCCGGACTTCGCGGCCCGCCTGCTCGGCTCCGGAGACATCTATGACCAGAGGGGCCGCCGCCCCTGGGCCAGCGTGAACTTCGTGACGGCCCACGACGGTTACACACTGAACGACCTCGTCTCCTATGATCAGAAGCACAACGAGGCGAATGGTGAAGACAACAACGATGGCCACAATCACAATCTAAGTCACAACTATGGCGCTGAGGGGCCGACCGACAATACCGACATCATTGAGCTACGCGAACGCCAGAAGCGGAATTTTCTCGCCACGCTCTTTTTCTCTCACGGTACTCCCATGCTTTTGGGCGGAGATGAATTTGGCCGTTCTCAGTTGGGCAATAACAACAGCTACTGCCAGGACAACGAACTGAGTTGGCTTCATTGGGAAGGCCTGCCTCAGTCCTGCGAAGATTTGCGGGACTTCACCAGGCGTCTGATCGCACTCCGCAAGGCACAACCTCTGCTACGTCGCTCCGATTGGCGAGATGGGCTCATCATCGATTGGTTCAATGTAAAGGGCGGCCATCAGCGCCCGGAACACTGGCTTGATGGCAATCCGCTAGCCCTCAGGCTCTTGCGTCCGGACTTGCGTGACGCACCAGAGGAATGGACAGAGGTGCTCATGCTGTTCAATCCTCAAGCCGAGGCAATCAACTTTCGGACACCGAAGACGGGTGGATCAAGATGGAGATTGGAAATCTCGACAGAGTCAGTCGATCGAAGTGGAGACATCATCGCTGAGGGCGAAGCGATCGCCATGCAGGGACGATCATTCACCCTCCTTCGGCGCGATTAGGTTTCCTTTTCCGGGACCAGAACTTCAAAATCATAGAACTGGCCACTGAGAAAAAGTCGACGTGCAGATATGATCACGGGAATGATCTCACCTCTGGCATTACGGATCTGTGCTTTCTTGCCACTATAGCCACCTTCAGAATCAAGCATTGCCAAGCGCTCCGCACGACCGTCATCGCTGTCGACAACGACGCCGGAGGAAACCATCTCACTACCCGCGAGCTCGTCCCAATTCTTGCCAATAAGTTCAAGATACTTACGGTTGACCCGGACATAGCGTGAGCGTTTCTCGCCGATGGTTGAAATCGAGAATGCAACAGGCGATAGATCGAAAATGGCCTCAATGATCGGATCGGCTTGGGTCGCGACCTCAAGAGCAGACGCCCTGGATTTCGGCACCTTGGAATCGGGATCAATCACGACTGGATCATAGTCAGCTGGCAAAGAATATTCATCCCTGACAATCGCTACGAGGCGCCAGAGATCAATCTCGACAAAAAGCCCACGATGAGCGTCCTTGACCTCGGCAATGCTGGCCGGCAGGGATTGGCGGATTCGTTCCAGACGATTTTTCTCGACAGCACTGTCGGATTCTTGAATCGCCTCACAGAACTTTTCGTCCGCGATTTCGAGTATCCGCGCATAGGCTTTGTCGAGTAGGGATCGTCGCTCCAGATTAACATCTTGAAGGGATTTGCTTCCATCCGCGATGGGCAGGCGCTCCAGCAGCTCACGAACCAACACTTCTTCAGGACAGTCATCCGTCAGCTTCGTTCCACGCGGAGCAAAACGCAACAGCCCCAGCATGGTACGCCCACCCAACGCATCAATATCGTACTCTAGCAATTCCCCTTGAGCACCGCGGGTACAGGCTTCAACACGCGCCACATCTCCAAGGTCACCAAGGTATACACTGACTTGGCAAACAGTGGGCGGGAAGTTCAGCCAAGAAAACTCCTCACGGAACTGGTCCAGGTCCGCATCGTTCAGAACATATATCGTATACATTCAGGTCCCCCATCACGAAGCGCCGTGAACCAATCCACTCGCTCGCCCTGCTTGGCATAACCGCCATGCCACCAGTGTATGGCAACAAATTAGGCAGAAAAACTAGGCAAGATCGAGAGGGAAAGACTGAATTGAGGAGACTGTTTTTGATGAATGCCGCAATAATGTAACAATTTGCCCCTGAAACCCGCAATAAGTGACGGGGCAAAATTACTCTGGTAGGCCCTTGCTGTTAGAAGAACGCCTGAATTCCAGTCTGTGCACGACCAAGAATCAGCGCATGCACATCATGGGTTCCTTCATATGTATTCACCGTTTCGAGGTTCTGCGCATGGCGCATAACGTGATACTCGATCTGAATACCATTTCCGCCGTGCATATCTCGGGCCATTCGGGCGACATCAAGCGCCTTGCCGCAATTGTTACGCTTGACGATGGAGATCATCTCTGGCGCAAACTGATGTTCATCCATCAGGCGCCCGACCCGCAATGATCCAAGCAGGCCCAGCGAAATCTCTGTCTGCATGTCAGCAAGCTTCTTCTGGAAAAGCTGCGTACCGGCAAGCGGTTTGCCGAACTGTTTGCGATCAAGGCCATATTGGCGCGCGCGGTGCCAGCAATCTTCGGCAGCGCCCAGAACGCCCCAGGCAATGCCATAGCGTGCGCGATTAAGGCAGCCAAAAGGACCTTTGAGACCCGATACATTCGGCAGCAGAGCGTCTTCTCCGACCTCGACACCATCCATCACGATTTCGCCCGTCACGGAGGCGCGCAGGGAAAGCTTGCCGCCGATCTTCGGTGCTGAAAGCCCCTTCATCCCCTTCTCAAGAATGAAGCCGCGGATGTCGCCACCATGCGCCTCGGACTTCGCCCAGACGACAAAGACATCTGCAATCGGCGAATTCGAGATCCACATCTTCGATCCGCGCAGCCGATAGCCGCCCTCGATCTTCTCCGCCCGGGTTTTCATGCCTCCGGGATCTGAGCCGGCATCAGGTTCAGTGAGGCCAAAGCAACCGATCAGCTCACCGGAAACGAGACCCGGCAGATACTTGTCCTTTTGCTCTTCGGAGCCGTAGGCATGGATCGGATAGATCACCAGGGACGACTGAACGCTCATCATCGAACGGTAACCGGAATCAACGCGCTCAACTTCACGCGCCACGAGACCGTAGGAGACATAACTTGCCCCGGCTGCTCCATACTTTTCCGGAAGAGTGACACCAAGAAGCCCGGCCTGCCCCATCATCCGGAACAATTCCGGCGCAACAGTCTCCTCAAGATAGGCTTCGCTGACACGCGGCATGAGTTCGCCTTGGGCAAAGTCGTGAGCTGCTTGCTGAATCATGCGTTCGTCTTCATTCAGCATGTCAGCCATCAGGAAAGGGTCGGACCAGGAGAAGGGGCGCATTTCGCTCATCAATCAATTCCTTTTCGATTTGACCCGCAGTTTGCTCATAACAAAACCAATTACAAGCCATGTTTACTCATGTGGCCATCAGGTCTATTCATAACGGATGCTCACTCATCAACGCCGCTTCCTGCCTTCCACCAGTGCACTCGCCGCCTTCGATTCCGTCGCGAAGCTTGGCAGCTTCTCGGCTGCGGCAAACGAACTGGCTCTGACACAAGGTGCCATTTCCCGACAGATCAGTCTGCTGGAAGACCAGCTGGGCGTGAAGCTTTTTGAGCGCACCAATCGCGGCGTCGAATTGACGGCGATCGGCCAAACCTATGCAAAGGGGATCGGCGATGCGCTGGCGACAATCCGTACGCTCTCGCTGGAGGCCATGGCAACCCGTGACGACACACACCTGCGTCTTGCAATACTGCCGACATTTGGCACCCGCTGGCTGATGCCGCGCATTCCCGATTTCCTAAAGCGCAACCCCGCTGTCATCATCGATTTCGCAACCCGTATAGGACAATTCGAGTTTGAGGGATCAGGGCTCGACGCTGCCATCCATATCGGCGAGCCGAACTGGCCCGGAACCGAATGTCAGTTCCTGATGCAGGAATTCGTCGTGCCCGTTTGCAGCCCGAGCTTCCTCGCAGAAAACCCGATCGCAAGCCCACAGGACCTGTTGAGCAAGCCGCTTTTCGACATGGCCTCCCGACCGAGGGCCTGGGAACACTGGTTTGATAGCCTCGACATAGCGGGCGGGCGCGGCGGCGGCATGCGCTTTGAACAATTCTCCAATGTCGTGCAGGCCTGCCTTGCAGGGCTCGGTATCGCCCTTGTCCCAACCTTCCTGATCGAGCCGGAACTGGAAAACGGCCAACTCGTTCGCGCCTGGAACCATGAAGTCAAAAGCTCCAGTGCCTACTATCTGGTCCGACCGCTCTCAAAGATGGCTTATGGCCCGGCCACTGCATTTTCTCATTGGATACTGGACCAGGCGCGTGAGTTCACAGGCCCGCGCCGGGACCAGGGTCCATCAAAGACATGATGATCCGCAGACGAGGATCACACGTATCTGAGCGCAATGTTCAAAACTCCATGGACGGGAGATCGAAGCATGCTCGAATATGTGAGGAAAACCTTATTGGCTCTGTTTGCAATCATGCTTTCAGTGCCGGCAGCACTGGCAACGGAACGCTTTACAGCCGATGACATCAAGTCGGATATCATCGGCAAGCGTATCTACCTCGCCACACCATTTGGCGGCGAATTTCCCTTGAACTACCGCCGAGACGGGAAAGTCGATGGATCGGGTGAAGCCTTGGGGTTGGGTCGTTTTGCCAAGCCAAACGACACAGGTCGCTGGTGGATCAATGGTGACAGGCTTTGCCAACAGTTCACGAGTTGGTATCGCGGCGCTGCCATGTGCTTCGAACTGCAACGCATTGATCAGACCCGGCTCAAATGGACCCGCGACAACGGCCAGACCGGCACTGCCCGCATCGGCAACAGCATCTGAATAACGCACTTGCTTGCGGCGTAGCGCAAAGTCTAGCCTCCAGGCGTTTGAGATGAGGGGGACAGCGCATGGCTGTTGGCAAGGATCGACCAATCGGAGCGGTGGCCACTCTCGGAGCGCGTGGCTACCCTCACATCCGATCGAGAACCGGCGGCGAGATTCGTATCGCCACGGGAGCGGAAGAAGCAGGCTTCAACCCCCTTGATTTGTTATTGGCCGCACTTGCATCCTGCCTTTCAATGAGCGTGCGGATAGCGGCCCGCGAACATGGCCAAAACTCCTACCTGACCGAAGTCACCGTGGATGTGACGGCTGAGAAGGATGCCGCCGACAAGAGCAGGCTCAGCGCCATATACGCGGATATAGTCGTAACCGGTGAGCTGTCTGCAGACATGCTTGACCACATTGTCCAAAGAGCGGACGACCTGTGTACGGTCAGCAACGCTCTGGCTATTCATCCAATAATCACGGTGCGGAATGAGTGTTTTCGAGAAGTCGAAGCGTCAATTGATCCTGATGACCGTTGAAGAAGCGCTCGAGCGCAAGACGGTAGAGATGATCGCCGCTACCGCCTTCAGCTGCATCGAATAATGTCATCGATGAGCGAAATTTCATGTCATCCGGCACCCCAAAGATCTCGCGCGCCGAGGACCCGTCAATTAACAGAACGGTTCTGGTGCATAATCGCAACCGCTCGCCAAGCACCGGATGCCGAAGATAGGCTTGGGCCTCCGTCAGGGAGCGAATCCCATAGAACTGAGCTGTCTGGGAGGTGCCCAGTCCGCGCATTTGCGGAAATATAAACCACATCCAGTGACTGGACTTTGTGCCGGCGAGAAGCTCCGACATGACGGCCGTGATGACGGCATCCTGTGGCGACAGGAAACGTTTCAAGTTGAAGGCGTCCATTAGTCTTCCTGCATTTGGCTTCCAGATTCCTAACGCCAAACCGGGCCAAAGGATGCGATTGGGGCAACAAATGAGGATGTGTCTTCGCGTTCCGTTGACAATCTGGCCGCCATTAGACGCGTCAACCTTGACCTTCGCCGAAGCTTTGGTAACAAGAATGTGTTCGAAACGGAGTTCAGCGGCCGTTGCGATCAAACCAGGTGCCGGGCCCCTCTGGCGAGAGTTCGCACGGCGCTCTCGCGATGTCGGTACCGCCAGCAAGAAGCCGGCGGATTCACGCAAATGACAATCCAGAACATCCATCAGGCGGATGCGTGCAGGGCGCACCGCACATCACCATGCGCAAGAGAATTTCCGCGTCTCAGGGAGGCAAGACAATGAGCCAGCCCGCTACCCTGGGAACCGACAAATCCTCCCTGACCTATTTCAGGTGGGCATTTATCGTCACGGCCATCGGCCTCATACTCGGCGCAGTCCTTGGCTGGCAGATCTCCGGCACCCTTGACGGAATGGCGACGGTGTTCTTCATCTGTGCCGTCCTTGCAGTATTGGAAATCTCGCTTTCCTTCGACAACGCGATCGTCAATGCCAACAAGCTCAAGGACATGACACCGGTCTGGCAGCAGCGGTTCCTGACCTGGGGCATATTGATTGCCGTTTTCGGCATGCGCATTTTCTTCCCGCTTCTCATCGTGGTCATAGCCGCTGGCATTGGGCCGATCGACGCGGTGCTACTCGCGGCACGTGAACCGGCAGAATATGCGCGGATCATGAATGATGCCCATCTTCCGATCGCGGCTTTCGGCGGCACCTTCCTGATGATGGTGGGGCTCACCTATTTCTTCGACCATGAGAAGGACATCCACTGGATCGAATGGCTCGAAAGCCATATGGCGCGATCGGCCTCCATCAAGGGGATCGAAATCGCCCTGGTGCTTCTGCTCATACTCCTGTTCTCAAACCTGCTTGAAGGCGAAGAGGCGACAACCTTCGTCTATTCGGCGATTTACGGTCTGCTCACCTTCCTCGCCGTTGAAGTCATAGGCGGCCTTCTTGATGCCTCCCAGAAAACACTGGCAGAGGCCGCAAAAGGTGGCCTTGGCGCTTTCATCTATCTTGAAGTCCTCGATGCCAGTTTCTCATTCGACGGCGTGATTGGTGCTTTCGCCCTCACCCAGAACCTCTTCATCATCGCGATTGGCCTCGGCATCGGCGCCATGTATGTCCGCTCCATGACGATCATGCTTGTAGAAAAAGGCACTCTGGCTGAGTATCGCTATCTTGAACATGGTGCCTTCTACGCAATCCTGATCCTTTCCGTGATCATGTATTGCCAGACGCTGGTCCACATTCCGGAAGTGATAACGGGGCTTGGGGGCGCTGCCCTGATCGGCGTATCGCTCTGGTCATCAATCCGGTTCAACCGGCTTGAGCTTGCACAGGAAAGCCGGCACGCGGACTAGACCGCAGCGCTTCACCTTGAGCAAAATGTAGCAGGGGCCGATCAAATCCGATCGGCCCCTGTTTTCTAACTGGTTAGTCGGGTCCGACGTCAGCCTCGCCTTTGCGCCGATCAGGCAGCGATCCCGTACCAGGGGTCTTTTCTTCATCCGTCAGGTGGTCCTTGGCATGCGGCCCCTCTGGCGGGATCTTTTCGGAAACTTCCTGCTTTTTCTCGATCTTCCGCCTTGTGTCCTCGTCCTGCATGGCGGGTCCTCCTTTGTTCGAGCTGCCTGAAACCGAACCTGCGGAGGCAAGACCATGTTCCGTCAAACACGGACGCCATCAATCGGCCTCAGCGGGGAACCGGTCAGGGCGGCAGACGTTCGAAGATCAGAGGATAACAAATGGAGGCACCGATGAAGACCGAACTGCATCGACTGCAGCCGGACCCGCCAGAAGGCGACCGAAAGACGATCGAACGCGAGCTTGAACGTCAGGAGCGTGCGGAGCAGGACAAAAACGCTCACGCACCGGAAAGCAAGAGCGCGGGCGCGCCACATCAGAATCGGTGAACACTGAGGAGAAGGCAGATGAACAGCCGACTACCACCCATCCCGGAAGAAAACCGAAGCCCCAAGGACATTGGCGACAAGGCCAAGGTCGATCCGACCGACCGTGAAGCACGTGGCGCTGAGGCCAATCCGGACAAGATCGGCCAGCAGGGCAACAGCAAGGTCAACACCACCCATCAGGGTTACCAGCAGGACAGATAGGAGGCATTGATGTCGACTTCATCCAAGAGCCCCGCCACCATCCGTCAAGGTGGCCCGGGTGCATCGCACGAGAATGCAAAAGAACCTTTGCACATCGAAAAGCCGCCACCGATCCCCGACGACAAGGACCATAGCCGTGTATCCGGTGGCGGCGGTGAACGGGACATTCATCACACACATGATCCGAAGCACAAGTCGTAGATCGAGGGCAAGTTGATGAATACTGCTAACCCGCAACTGGAGGGCCTTTACCTGGCCCTCTTTGCCCTCATCCGCCAGATGGTGGCAAAAGGCATGCTCTCGGAAGAAGACGTTGGTGCTGCCATGAATGATGCAAGACAACGTGCCGAACGGGATTTTGAAAGCTCGCCGATGTCCGATGCCAACCGGAAGGCGGTACTCTTTCCAATCGAGCTGCTGGCTCTGGCCGGAGCCATCGAAAAACCGGATGATGACGACACCTTTCGCGGCATGGCCCGGAGGATTGCCCGCGGGTCATAATCCTGTGAAGGTCATCTGCTTGTCTGTGGCTGGTGGCAACATACATAAGCGCCACATCAGTCTTGTGGAGCAGATGTGGACACCGAGGAAACTATCAAGCCCCGACCGGGTATGACCGCATCTTTGCGGCTGGAAGCGCTGGTCAAGCAGGCGAAATTGCAGGGATCGATGACAATCGACCAGCTGTTGTCCGCGATGGGCCGGACCAGCATCGCTTTCACCATCCTGATTCTCTCGCTCCCGGCCCTGACCCCTATCCCTGGGCCCTTCGGCATGGTGTTCGGCAGTTGCCTTGCGATTGTGTCGTTCCAGATCATGTTCGGGAACCGGAGGATATGGCTGCCTTCAATCCTTGGACGCCGTCACCTGTCTGCCAAGGTGATAGAAATCTTCGTGCGCTATACCGCACCGCTTGTCAGAAAGCTGGAATACATTCTGCAGCCAAGACGAATGAAACCGCTCACCGGTCGAATTGGTCATGCTTTGAGCGGTATCCCGGTTTTCATACTCGCCGTGGCTGTCGCCTTGCCCATTCCTTTTGGCAATTTCCTGCCGGTGGCAGCTTTGGTGCTGATTGCGCTTGGCCTCATGGAACGCGATGGCCTGGCACTCCTTGCAGGGATGTTGGTCGGCATAATCGCGATTTCTGTCTCAGGCGGATTGGTAGCCGGTGCCGTCGCTGCGTTAGGCTGGGCCATCAGTCCCTAGAAAAAATATTTGGATTGACCGGAATAAACCTTCGATGGCTTTCGTATACAGGTCATGAAGAAAGTCGCACCACCGCTCAACATCATCGGACAGCTCGCTGCGCTGCGACGCTACGCGATGTCACTGGTGCGTAACGCAGACGAAGCGGAAGACTTGGTCCATGACAGTCTGGTGCGTGCACTGGAACGGCAGTCGACATTCCAGCCAGAGCGCGGGGCACGCAACTGGCTCCTCTCCATCCTCCACAACACCCATATCGACCGGTTGCGAAAACTCAGATCGCAGGATCGTCGGGCAGAAGAAAGCCTTGACCTGCTGGAACACGTCGCCCCGGCAGACCAGGAACATTCCGTGCGCCTTGCGCAGGTCCGTAAGGCCTTCCTGACATTGCCCGAAGAACAGCGGGAGGCGCTGCACCTGGTGGCGATCGAGGAGCTTTCCTACCAGGAAGCTGCTGATGTTCTAGGCATCCCGATCGGGACACTTATGTCACGCATTTCTCGCGCCCGCGCACGCTTGCGCGCCCTCGAAGGCGACAGCGACGCCGGCAAAATCCCACATCTTCGTATCGTTGGAGGAGTTGCTCCCGATGACCAGTCATGATCCCGTGGTAGAGGCCGACCTCCACGCTTATGTCGACGACCAGCTCGATGTTGCCCGCCGCATCGAGGTCGAGGCCTATCTTTCGGAGCGACCCGATGTTGCCGCGAAGGTCATGGCCGATCTTCGCGTCCGCGATGAGCTTCGTCTTGCCCTCGCCGGCCTTCAAAGTGCCAATCGCATGGAAACGCGGGAAGCAGCCCGCCGGCTGGAACGTTCATTCCTTCGGCACCGCAGCCTTGATGTGTTTCGCCGTGCCGCGATGATTGCCATGTTCGTGGGCGCGGGCTGGATGGCCCATAGCGCCTTTGGACCTTTGGGCGTGTCCGAAGTTGTTGCGTCCGTCCCGGCTCCGGATTTCGTGCATGAGGCCGTCAAGGCCCATCAGACAGAGGCACTGCGTCGTCAGATGTCGTCGCAGATCCAGTCACCAACCTATGATCCGGCTGATATCCGCTCGGCCACCGCCATCGTGCTTCCAGAACTTCCGGGCGAATGGCGCGTCTCGGATGCACAGATTTTCCCTTCCGCCTTCGGACCGAGTGTCGAACTCGCCGTTGAGGCCGAGGAAGGTAACAGAATGTCCCTGTTTGCTGTCAGACCTGGCACCTTTGCGGTCCAGAATGTCCTGATGACACAACAAGGGAACACCAATGCAGCCTTCTGGCAGATCGGCGAAGTCGCCTATGCCCTGATCGCTGAAACCAATGATGCGGACGCGCTGGCAAACACAGCACGGAAGCTCGCCCGTACTCTGTACTAACATCCCAAGGAGGTAATTCAGGATGGATCCCATGCAGAACCGTTTTGGCTATAACAGCCAGGCACAGGCTGGTGCCCTTTATGACGAAGGTCTCCGCCAGCACATGCTGCGCGTCTACAACTATATGGGCGCAGGCCTGGTGGTCACCGGTCTGATCGCCTACTTCGTCGGCTCGACCCCGGCGCTCTACGTGCCGATCTTTTCGACGCCGCTGAAGTGGGTCGTGATGCTGGCACCGCTGGCTTTCGTCTTCTTCTTCTCGTTCCGCATCCAGACCATGTCGGCTTCGACCGCTCAGACCACATTCTGGGCCTTCTGCGCAGTCATGGGTCTGTCGCTCGCCTCGGTCTTCCTGGTCTTCACCGGAACCTCGATCGCACGTACCTTCTTCATTGCCGCCACCATGTTCGGCGCAACCAGCCTCTTTGGCTATGTCACCAAGCGTGACCTGTCGCAGTTCGGCTCGTTCCTGATCATGGGTCTGATCGGTGTGATCATCGCTTCGATCGTGAACATCTTCCTGGGCTCCAGCGCTCTGCAGTTCGCCATTTCGGTGATCGGTATCATCGTATTCGTCGGCCTGACCGCTTGGGACACCCAGAACATCAAGGAGCAGTATGCCGAAAACCACGATCAGGAGAGCCTCCAGAAGCTCGCTGTGTTCGGCGCCTTCTCGCTCTATCTGAACTTCGTCAACATGTTCCAGCTTCTGCTTGCCCTTACCGGCCAGCGCGAAGAATAAGCCTATAACAAGCGTCGGGAGAAACGACCAACAGCAAGGCCCCGGATGGCAGCATCCGGGGCCTTGTTGATATAAAGTTAGCCAAGGATCAGACGATACCGCCTGAGCCACCCTTCACTGCCGGTCGCTCATTCGCGACCTTCAGGCGGTAGCCACTGGCACGATAGGTGGCAACCGGATCAATCGCACCACCCGTCCGGCGTCGCGCTTCCGCAAGGATCGGTTCAACATCTGTCCGATAGGCCCGCTTGAGCGTTTCCGTTGCCATAAGCGCATCATTCCCGTCCTGGAAAGCGGAAAGTGCCGTGCGGTCCACCAGCAGAGCCTGAGCATAGGCCCGGCGGATCTCGTTTGCACTCGCCATCAGGCTCTCGATCGGGTCCGTCACATTGTGGCTCTGATCGATCATATGCGCGGGATGAAACCCTTCGACTCCGCGATGCTCCGCATCGACCAATTCGTTGAAGACGAGGAAGAGGCGATAGGGCTCGACCGAACCGGCATCCAGATCGTCATCACCATATTTGGAATCATTGAAGTGGAAGCCGCCGAGCTTGCCGAACTGGATCAGGCGCGCGACGATCATCTCGATATTGGTGTTTGGCGCATGATGCCCAAGGTCGACGAGGCAGTAGGCCTTGTCGCCGAGCGTCTGGGCGATCAGGTAATTCGTGCCCCAGTCCTGCACGACCGTCGAATAGAAGGCCGGCTCATACATCTTGTGTTCGGTAAACAGTCGCCAGTCCTCTGGCAGAGCCTTGTAGATGTCGCGCATCGCATCGAGATAACGCTCGAAACTCTTGGTGAAATTCACCTGTCCGGGGAAATTGGAGCCATCACCGATCCAGACCGTCAGAGCCTTGGATCCAAGCACCCGACCGATCTCGATGCATTCGATGTTATGATCGATCGCCTGCCGACGGGTTGCGGTGTCGACATGGCTGAGAGAGCCGTATTTGTAAGAATGGGCCTGATCGGCACCATCTGAAAACGTGTTGGAGTTCATGGCGTCAAAGCCAAGGCCAAGAACCTCGGCTTTGGCCTTCAACTCATTCGGATCGGCCTTATCCCAGGGAATATGCAGCGACACCGTCGGTGTTGCCCGTGTCAGTTGCTGGATTACGCCACAGTCATCCAACTTGTCGAAGATGTGGCGTGGCTCGCCCTGGCCGGGGAAGCGGGCAAAACGGGTGCCTCCCGTGCCGACGCCCCAGGATGGAACGGCGACAAAGAACTGGGCAACCTTGTCTGTGATGGCATCGATATCCATGCCACTGCGAGCAAGTTTTTCGCCAAGGGCCGAATAGTCACTCTTCAGCGCGGCCAGGCCCTTTGCGTTCTCCTCCGCAATAAAGTCAGCGGTTATCTTGATCTCCGGCATTCTTTCCTCCCACCTCACGCGAACGTTTTCGCCCGTTCAGCGTTTGATCTGAAACCATCCAGACAATTGGAGTCATCATGGACGTCTTACGTATTCTGCTTGCGATCCTCCTGCCGCCGGTCGGCGTTTTCCTTCAGGTGGGTATCGGCCTGCATTTCTGGCTGAATATCCTTCTCACACTTCTCGGCTATATTCCCGGCATCATTCACGCCATCTGGGTCATACTGAAGAAGTGAAAAAACCGCCGCGGCATTTGCGCCGCGGCCAGTAGGGGAGGACCTTCAGCGGGTGAAGCTCTGTGCGTTGCCGGCATCGACATTGATGATGTTGCCGGTCGACTTGGCCGAAAGGTCCGACGCCAGGAAGTAGATGGCTTCGGCAATGTCTTCCGGGAAGACATTCAGCTTCAGCATTGAGCGGTTACGGTAGTGCTCTTCGAGATCGGTGACTTCGATCTTCGAGGAGGCCGCGCGCTGTTCGCGCCACTCGCCGTTCCAGATTTTCGAACCGCGCAGCACGGCATCGGGATTGACGGTGTTGACGCGGATGCCAGCTTCCGCCCCTTCGAGCGCCAGGCAGCGAGCGAGATGGATCTCGGCAGCTTTCGCCGTGCAATAGGCGGACGCATTCGGCGAAGAGGCAAGGCCGTTCTTCGAGGCAACGAAGACGACGTTGCCGCCAAGCTTCTGACGCCGGAACAAGCGGAAGGCCTCGCGGGAAACGAGGAAATAGCCGGTTGCCAGGATGCTGATATTCTTGTCCCACATGGCAAGCGTCGTGTCTTCGACCGGCGCAGACGAGGCGATCCCGGCATTCGAGACGAGGATATCGACGCCACCGAATTCCACGCAGGCTTCGGAGAAGGAGCGGATAACCGCATCTTCGCGTGTCACGTCGAGCTGAACGGAACGGACCACATCCGCGCCATGTCTCTTCGAGAAGTCGGCGACCGTCTGCTCCAGTGCCGCAGCATCAATATCGGCTAGCACCACGCAGGCACCTTCCGCCAGAAGCCTGTCGGCGGTCGCCCGGCCAATGCCGCCGGCGCCGCCGGTGACGAAGGCAACGCGACCGGCCAGGCTCTTCGGCTTCGGCATGCGCTGCAGCTTTGCCTCTTCGAGCAGCCAGTATTCGATGTCGAAAGCTTCCTGCTCCGGCAGTCCCTGATATTCGGAAACCGTCGAGGCGCCGCGCATGACGTTGATCGCATTGACGTAGAACTCACCGGCGATGCGAGCGGTTGCCTTGTCCTTGGCAAAGGACAGCATGCCGACCCCGGGAACCAGGAAGATCACTGGGTTCGGATCGCGGATCGAAGGCGAATTGTCGTGTTTGCAAGTCTCGTAGTAGCGGGTGTAGTCGGCGCGATAGGCTTCGAGCGCCTTGTCCAGGCCGGCAAGAACCGCATCGACATCCGGCTTTGCCGGATCGAAATCGACGATCAGCGGTCGGATCTTGGTGCGCAGGAAATGGTCGGGGCAGGACGTACCGAGGCTGCCCAGCGGCTGCAGGTTCTTCGAATTGAGGAATTCGAGCACGGCATCCTGGTCGTCGAAATGGCCGAGCTTGCGCTCTGCCTTGCCGATGCGACCGCGGATCTCGGGCATCAGGCGAGCGGCAATCGCGCGGCGCTCCTCTGCCGGCAGGCTCTTCGATACGGCACCGCCGAAGATCGTCTTGCCCTCGGTCTCCTTGGCAAACCACGCGATCGCCTTGTTGATGATCTCAAGCGTCAGCAGGTAGCAATCCTTGGCGTCGTTTGCCCAGGTGAACAGGCCATGGCTTTCGAGCACGACGCCCTTGGCGGTCGGATTGGCCTTCACGAAGGCTTCAAGATCAAGGCCGAGCTGGAAGCCGGGACGGCGCCAGGGCAGCCAGCCGATCTCCGAACCGAAGATCTTCTGCGTCAATTCCTTCGAATTCTTCGAGGCCGCAATCGCAATGATCGCGTCCGGATGCATGTGATCGACGTGGGTGAACGGCACGAAACCATGCAGTGGCGTATCGATCGAGGCCGCGCGCGGATTGAGGTTGAAGGTGCAATGCGGCAGGAAGCCGACCATGCGGTCTTCGTCATGCACACCCTTGTAGATGCCCTTCAGTGCTTCTAGCTTCTCCTGATAGAGCGTCGCAAAGCCATCGAGCTTGATCGTCCCGACGTCACCGCCCGAGCCCTTGACCCAGAGCACCTTGACCGTCGCACCGGTCAGCGGGTCGATCTCCATCACCTTGGCAGAGGTATTCCCGCCGCCGTAATTGGTGATGCGCTTGTCAGCGCCCAATAGATTGGAACGGTAAAGAAGCTTGCCGGGCTCATCCAGCTTGGCCGCATGGGCATCATCCCACCGGTTTTCGAGAAGGCGGGTCTGGCCCGTCATGACATCCTCCCTGCACAGATTTTCATGAGCGGTCGGCGACGGCTCATCTCCTTCTTGTTCGCAGGTATCGCGCAGCCATCCCGCAATTGTCAATCATTTTCGATCATTTCTTTTCATTGTGCGATGCAATATAATTATTTTTGATCGTTTATGATTGACAGCGTAAAAACATTGCGAATAAATCACCGTCAGGAGGACCCCATGCACGAACGCGAACGCCATCGCATTATTCTGAGCGCGATCCAGGAAAAGCCTGTGATCACGGTGCAGGATATTGCCGAGCTGACCGAGGCTTCAGAAGCCACGATCCGCCGGGATATCGCGTCTCTTCACGTGCAGGGAAAGCTGAGACGCGTCCGTGGTGGCGCCGAGGCTGTGCATCCCCCGCAGCTCGGCAATCTCGCTGCCCGCCCCTTCCGCGTTTCCGAATCGGTCAATATCGACAAGAAGCGCGCAATTGCGCGCGCAGCGGTCGATCTCTGTGAAGAAGGTGATTCGATCATCATCAACGGCGGCACCACCACCTTCCAGATGGTGCATTTCATGTCAGCCCGCCGCCTGCAGGTGATGACCAATTCCTTCGCCATTGCCGAGCACCTGGTGAAGCACTCGAAATGCACGGTTTCGGTACCCGGCGGCGCGATCTATCGCGACCAGAGCCTGATCCTGTCGCCTTTCGACAATGATGCGATCCGCAATTTCTACGCCCGCCGCATCTTCATCGGCGCGCAGGGCATCAATGCACTCGGCGTCATGGAGTCCGACGCACTCGTCATACAGAGCGAACAGAAACTGGTGCGCCAGGCCGAAGAACTGATTGTCATGGTCGACTCCAGCAAGTTCGCCAAGCGCTCAAGCCTGATCCTGTGCGCGCTCGACAAGGTGTCGACGATCATCACCGACGACAGAATTTCTGACGAGGCGGCTGCGATGGTCGCCGACGCCGGGATCAAGCTCATGACCGTGAAGCCGATGGCTTCTTCGGAAAAGGAGAATGCTCCATCCGTCGCCTGAGGAGATAGAGGCGAGGGTCTGGAGACTGCAATCATCAACCTGGGAGGAAAACATGAAATTGTCCAAGACCTTGCTTCTAGGCGTAGCGCTCACGCTCGCCACCATGTCCTCGGCAGCTCAGGCCGCTGACGTCAAGATTGCCCTTGTCGTGAAATCACTTGGCATTGGCTTCTTTGAAGCTGCCAACAAGGGCGCACAGGAAGCAGCCGCGGAACTCGGTGGCGTGGAAGTCATCTATACCGGCCCGACCTCGACAACAGCAGAAGGCCAGATTGAGGTCATCAACTCGCTGATCGCCCAGGGCGTCGATGCTATCGCGATTTCGGCAAATGATCCGGATGCCGTGGTACCCGCTTTGAAGCGCGCAATGGATCGCGGGATCAAGGTTATCTCATGGGATTCGGGCGTTGCCGCTGAAGGCCGCATCATGCATCTCAACCCGTCGTCCAACGCGCTGATCGGCAAGATGTGCCTGCAGCTCGCGGCAAACCATCTGCCAGACGGCAAGGGTGACTTCGCGATCCTGTCTGCCACGACCACCTCGACCAACCAGAACATCTGGATCGAGGAAATGAAGAAGCAGCTTTCGGACTTCCCCGGACTGAACCTCGTCACCACAGTCTATGGAGACGACCTTGCCGACAAGAGCTACCGTGAAGCCAATGGCCTTTTGACCTCGCAGCCTAACGTGAAGGTCATCGTTGCACCGACCACGGTAGGCGTTCTGGCCGCCTCACAGGCCGTCAAGGATGCAGGCAAGATCGGCGAAGTCTACGTCACCGGCCTCGGCCTTCCCTCTGAAATGGCAGGCGCCATCCAGTCGGGTGCAACCAAGGAATTCGCTATTTGGAACCCGATCGACCTTGGCTACTCTGCCACGCAGATCGCTTATCGCCTCGTAAAGGGTGAGACGGATGCGGCCCCCGGCTCCGAGATCGAAGCCGGTCGTATGGGCAAGATCGCTGTCGGCGAAGGTGGTGAAGCTGCCATGGCCGACCCCTTCGTCTACGATGCCTCCAACATCGAAGAGTTCTCCAAGATCTTCTGATCCTCTGGAAACCCTATCCCGGCGGCACTGCCGCCGGGACCTGTCGACAGCCGGTAAAGCGATGATGACCGTTCAAACTTCAAAATTGACCGCCGGCACAACGCCGGTCGATGACCCCTTGTTGGAAATGCGGGGCATTTCCCAGATATTCCCGGGGGTGAGGGCGCTGGATCGTGTGGATATCGCCCTTTATCCCGGCAAGGTCACCGCCTTGATCGGGGAGAACGGCGCCGGGAAATCCACACTGGTGAAAATCCTGACCGGCATCTATCGACCCAATGAAGGCGAGATCCGGATCGACGGGAAACCGATTTCATTATCCAATGCACAAGATGCAATCGATGCCGGCGTTACGGCCATCCACCAGGAAACTGTGCTTTTCGATGAACTCAGTGTCGGCGAAAACATCTTCCTCGGGCATGCACCAAAGAACCGTTTTGGTCTCATCGACTGGAAAAGCATCAACAGCCGGGCCCGTATACTGCTGGAAGCGCTGGAAAGTAAGATTGATCCGACCACCCGGCTGAAAGATCTTTCGATCGCCCAGCGCCATCTGGTCGCGATCGCCCGCGCACTCTCTGTCGATGCCCGCATCGTCATCATGGACGAACCGACAGCCGCCCTTTCGCGCAAGGAAATCGACGATCTCTTCCGCATCGTTGAAAACCTCAAGCAGCAGGGCAAGGCTATCCTTTTCATCAGCCACAAATTCGACGAGCTTTATGAGATCGCCGATCATTATGCCGTCTTCCGCGACGGGCGCATGGTCGGTTCTGGTCTGTTGAAATCCACGGCGCAGGACGAGATCGTCCGCCTGATGGTCGGTCGCGACGTGAATGAGGTCTTTCCGAAGACTGCCGTTGAAATTGGCCCCACGGTTCTTTCCGTCAGAGGCTATTCCCACGAGACCGAATTCCGCGACATCTCCTTTGATCTGCGGCGCGGCGAAATCCTTGGAGTCTACGGCCTGATCGGTGCCGGCCGGTCCGAACTCTGCCAGTCGCTTTTCGGCGTGACGAGACCGGCTGCCGGCACGCTGCAACTGAATGGCCAGCCAATCAGCATAGGCTCGCCAACCGACGCGATCGCCGCCGGCATCGTCTACGTCCCCGAAGAACGCGGACGTCACGGGCTGGCGCTCGAAATGCCGATCTACCAGAACATGTCGCTGCCTTCGCTGATCCGGACCTCTGTCCGCGGCTTCCTGAAGGCGGCCAATGAATTCGCCCTGGCACGGAAATATGCCGAACGGCTGGATCTGCGAGCCGCCGCTCTCTCGGTGCCGGTCGGCACTCTTTCCGGCGGCAATCAGCAGAAGGTTGTCATCGGCAAATGGCTTGCGACTGCGCCGAAGGTCATCATTCTCGACGAGCCGACCAAGGGTATCGACATCGGCTCCAAGGCAGCCGTCCACGCCTTCATCTCCGAACTGGCAGGCGAAGGTCTCTCCATCATCATGATCTCGTCCGAACTGCCGGAAATCCTCGGCATGTCTGACCGCGTCATGGTCATGCGCGAAGGCCTGTCCGCCGGCATTTTCGAGCGCGATCAACTGACGGCGGAACGGCTGGTCCGCGCCGCAACCGGCAATGCCTGAGGTGAGACATGCCAAACCTGCTGAAAAACCGTGAACTTCTCCTCGCATTCATCATCATCGGCATGATCTTTGGCTTTTCGACGCGAGCCGAAAACTTCGCAAGCCCTGTCAATCTCGCCAATATCTTCAACGATACGGCGATCCTGATCATCCTGGCGCTCGGCCAGATGGTGGTCATCCTGACCAAATCGATTGACCTGTCTGTGGCCGCAAACCTTGCCTTTACCGGCATGGCCGTCGCCATGCTTGATGCAGCCATGCCTGGCTTCCCTCTGCTTTTGCTGGTGCTGGTCGCAATCGGCATTGGAGCGACGCTGGGCGCCATCAATGGTTTTCTCGTTTGGGCGCTCAGCATTCCGCCGATCGTCGTGACACTCGGCACGCTTACCATCTATCGCGGCATGAGTTTCGTCCTGTCCGGCGGCGCCTGGGTCAACGCTCATCAGATGCAACCGGATTTCCTCGGCGTACCGCGCATGCCGGTGCTTGGCCTACCGATCCTGTCCTGGATTGCCATTGCAGCGGTCATCCTCGTCGGCTTCATTTTGACGCGCACCTCATTCGGCCGATCGACCTATGCCGCAGGCGGAAATCCGGTGGCCGCAGTATACGCCGGCATCAATGTCGGACGCGCACGCTTCCTGGCCTTCGTTCTCTCCGGTGCATTGGCTGGCCTTGCAGGTTACCTTTGGGTCTCGCGTTATGCCGTCGCCTATGTCGATATCGCCGCCGGCTTCGAACTCGACAGTGTCGCGGCCTGCGTCATCGGCGGTATCTCGATTGCGGGCGGCATTGGCACGGTCATTGGTACAGTCTTGGGCGCGCTCTTCCTCGGGGTAATCAAGAACGCCCTGCCCGTCATCGGTATCTCGCCTTTCGCTCAGATGGCAATCTCCGGCATCGTGATTGTTCTGGCTGTTGTCTTCAATGCAAGGGCCGAAGCAAGGAAGGGCCGCATCATCCTGCGCGACAGCGCAGCAAAGTCTACGGAGGTGAGCGCATGAGCACGACCGGAAGTGAAACTATTGTCAGGCGACAGATCCCGGATCGGCTCGACACTCCGTTGAAGCGTGCCTTCGGTAGCTGGGAAATGCTGCTTTTCGCCGTCGCGATCGCGATCTTCATCGCCAATTCTCTGGCTTCACCTTACTTCCTCAATGCTTGGAACCTTTCGGACGCGACATTCAACTTTACAGAGAAGGCAATGATCGCCTTTGCCATGGCGCTCTTGATCATTGCCGGCGAAATCGACCTCTCTGTTGCGGCGATCATCGCGCTCGCTTCCACCGCTATGGGCTTTGCCGTCCAGATGGGGGTCAGCACTCCGGGACTGGTCGCCATTGGTATCACGACAGGCCTTGCCTGCGGGGCCTTCAACGGCCTTCTCGTTGCCGTGTTCAAGCTGCCTTCCATTGTCGTAACGATTGGCACGATGAGCCTGTTTCGCGGCATTTCCTATCTGGTGCTCGGCGATCAAGCATTCGGCAAGTATCCCGCCGACTTTGCCTTCTTCGGTCAGGGCTATGTCTTCTGGGTCATCTCGTTCGAGTTCGTGCTCTTTCTCATTGTGGCTGCCATCTTCGGCGTGATCCTGCACGCAACCAATTTCGGGCGGCAAGTCTATGTGATCGGAAACAATCCACTGGCCGCGCGCTTTTCCGGCATCCCGGTGGAAAGGGTGAAGTTCAAGCTCTTCCTGCTGACAGGCTTGATGAGCGGCATTGCCGCGATCTGCCTGACGTCGAGACTGGGCTCGACCCGACCCTCGATCGCACAGGGATGGGAACTCGAAGTGGTCACGATGGTCGTCCTCGGCGGTGTCTCCATCCTCGGAGGCTCCGGCACCATTCTGGGTGTCTTCATCGCTGCCTTCGTCATGGGTCTCGTAACCTTCGGCCTCGGCCTTCTGAATGTCCCCGGCATTGTCATGTCGATCTTCATAGGCCTGCTGCTGATCATCACCATCGCCCTTCCCATCATTGCCCGCAGGATAAAGCACGCAAGGAGCGCCGGATGAGCAATCTGGAAACCTATGCATTCAAGATGCAACTCAATCCGGGCATGGAAGCCGAATACAGGAGGCGCCATGATGAGATCTGGCCGGAATTGCTGGAGCTTTTAACGAACGCCGGTGTCAGCGATTACTCGATCCATCTCGATCGCGAGACAAACACGCTGTTTGGCGTCCTGAAGCGACCTGCCAATCACGGCATGGCGGGCTTGCCGGAGCATCCGGTAATGAAGCGCTGGTGGGCGCATATGGCCGATATCATGGAAACGAACCCTGACAACTCGCCAGTCGCAAAAGATCTCGTTTTGGTTTTCCACGCGCAATGAGCAACCGGACACCAGCGCGCATAGCTGTCATCGACATCGGCAAGACAAATGCCAAGGTCGTGGTGGTGGACGCCGCATCCGCACGCGAACTTGGCCTGCGCAAGACGCCAAATACCGTCCGGCGCACGGCCCCATATCCCCATTTCGATACGGAAGCGCTGTGGCAATTCATCCTTTCAGCATTGAAAGATCTGGCCGTTGAGCCGGGTTACGACGCCATTTCCATCACGACCCATGGCGCGAGTGCCGCACTTCTGGACGCGCAGGGCAATCTCGCTTTGCCCGTTCTGGAATACGAGCATCTCTATCCGGACGAGATCAACCGAAGCTATGACCAGCTTCGTCCAGATTTCGGTCAAACTTTTTCGCCTTGTCTCGCCGGTGGGCTGAACCTCGGAGCGCAATTCCACTATCAGAAGACCGCCTACCCCAAGGAGTTTGCCCGGGTCGCCACGATCGTGACCTATCCTCAATACTGGGCTTTCAGGCTGACCGGTGTCGCGGCCAACGAAACAACGTCTCTCGGCTGCCATACGGACCTCTGGCTTCCTTTCGACAAAACCTACTCCCCCCTCGTCGACAGGCTTGATATCCGCGACAAGCTCGCACCGATACGATCAGCCTTTGACGTACTGGGAGATGTCCGTCCCGAAATTGCGACGGCGATTGGCCTGACAAAGCCGGTATCCGTTCAATGCGGAATTCACGATTCCAATGCCTCTCTCCTTCCCCACCTGATCGGCTTCGGAGCGCCCTGCACCGTCGTCTCAACGGGAACCTGGGTCATCTGCTTTGCCGCCGGAGGCAAACCGGAAAACCTCGACCCGATGCGAGATACACTGGTCAACGTCGATGCCTATGGCAATCCAGTGCCTTCGGCCCGATTTATGGGGGGACGGGAATGGGAACTGTTGACCGCTGGCTTGCCGGCGATCACTGAAAGCGAGGCGGCAGATGCCCTAAACGACGTCATCGCTAAAAGGATCATGCACCGACCGGGCCTGGTAAACGGCAGCGGCCCCTTCCCCACGGGTGAAGGCCGTTGGACCAGGGTCCCGGAAACGCCAGCCGCGACCCATGCTGCTGCGAGCCTGTATGAAGCACTGATGACGGCAACCTGCCTGGACCTCATTGCAGCAGACGGGCCGATCATTATTGAAGGTCCCTTTGCGTCCAATGGTATCTACACCGCCGCACTCGCCAGCCTGACCGGGCGCTCCGTCTACATTTCCCAGGCCATCACCGGGACTGCGATCGGTGCGGCTCTGCTGACAGGGACAAGCCCGGTGTCTGAACTGGCTCCCGTACCGTCCAACGGACTTGTCCTCAATGACTATGCTACCCATTGGCGCGCATTGAAT
The DNA here is from genome assembly GCF_005860795.2 of Peteryoungia desertarenae. GTDB lineage: Bacteria > Pseudomonadota > Alphaproteobacteria > Rhizobiales > Rhizobiaceae > Allorhizobium > Allorhizobium desertarenae. Next base: position 228,185 of record NZ_CP058350.1, read on the forward strand.
TGAGGGCAAGCGTTTCTATTTCCTGCATATTCTCTTTCCTTGGGAAGCTCGGTCGGCAGCAGGAGCAAAGACCAATAGGCGCATATTTGCGTTAATTTAACATATCCTCATCTAGTCTCTTCTACCAAGGCGCGAGTTGGAAGCGGCGTGCAGATGAGGATGCGTATGATATGAAGACAGCGATCAGCCAGTTTTGGGATGTGTTCAGGGTACCGAACGGCAATCCGGAACTGACGCTTGCGCAGTATGAAGCTTTCTCGAAACAGGTGCCGCTTCTCTATTTCATACTCGCGACAAATCTGATCTCGCTGTCATGGACCCATCAGGGCGTCGCACCCGACTATCTCGTCCGCTACATTCCAGGGCTATTGGTTCTCGCCTTTGCATTGCGCGGAGTCATCTGGTTCACCCGGCGGAAGATGAGGGTTACTGCCGAGCAGGCTTTCCGCAAACTGAGATCGACAAATCGTCTGGCGATCCCGATTGCGGTCGTCTGCACCGCCTGGGCTCTTGCTGTTTTCCCTTATGGAAACGCCCATCAGCAAGCGCATGTCGCCTTCTTTATGGCCATCACCGTCATCGGCTGTATCTTCTGTCTGATGCACCTGCGCTCGGCCGCCTTGATGGTGACTATCCTGGTCAACTTCCCCTTCTTCGTGTTCATGGTGTGGACGGGTGAGCCGACATTTATTGCAACGGGAGTAAATGTCATCCTCGTCTGCATGGCCATGGTCATGATCCTGCTGACGCACTATCGCGATTTTCGGCAATTGCATGAAACGAGCCAGGTTCTGATGCTGCAGCAAACGGCTCTGCAGGAACAGAACAAGGCGATGCAGGCCCTGTCTGACGAGAACTTGCGGCTCGCCAATCTCGACAGCCTGACAATGCTCGCCAATCGCCGCTGCTTTTTCCAAAGCCTCGATATTCAGTTCGAGCGGGCACGGAAATCAGGCACTCAACTCGCTATCGGCGTTATCGATCTTGATGGCTTCAAGCCGATCAACGATATGTTCGGCCATGCTGCGGGTGACAAAGTGCTTGTCGAGGTCGGTGAACGGCTGAGCCGGATGGCCACAGGCGATTTGTCGGTCTACCGCCTGGGAGGCGACGAGTTCGCCCTTACTCTCTGCGGGGAAGTCACGGAAGCAAGGGTGCAGTCCCTGGGTGCTGCCGTCTGTGAGGCGATTGCCGAGCGCATCAACGCGGGATCAGCCGTTGTTCAGGTCACAGGTTCGATCGGATTTGCCATCTATCCAGACGTTGGAGCAAACGGGCAGGAGCTCTACGAACGGGCAGACTATGCTCTCTATGCTGCAAAGCGAAACCAGCGCGCCGGCGCAGTTATCTTCAACGCCGTCCAGGCCAGCGAGCTTTCAAGACAGAAGACTGTTGAAGAGGCATTGCTTGCCGCAGACCTTGAAACAGAACTCCAGCTCGTCTTCCAGCCGATCATCGACATCGCCTTGGACAAAACCGTTGGTTATGAAGCACTTGTTCGCTGGCATAGTCCAAGCCTTGGTCTTGTTTCGCCGGGCGAGTTCATTCCGATCGCGGAGCATACCGGCCGCATTGGCCTGATTACCCGACTGGTTTTGAAACAGGCATTGGAAGTGGCCAAGACCTGGCCTGATGACATCTATCTCTCCTGCAACCTGTCACCCCACGATATCACCACGCCGGATTACGCCCTTCGCATTGTCTCGACCGTGATGAGCAGTGGATTCAACCCGCGACGGATCAATTTCGAGATCACCGAAACGGCCGTCATGCACGACTTCGATCAGGCAATCATTTCGATTCAGCTGCTGCGTGACATCGGTGCTGGCGTGTCGCTCGACGATTTCGGCACCGGCTATTCGAGCCTCAATCACGTCCACAAGCTGCCGCTCACCAAAATCAAGATCGACAGCAGCTTTGTGCGCGACATCCATATCCTCCCGTCAAGCTTCCAGATCGTCAAATCCGTGCTCGCCCTGAGCGCAGAAATGGGCTTGGAAGCCATTGTAGAGGGAGTTGAAACGGCAGAGGAACTGGCGGTTTTGAAAGATCTCGGCGTTAGATCCGTTCAGGGTTTCTATTTCTCCCGCCCGGTGCCTGCGTCCGAGACAATCAGTACTCAATCCGTCGAGCGGCAGCAGATACGCGCCTGAATATCAGGCCACTACACCACTTTCGCGCTTGCAATGTCGCGGGTCTTCGGCAGTAATCCTTTGACTTTCAACATTAACTTGCCCCTCCCGATCAGGCGGGGCAATCGTCGACAGCGCCGGTCCGCAAGCTATCGGATGCAAGGGCACCGTTGACAGACACGGGTGTAAGACATGACTGCCATCGATCTGAACAGCGACCTCGGCGAAAGCTATGGCGCCTGGGCTATGGGCGACGACGAGGCGATGCTCGCAATCGTCTCCAGCGCCAATGTCGCCTGCGGTTTCCATGCCGGCGATCCCGTCGGCATCCTGAAGACCGTGAAAGCTGCCGCAGAGCGCGGTGTCTCGATCGGGGCGCATGTCTCCTATCCCGACCGCGTCGGCTTTGGCCGGCGCGACATGGATGTCACATCAGCGGAACTGACCGCCGATGTGATCTACCAGATCGGCGCGCTGAAGGGTGTTGCGGCGGCTGCCGGCGTCACCGTCGGCTATGTGAAGCCGCATGGTGCGCTCTACAATCGCATCGCCCATGACCCGAAGCAGGGCCAGGCGGTGATCGACGGGATCAAGGCGATCGATGCCGATCTGGTGATGATGGGGCTGGCAGGCTCGCCGATCCTCGATCTCGCCCGCGCCTCTGGGCTGAAGGTCGTTGCTGAGGCTTTCGCCGACCGCGCCTATACTCCTTCCGGTGCGCTTGTCTCCCGCCGGGAGCCGGGTGCGGTGCTGCACGATTCTGCGCTGATTGCCCGACGCATGCTGCAGCTTGCCCATGAGGGGACGATCGAGGCGATCGATGGTTCGACCATCAGGATCGAGGCTCAGTCCATTTGCGTGCATCGCGACAGCCCCGGTGCTGTCGCGATCGCGCGGGAGATCCGCCAGGCTTTCGAGAAGGACGGCATCACGGTGCGATCCTTCCTCCAAGCGCGTTCCTGAGGCTCCGATGCGTTTCCTTCCCGTCAGCCTGACCGTTCTGATCGTCGAATTGAACGATCTCGACGAGACGCTCGCGCTCTTTGCCTCGCTGGAAGCCGAACCGGTGGATGGCATCGTCGACATCGTCCCGGCGGCCCGGACGCTGATGATCCGGTTCCGTCCGGAGATCCTGACGGCGGAAGGCTTGGCTGCGGCGATCAGCACCCGTGATCTTTCGGCGAAGATTGCGCCGTCCGACATGCTGGTCGAGATCCCCGTCACCTATGATGGCGAAGACCTGAAGGATGTTGCGGAGCTGACGGGACTTTCCGTCAGCGAGGTGATCGAGCGGCACACGGCAAGCGAATTTACCGTGGCCTTTAGCGGCTTTGCGCCTGGTTTCGGCTATCTGGTCGGGGGCGACCCGGCCTTGCAGGTGCCGCGGCGGCAAAGCCCGCGCACGAAGATCCCCGCAGGATCGGTCGCGCTGGCCGGTGCCTTCTCCGGTGTCTATCCGCAGGCAAGCCCCGGTGGCTGGCAGATCATCGGCACAACGCCGCTCAAGATGTGGGACCTTACGCGCGATCCACCTGCACTCTTCCAGCCGGGATACCGCGTGCGGTTCTTCGATCTTGCAAAGCGAACTCAGAGCGTGGTTGTGCCCGGTCGAGCAGAACCGATCTCCACCGGCACCACTGCATCCGATGCAGCCACGACGATTACTGTCACCGCAGCCCCGATGCCGGCGCTGGTGCAGGATCTCGGCCGTTTCGGCCAGGCCGGACAAGGCGTATCCTCCTCAGGCGCTCTCGACCAGGGGGCCTTCCGTGCGGCGAACCGGATTGTCGGCAATCCCTTGGAAGCGCCCTGCCTGGAGATCACGATGGGCGGTTTCGCATTCGAGATTTCCGGGCCGACCGTGATGGCGCTTACCGGCGCTCCCTGCCCGATCGTTATCCGCAACAAGGCGGGTCGGACCATTCCAGCCGAAGGATATCAGCCGATTTCGCTCGAAGCGGGAGACATGGTTTCCCTCGGTTTTGCGCCAGGGGGAGCCCGCAGCTATCTGGCATTTCGTGGTGGTCTCGACGTGGCACCGGTTCTCGGCAGCGCCTCGACGGATACGCTCGCCGTAGTCGGGCCGGAGCCGGTCGGCGTCGGCGCGGTGCTAGCCATTGGACATGGAGAGCACCGCCTTTCGCCGGTGTCGCTGACCGAGAGCCCCGCCTTTGTCTGTCCGGCACCGGGCGAAATCGTCACGCTCGATGTCGTCATGGGCCCCCGTAGCGACTGGTTCACCGAGCGGGGGATCAAGACGCTGTCGAGCCAGGTCTACGAGGTGACGCCGCAATCGAATCGGGTCGGCATTCGGCTCTCCGCTCCTGAGGCGCTCGAGCGCAAGGACAAGGCGGAGCTTCCGAGCGAGGGGACGGCGACGGGGGCTATCCAGGTTCCGCATAGCGGGCAGCCCGTGCTCTTCCTCGCCGACCACCCGCTGACCGGCGGCTACCCGGTGATCGGCACGGTCGCCGAATATCATCTCGATCTCGCCGGCCAGATCCCGGTGAATGCGAAAATTCAATTCCGGCCCATAACGCGTTTCGCCGAGATCAAGCCCGACCGGGCATGATCCGCCAAGCAGCGATGGCAGGCCAAGAGAGACAGTGAGGAGACCCCGATGAAGAAAGTGCTGATCGCCAATCGCGGCGAAATCGCCGTGCGCATCATCCGCGCCTGCCGCGACTACGGGCTTAAGTCCGTCGCGGTCTATGCCGATCCGGATCTGGATGCGATGTTCGTCAGGCTCGCGGATGAGGCTTATGGGCTGGGCGGCAGTCGTCCGGCAGAGACTTATCTCGATATCCAGAAGCTCATCGAGATTGCCCACCGGTCCGGCGCGGACGCGGTGCATCCCGGCTATGGGCTCCTGTCCGAACGGGCGGAATTCGCCCGCGCCGTGCAGGAGGCAGGCCTCACCTGGATCGGTCCGGATCCGCATGTGATCGAAGCGCTCGGCGACAAGGTCGAAGCGCGGCGGATCGCGCTTTCGGTCGGCGCTCCGCTGGTCGCCGGCAGCGATGGCCCGGTCGAGACGGCCGAGGAGGTAATCGCTTTCGCAAAAACACATGGACTGCCGGTTGCGATCAAGGCAGCGCATGGCGGCGGCGGGCGCGGCCTGAAGGTCGCCTGGAAGATGGAGGATGTGGCGGAGCTCTATCATTCCGCCGTGCGCGAAGCGGAAGCCGCCTTCGGCCGTGGCGAATGTTTCCTCGAACGTTTCCTTGATCGGCCGCGCCATATCGAGGCGCAGGTTCTCGCCGACAAGCATGGGAATGTTCTGGTGCTCGGCACGCGCGACTGTTCTCTGCAGCGGCGCAATCAGAAGCTCGTCGAGGAGGCGCCGGCGCCCTTCCTCAGCGATGCACAGCGGCAGGCGATCCACGACGCGGCGAAGAAGATCTGCGCGGCCGCCGGTTATTCGGGAGCGGGCACGGTCGAGTTCCTGCTCGGTATCGACGGGACGATCTCGTTCCTCGAGGTCAACACCCGCCTGCAGGTCGAGCACCCGGTAACCGAGGAAACGACCGGGATCGACCTTGTCATCGAGCAGTTTCGGATTGCCGAGGGCAAGGCGCTTGAGGTGCTGGAAACCCCTGCCCCGCACGGTCACTCGATCGAGTTCCGCATCAATGCCGAGGATCCCGTCCGGGGCTTCCTGCCGACGCCGGGCGCAATCACCCGCTTCGACCCGCCATCCGGTCCGGGCGTGCGCCTCGACACGGGCGTGACCACCGGCTCGACAGTTCCGGGCACCTTCGATTCCCTGATGGCAAAGCTGATTGTCACAGGCGCGACCCGCGAGCAGGCGCTTGCCCGGGCGCGGCGTGCCCTTGCAGAGTTTGCCATCGAGGGTATTGCAACGGTGCTGCCCTTCCATCGTGCCGCAATGGAAGCCCGCGACTTTACGGGTGAAGATGGTTTCCGCGTTCACACCCGGTGGATCGAGACGGATTTCGCCGAACCGCTTGCAGCGGCAGCCCGGCCCGAGCCGCTTCCAGATAGATCGCTGATCCGCACCCATGTCGAGATCGACGGCAAGCGGCACGAACTTGCCATCCCGGCAGGCCTTCTCAGCGGCATTGGCGGACAGTCCAGCTCATCGACCAGCGGCTCCACGTCATCGCCAGAATCGGAAGATATGTCAGGCGTCAGAGCACCGATTTCCGGAACATTGCAGGCGTTCAAGATCGAGGATGGAGCCGAAGTCAAGGCAGGGGACCTGATCGCCGTGATGGAAGCAATGAAAATGGAGACACAGGTGACAGCACCGCGCGCCGGACGCGTCAGCCTGAACGAAAGCCCAGGCAGTTATCTACAGGCGGGAACCATGATTGCCCGTTACCAGGACTGACATGGGGCAGATCAAAAAAAGAGCGGCTGAGATCATCAGCCGCCCGTCTCGTTGAAGACATCTACCTCAGATGCTGAGGCAGAGATACTTCATCTCGATATAGTCCTCGATCCCGTATTTCGAACCTTCGCGGCCCTGACCTGACTGTTTGATGCCGCCAAAGGGTGCGACTTCAGTTGAGATCAGACCGGTATTGATGCCGACCATGCCGTATTCAAGGGCTTCCGCCACGCGGAAGACCTTGGACAGGTCACGGGAATAGAAATAGGAGGCGAGGCCGAATTCGGTATTGTTGGCCATGTCGATGACCTCCTCCTCCGTCTCGAACTTGAAGAGCGGCGCCACCGGTCCAAAGGTCTCCTCGCGCGCGACCTTCATATCGGTAGTCACGCCCGTCAGGATCGTCGGCTCGAAGAACAACCCGCCCTTTTCGCCGCGCTTGCCGCCAACAGCCACCTTGGCACCCTTGGACGTTGCATCCTCGATATGCTCCTCGACCTTGGCCAGCGCCTTGTCGGAAATCAGCGGACCCGCATTCACGCCCGGCTCGAAACCGTCGCCTACCTTCATCTCACGCACTTTGATGGCAAGCTTTTCGGCAAAGGCATCATAGACACCGGACTGGACATAGATGCGGTTGGCGCAGACACAGGTCTGGCCATTGTTGCGGTACTTCGAAACCATCGCCCCCTCGACCGCCGCATCAAGATCGGCATCGTCAAAGACGATGAAGGGCGCATTTCCTCCAAGTTCAAGACCAAGCTTCATGATCTGGTCAGCGCCCTGGCGCATCAGGATTTTGCCGACATTGGTGGACCCGGTGAAGGTGAGCTTACGCACCTTGTCGTTCGAGCACATCTCCTGGCCGACTGCAGCCGAATCCGTCGATGTGATGACGTTGAACAAGCCGGCAGGCAAGCCTGCACGCTCGGCCAGCAGCCCCAGCGCCAGCGCAGAAAGCGGCGTCTCGCCAGCAGGTTTTGCCACAATGGCGCATCCGGCAGCGAGAGCCGGCGCCATCTTGCGGGCCAGCATGGCATTCGGGAAGTTCCAGGGCGTGATCGCCGCCACGACACCGACCGGCTGCTTGATGACGATGATACGCTTGTCCGGCTGATGGCCGGGGATTGTGTCGCCATAGATGCGCTTGGCCTCTTCGCCGAACCATTCGACATAGGAAGCACCGTAGAGGATCTCGCCCTTTGCCTCGGCGACTGGCTTGCCCATTTCCGACGTCAGAATGACCGCCAGGTCATCGGCATTGGCAACCATCAGATCGAAGAGCTTGCGCAAGATCCCAGCGCGCTCCTTGCCGGTCTTCGCGGCCCAGGCCTTCTGCGCTTTATAGGCGGCGTCGATCGCGCGTTTCGTTTCGGCAGGCCCCATGTCAGGCAGCGACGCGATCACCTCGCCGGTTGCCGGATTGCTGACGTCAAAGCTCTTGCCACTATCACTCTTGGCGATCCACTCGCCATTGATCAGCGCCTTGTCGACCAGAAGGCTCTGGTCCTTCAACTTGGAAAGCAGTTTTTCGGAAATCGTCATGTATCAGGCTTCCTTGGCGCATTCGCGCAATGTGTGTTCCAGAATGTCGAGGGCTTCGGCAAAGACGTCGTCCTGAATGGTAATCGGCGACAGGAAACGGATGACATTGCCGTAGACGCCGCAGGTCAGAAGGATAAGGCCCTTTTCCAGCGCACGTAAACGGACCTTGTTGGTAAAATCAGCATCCGGTGTCGTTGTTCCAGGCAGATTGAACTCAACTGCGTTCATGAAGCCTGGACCACGAATATCGGCGATTTGCGGCACTGCATCGCGAAGAGACTGGAGCCGCTGCTTCAGACGGTTGCCAAGGTAATCGGCCCGTTCGCAAAGCTTTTCTTCCTCAATCACATCAAGGACGGCATTGCCCGCTGCAATACCGATCGGATTGCCGCCATAGGTGCCGCCAAGGCCGCCCGGGCCCGGTGCATCCATGATTTCGGCACGACCCGTGACCGCTGCGATCGGGAAACCGCCCCCCAATCCCTTCGCCATGGTCGTAATGTCCGGCACGACGCCATAATGCTCCATGGCAAACAGCTTGCCGGTTCGGGCAAAGCCGGTCTGCACTTCGTCAGCGATCAGCAGAATACCGTGTTTGTCGGCAATCTCGCGCAGCTTCGGCATGAAGCCACGCGGCACTTCATAGAAACCGCCCTCCCCCTGAACCGGCTCGACAATGAAAGCGGCCACGCGCGCGGGATCCACATCCGCCTTGAACAGCTTGTCGAGCACGGAAAGCGTATCCTCGACAGAGGTCCCATGCAGTTCCACCGGGAAGGGTACATGGAAGACGTCCGGCATCATCGCGCCGAAACCGGTTTTGTACGGCACCACTTTGCCGGTCAGCGTCATGCCCATGAAGGTGCGGCCATGAAAGGCGCCGGTAAAGGCAATGACAGCAGAGCGATTGGTCGCGGCACGGGCGATCTTGATCGCATTTTCCACCGCCTCGGCACCGGTCGTGACAAAAATCGTCTTCTTCTTGAAAGCGCCGGGCACGGCATTGTTCAGACGCTCGGCGAGCGTCACGTAATTCTCATAGGGGATCACCTGATGGCAGGTATGGGTGAAGTGATCGAGCTGATCCTTCACAGCAGCAATCACCTTCGGATGCCGATGCCCGGTATTGACGACGGCGATGCCGGCGGCAAAATCGATATAGCGCCGACCCTCGACATCCCAGATTTCCGCATTCTCGGCGCGGTCGGCATAGACCTGCGTGGTGACGCCAACCCCGCGCGAAATCGCATCGGTCCTGCGTGCTGCAATTTCCGTATTCAACATGAAAATCCCCTGGATGTTCTTGGGCGCAAACAATGCCGGACGCAATCCACTGTTCCGGCGTTCGATGCAAGATTTCTTGCATTTTTTCTGTAGAGTTGCAATGTGCCTCGAAAGATTTATCGAGAGGCTCGACACAGGGAGGTCGCAATGGATGAGATCCGCTTCAAGATCGCTGAAGCCGCCCGCATGGCGGGCGTCTCGCCCTCAACCCTTCGCCTGTGGGAGAGTCAGGGCCTGATCGAACCCATCCGTACGGCCTCCGGCCAACGTCTCTTTACGCGGGACCACATAGAGCGCCTGAAGACCATCCGCTGGATGCGCAACGAGAAGGGTCTGAACCCGGCCGCCATCCGGGAGGCTCTGGCCGAGGAACCGCTCTTTGTGCCGCAGGCAAGTGAACCGGACGATGAGCTCGGGCCAACCCAGGGGACAGCGCTGTCCATCGGCTTCAAACTGCGGCGCCTGCGCCATGAAGCGGGAAAGACGCTAGAGACCGTGTCACAGGCGACAGGCATTTCCGTTTCTCTGCTTTCAACCTTCGAGCGCACCTCCCAGGGCCTTTCCTTCAAGGCGCTGCATGAACTGGCAGATTATTTCGGCACCACGATTGCCGCGCTCTCCGGCCAGGAGGACCAAAGGGAGGGGCAGTCCCTGATCCGGGCCGGCAAATGGGCGATCTGGCCTACCACGACGTCCGGTGCCACGGTCCAGGTGCTGGCAGAGGGGCGCAATCAGATGGAATGCCATCGCTTTCAACTGGCGCCCGGCGCATCAAGCGAGGGCGCATATCGGCACGAAGGCGAGGAATTCATTCACGTGTTGACGGGCCGGCTGGAAATCATTCTTGATGGCGACCAGTTCTTTGAACTCGGGCCCGGAGACAGCTTTTACTTCGAGAGCCGCCGTCCGCATTCCTGGCGCAACAGTGACGAAGGCGAAACCGTCCTTCTCTGGATCAACACACCGCCGACATTTTGAGGGTATAGAACGACCAGTCGGTTTAGCCACGATGCAGAAGCGATAGGGTCTGGTCCGCCGACCGCGTTCGACTAGGATCAAGAGCAGGGAATCATAAGGAACGGTCATGACGGACATCATCGACATCGGGACCGGCGACCTGCGGGCCAGCATTTCGGCACTAGGGGCGGAATTGCAAAGCCTGACGACAGATGACGGGCGTGACTGGCTCTGGCATGGCGACCCGGTCTGGTGGAGCGGACGCTCACCCATTCTGTTCCCCATCGTCGGCAAGGCACCGAATGGTCAGATCGCCATCGCGGGGAAAACCTATGCGATGGCCCAGCACGGCTTTGCCAGAAGAAGCCGATTCGAATTGATCGCCCACACTGAAGACAGTTGCGAGCACCAGCTGGTCTCATCCGATGAAACGCGTGGCCAATATCCCTTCGATTTCTGTCTCAGCCTCGCACATCGGGTTGATGGGCGGTCGCTTGTGGTCACCGCAAAGGTTCAGAACCGGGATGAAGGGCCACTGCCCTTCGGCATCGGCTTTCACCCTGCCTTTCGCTGGCCGCTTCCGGGGGCGGACGGCAAGGCCCATTATGTTAGTCTGGACAATGGCCAAAGTCCGAAAATGATCCAGTTGGAAGACGGACTGATTGGTCAGAGCCTGCCGGGCTCGCCGTTCAGGGCGGGGCGATTGGAACTTGAACACCACCTGTTCGACCATGATGCGCTGATCTTTCCCGAGGGTGCTGGCACGGGCCTGACCTATGGCGCCGAAGGTGGACCGTCACTCCACTTTACCTTTGAAAACCTGCCCAACATCGCGTTGTGGCAAAAACCCGGTGCACCATTCCTGTGCGTGGAACCCTGGCATGGCATGGCAGCCCATGCCGGTGGCACTGCCGAAATCACCGAGCGGCCATACACCATCGCGCTGGCGAAGGGTCAGGACATGTGCTTTTCCTTCCGCCTGACGCTTGATGGCTAAACAAAACGCTCTTGGCGGTTCAGCCGAGATTGCCTAACATGAAGAAAATTTATTGCACGAGGGGAAACGATGAGCAGTCTCGAAAGCCGCATTGACCAAGGCGTCGGTCGCGAACCAGCCGATATCGTTCTCAAGGGTGGCCGTTTCTTCGACCTGACCACAGGCGAACTGGTCGCGTCCGATATCGCGATCTGCGGCGACACGATTGTCGGAACCTGCGGTGAATATGATGGCCGCGAAGTGATCGACATCTCCGGCAGGATCGTCGTGCCGGGCTTCATCGATACCCATCTGCATATTGAAAGCTCGGTGCTGACGCCGCAGGAATTTGATCGCTGCGTATTGCCCTATGGCGTGACGACCATCATCTGCGATCCGCATGAGATTGCAAATGTGCTCGGCACCGACGGCATCCAGTTTTTCCTGGATTCGGCCATGGAAAGCGTCATGGACATCCGGGTGCAGCTGTCCTCCTGCGTGCCGGCCACCCATCTCGAGACCGCCGGTGCCGATCTTCCGATCGAAAAGCTCCTGCCCTTCCGCGATCACCCCAAGGTCGTCGGCCTTGCCGAATTCATGAATTTCCCCGGCGTCATCCACAAGGACCCCGGCTGCCTTGCCAAACTTGAGGCCTTCCAGGGCGGCCATATCGACGGGCATGCCCCACTGCTGCTCGGCAAGGAACTGAACGGTTACCTCTCGACCGGCATCCGCACCGACCATGAATGCACCTCGGCTGCCGAGGCATTGGAGAAAATCCGCAAGGGCGTGCATGTTCTGGTCCGCGAAGGCTCGGTCTGCAAGGATCTGCACCACCTGCTGCCCGTGATCACCGAACGCCTGTCGCCCTTCATCGCGCTTTGCACCGACGACCGCAACCCGCTCGACATTGCCGATGAAGGCCATCTCGACCATTCGATCCGCACGGCCATTGCCCATGGTGTCGAACCGATTGCCGTCTACCGTGCCGCCTCGATTTCCGCTGCCCGCGCTTTTGGCCTTCGTGATCGCGGGTTGATCGCGCCCGGCTGGAGGGCCGATCTGGTGGTCATCGACAGCCTGGAAAACTGCGCGGCAGACATGGTCTTTGCCGGTGGCCGCAAGGTGACCGAGGCCCTGTTTGCCAGCCGTAAAAAGGTCGAGCCCGTCGGCCTCGACAGTGTGCGTATCACTCCGCGACAGCCCAAGGATTTTGCCATTGCCGCGAGCGACCGGGAATTTCCGGTGATCGGTGTCGTTCCCGGCCAGGTGATCACCGAGCATCGCCGGCTGCGTCTGCCGATGGCCGGCAATGAGGCGACGATGGATTTCGACCGGGACATCATCAAGGTCGCCGTCATCGAACGGCACGGCAAGAATGGCAATCACGCCAATGGCTTCGTCCAGGGCTTCGGCTTAAAAAAGGGTGCGATTGCCTCAACCGTCGGCCATGACAGTCACAATATCTGTGTGGTTGGTGCCAATGAAAGCGACATGGCGATTGCCGTCAACCGGTTGGCGGAGATCAAGGGCGGCTTTGTCGTGGTCGCCGATGGCGAGGTGCTGGGAGAAATTTCGCTGCCGGTCGCAGGACTCATGAGCCTGCAGAGCTTTGAAACCGTGCGCGATGAGCTGAAGGCGCTGCGCCAGAAGGCCGTCACCCTCGGAACATCGCTGCAGGAACCCTTCCTCCAGGTCTCCTTCCTGCCGCTGCCGGTGATCCCGCATCTGAAACTCACCGACATGGGCATGGTGGATGTCGACAGGTTCGAGTTGATCGCGTGATCTGACCAACACCGTATTGGACAGTTGCGGATCGCCGACGCGGGAACACTTGCAGGCGTGTTCCGTTGCAGGAACCGGGAGCGCGGCATCAGGAGGCGCCAGCCCCTGAAATGTTTGACTTAAGGAGATCCATGCCAGACGCAACGATCAAGCCAAGATTGAAGATTATCCGCCAGCAACTGGCGCGCCTCTATTACGGACACGACACGGCGGCAATCCGTTTCCAGTTCGTGCTGATGGTCATTGACCTTGCCATTATCGGCTTCTTTCTGGCGGGACCCTATTTGCGCGATCGCCCAAGCTATCTGATCCTTGACTACATGATTGCTGCCTGGATTGCCCTTGAGCTGATTGCACAATGGTCGGCAACTTATTCCACCCGGCGCTTTCTCATGCGCCCGCTGACCTGGGTCGACATCTTCGTTCTCTGCACGCTGCTCTTTCCGCATTGGCTGTTCAATTTCGCCTTCCTGCGGGTCGCACGGATATGGGCGATCACCCAGCGACCGGTCTTCAAGCTGATGCTGCATCGGCTTGGTCTTCTGGAGCGCGCGGATGTCGTGTCCGCCTTCATCAACCTCTTCGTCTTCCTGTTCCTGGTGACCGGCTTCGTCTACACCTTCTTCTTCTACCAGGAAGACCCCGGCACCGGCTTCGTCGATGCTCTCTATTTTACGGTGGCCACTGTCACGACAACTGGTTTCGGTGACATCACCCTGCCCGGCACCTTCGGCAAGCTCACATCCGTGATCACCATGATCGTCGGAATTTCGCTTTTCGTTCGGCTCGCCCAGGCGATCGTCAGGCCCAACAAGGTGACATTTCCCTGCCCTCAATGCGGCCTGTCTCGGCACGACATCGATGCCGTACACTGCAAGGCCTGTGGGCATCTGCTCAATATCCCAGATGAAGGTGTAACCTGAACCTCAAAGACGACGGCGAAAACAGACGACCCGCTGCGTCTCTTCGAAACCAAGCGCCTCATGCATGGCATGGGAAATCGTGTTACTCAGTTCAGCATCGGAAGCGAGCTCTGTCAGCCCCTTTGACCGCGCCCAAGCAGCAACGGCGTTGACGAGCGCTGTCGCAACGCCTTGCCGTCTCACCGGAGATCGCACGAAGATGCCTTCAAGAAAGGCGACTGGCGAGGTTTCGCATCCATTGACGTAATCGGACCTGACACTTGCTTCGGCGAACCCGATTGCCTCTCCGTTAAGATCCACACAGAGAAAAGCCACCAGCCTTCCCGGCTCTGAAAGAGCATCAACAATCTCTGCCCTATGGCTATCAACGGCAAGATGCGGCCAAAGCTGATGCCGCAGTTCCGCGCAGATATCGAGGTCAGCTGCCGAAGCTCTGACCACCGTCAGCCCACTCACGAGAGCCTCGCACAAATACCGTCAAGCGGACCGAGCCTGATTTCGCCATCGACCACGGTTCCGCCCAGGCCGGGCATGGCAAGTACCGCCTGCACGGCATGCCCGCTCGGCAGCGCCAATTCCTGCGGCCCGCGGCGAAGGTTAAAGACGAACAACAGCCGATCCTCACCCTTGCTCCGGGTAAAGGCCAGAACATCCTCGTTCGTCGCCACGAACTGCATCTCGCCATCGATCAAAGCCGGGTGCAGCTTTCGGAAAGCGAGTGTCGCGCGGTAATGGGCAAGAACCGATTCCTCGTCCTTCTCCTGGACATCCACGGCCATGGAGAGATGTTCCTCCGGCACCGGCAGCCAGGGCTTCCCGGCAGAAAAACCGGCCTTTGCCTTGCGATGCTCCCAGACCATCGGGGTCCGGCATCCATCACGCCCCTTGAAGGCCGGCCAGAAGCGTATGCCATAGGGATCGCGCAGATCCTCGAAGGCAATCTCGGCCTCTGGCAGCCCCAGTTCTTCCCCCTGATAGAGACAAATCGAGCCACGCAAGCTGGCAAGCACGCTGATGGCGATTTTCGCCACCGCTTCACGCTCACCGCTCTCCTCGACAAAGCGGCTGACATGGCGAGGCACATCGTGATTCGAAAAGGCCCAGCAGACCCAGCCATCCGCCACTTGTTTCTGGAACGACTGAACGCAGTGGCGAATATGGCTTGGGGTGAAATCCGGACTGAGGAGATCGAAGGTGTAGCACATGTGCAGCTTGTCGCCGCCGGACGTGTAAGCCGCGACCGTTTTGAGCGAACGCGCGCCGTCGCCGACTTCGCCCACGGTTGTGCGATCCGGATATTGGTCGAGGAGTGCTCGGAAGCGCTTCAGAAACTCGATGTTCTCCGGCTGCGTCTTGTCGAACAGATGGCTTTGCATGCCGTAGGGATTGACGTCGGGCGCATCGAGCCCGGCATCTTCGCTGTCTGGAACATGGGGTGGATTGTCCCGCAATTCCTTGTCGTGAAAGTAGTAGTTGACGGTATCGAGGCGGAAGCCGTCGACTCCGCGATCGAGCCAGAATTTGACTGCCTGCAGCACGGCATTCTGAACCTCCTTGTTGTGGAAGTTCAGATCTGGCTGGGATGTCAGGAAATTGTGCATGTAATATTGCTTGCGCACGCCATCCCATTCCCAGGCGGGGCCGCCGAAGACCGACAGCCAGTTGTTGGGTGCAGTCCCATCCGGTTTTGCCGCCGCCCAGATATACCAGTCAGCCTTGGGATTATCCCGGCTTTTCCGGCTTTCCTCGAACCAGGGATGCTGATCGGAGGTATGCGAAATCACCTGATCAATGATCACCTTCAGCCCAAGGCGCTTGGCCTCCTTCATCATGCGGTCGAAATCGGCCAGCGTGCCAAACATCGGGTCGACATCACAATAATCCGACACGTCGTAGCCCATGTCGGCCTGCGGTGAGGTGAAGAAGGGCGATAGCCATATGGCGTCGACACCAAGCGAGGCGATATAGGGCAAGCGCTCGGTAATGCCCTTGATGTCGCCAATCCCGTCGCCATCGGTATCCAGGAACGAACGTGGATAGACCTGATAGATCACCGCACCACGCCACCAGTCCTGTCCGCGATCATACTTTTGCGTCTGGGCTTGATGCTTGATCATCGGTCAATCCTTGTTTCTGGAAGCTGTCGGGGGGAACAGAGCACAAGATGGGGGGTTAGCTCAATCGGACCGGGGAAAACTGCGCTATCACGGTGACATCAGCCTGTCATATCGGAAGCGCATAACCCCTTCAGTGAAGACTTGGAGGAATCAACCGTTAAATCAAGGTGATTCCGGAATGGCGATCCAAGATGCCCAGACTGACAATCATCACTGACGCGTGGCATCCCCAGGTGAATGGGGTAGTTCGCTCGATTGAGAACACCAATCGAGAATTGAAATCCATGGGTGTCGAGGTCTCGATGGTGACGCCGGAGCCGTTTTCCAGCATTCCAATGCCAACCTATCCCGAGATCCGGCTGTCGCTTGCCACTCCCGGACAGGTGGGCCGACTAATCCAAGGGCAGAGGCCGGACTACGTTCACATTGCCACAGAGGGGCCGCTGGGCTTGCTCGCGAGGCGCTGGTGCCTGCGCAACGGTCAGCCTTTCTCCACCAGCTATCATACCCGCTTCCCGGAATATGTGGCGGCTCGTTTGCCGGTGCCGCTGTCCTGGCTTTACGCCTATGTCCGCTGGTTTCACAATCGCGGTGGAGCCTGCATGGTGGCGACGGAAAGTCTGCGGCAGGAGATGGCAGCACACGGTCTGAAGAACCTTTGCCTCTGGAGCCGTGGGATAGACACCGAACGCTTTCATCCGCGCGCAAAATCAGACAAGCCCTTCGGCCTTCCCCGCCCGATCTTCATGACGATCGGTCGCGTGGCGGTGGAGAAGAACCTGCCAGCCTTTCTTGACCTGAATCTGCCAGGATCAAAGGTGGTGGTGGGAGATGGCCCCGCACGCGCTGAACTGGAAGCCCGCTATCCGGACGTAGTTTTCACCGGCGTCAAGCATGGCGAGGAACTTGCCTCGGCTTATGCAGAAGCCGATGTCTTCGTCTTCCCATCGAAAACAGACACATTCGGCAATACGATACTCGAGGCCATGGCCTCGGGCGTCCCGGTTGCAGCATTTCCAGTCACCGGTCCGGTCGACATCATACCGAGAGGATCAAAGGCCGGCGCTTTGCACGAAAATCTTGCAACAGCCTGTCTGGAAGCTCTCAAGTGCTCGAAAGAAGCCGCCCGCGAATTGGCGGAAAGCTTCTCCTGGAGAGCGGCAAGCCAGCAATTCTTCGACAATGTGGTGGAAGCCAAGGAACAGCGGCGCAGACGTGGTCTCAGGCAGCGTTTTGGCATTCGTCCCGCGGAAACGGATAAGCTCCGGAGACAGGGTGCTGATCAGTCACGTGATCAGAGCGAAGCTACGGCTTAGTGCTTCTTCTTCCTGTTCTCGAACGGGTTTTCACCAGCCTTGAAATGGATGCGGATCGGAACACCAGGCATCTGGAAATCCGTCCGGAGGCCATTGCTCAAATAGCGGACATAGCTTTCTGGAAGCGCATCCGGACGCGTGCAGGAAATCATGAAGGCCGGCGGACGAGCCTTGACCTGTGTCATGTATTTGAGCTTCAGGCGACGGCCCGAAACCGCCGGCGGCGGATGTTGGGTGGTGACAGCATCGAGCCAGCGATTGAGCTTGGCGGTCGAGATGCGTTTGTTCCACACCTTGTCGGTGTCGACAATGTTCTGCATCAGCTTGTCGAGGCCATATCCGGTCTGGCCGGAGATCGGCACCGCGCGAATACCACGTGCCTGCGGCAACAATCGCTCGGTCTTTTCGCGCAGATCCGCCAGCACCGCCTGCGGGTCCTCGACGAGATCCCACTTGTTGAAGGCAAGAACGGCCGCGCGTCCCTCACGCAACACGAAATCCACGATCTGTAGATCCTGCTTCTCGAAAGGGATGGTCGCATCGAAGACGATAACGACTGTTTCCGCAAACCGGACAGCGCGAAGCGTATCGGCAACGGATAGTTTCTCCAGCTTCTCCTGAACGCGTGCCTTGCGCCGCATTCCGGCAGTGTCGAACATCTTGATCGTACGTCCGCGCCAGTCCCATTCAACGGAGATGGAATCGCGCGTGATACCGGCCTCAGGCCCGGTCAGCAGTCGATCCTCACCAAGGAAGCGATTGATCAGGGTGGACTTACCGGCATTGGGACGACCGACAATCGCAACCCGGAGCGGCTTGCTCTCGTCATATTCCGGCTCCGCCTCACCATCCTCATCGCCTTCGGCATCGCCCTGCGGCAAGACAACATCGGTCTCGGCAACATCCTCCGGCTCGGGGAAGGCACGCTCCTCGCCGATTGCTTCAACGATCGCATCGCGCAGGTCGATCATGCCCTGCCCGTGCTCGGCAGAGATTGGAACCGGTTCACCGAGGCCAAGCGTATAGGCATCGTAGAACCCTCCATCGGAACCCTTGGCTTCCGATTTATTGGCGACCAGTACCACCGGCTTGCCGCGACGACGCAGCATTTCTGCCAGTGATTGGTCAACCGGCGTCAGGCCATATTTGGCGTCAACGACAAAGAGCGAGAGATCTGCCTCATCAATCGCCGCTTCCGTCTGGGCACGCATCCGGCCCTCCAGCGTGTCCGGACCTGCCGCTTCGAGGCCAGCCGTATCAATGATGCGAAAGCGAAGGTCCACGAGCTTGGCCTCGCCCGGACGACGGTCGCGGGTTACGCCCGGCGTATCATCGACAAGCGCAAGCTTCTTGCCAACCAGCCGGTTGAAAAGCGTGGACTTGCCGACATTCGGGCGGCCAACGATGGCAACAGTAAAACTCATGAACGTCTTGGACTTTCTGGCTGCCTTGCAGCACCAATCAATCGGCCTTGCCGGAAGCTGTAATGTTATCGAGAAGCATCTGAGCACGGTCAGAGACATTCCGCGGAGCTTCCGCGTCCTCTACAATCTGCTCAAACCATTCGCGTGCACGGACCATGTCTTCGGCCTTATATGCAGCAAGACCAAGCGCCTCACGCGCCGAATGGCGCATGGCGTTGGTCGGGGTCGCCATCGCTTCGACGGCCGCCGAAACCTGCTCATAGGTCCCATGGTCGATCAACAGCCAGGCAGCGCGCATCTTCGCAACATTACGCACGGCCTCCGGAACGGCTGTATCTGAACCAATGGCGTTGAAATCCTGAACTGCCGCATCCGGATTCCCCTGCTCGGCCGCAATAGAGGCACCACGCAATCTGGCCAATACGGCGTATGAACCGTATCCGTCCGTTTCGAGCGCGGCAAGAGCCTGAGCGGCTTCGTCCATCCGACCCTGATCGGCAAGTGTCAGAGCGGCAAGAAAGCGGTCCCCTGCATCCGAGGCGCGAGTGGTGTCAAAATGGTTCCAAAGACGATGGCCAGCGGTACCCACCACGATCAGGACGGCAACAGCAATGACGGCATATCCATAGCGTTTCCACGCCGAGCGGAACTGATCGGAACGGAGTTCCTCATTGACTTCGCGAATAAAGCTGTCGTTGTTGTCAACCATTCCTGTTCCCGGACGCGCCGGCCCTTCCAATGCATAGATGTGCGTGAGCGGCCTTCTAAACGATTTTTATCCGCTTGTAAGGGAAAAACGCCAAGAAGACTAACGGCGCAACCGATCAGTTCACCACGATCGGCGCAACTCCGATCACGATCTTGTGGAGCCACATCGTAATTGCCGCCCAGGCAACCAGTCCAATGACGACCGCCATCACGTCATGTTTGGCTGAAACGAATGGACGGAGCTTAGCGTCGCCTGCGGCCTGGCGCCGCTTGAGATTGATCCTCAAGATCACACCCCATGCCAGAAAGGCAACGAACAGAAGGACAGACGCCACGTCACCATTGGCGATCAGATGGGCAAAGGCCCAGATCTTCACCGAGAGCACCATGGGGTGCTTCGTCTTCACGGCGATGTGGCCGGCAGGCAGGAAAGCAGCGACAAGACAGATCATCGCGAAGATCATGATCGTCGTCGTCAGATGACCCGTCCATGTTGGCGGGAACCAGATATTGACCGTCGGAGCGACAGCATAACCCCAGACGAGGATTGCAAGGGTTACTGCACTGAGACCGGAGTAAATGCCTTTCCAGCCCCCCTCTCCAAAACGAACGATCATCTGGTTGCGAAAACCTGGAGCCACCACCCGAACCATGTGGGTAGCGAGAAACAGAATGATGCCGACAATCAGGAGTGTCATCTGGGGAACCTCTTGGAAACCATAATGCCACAGGCATACCGGCACGCAGGTCCTTTTTCCAGTCTGTTCAAAGCTTGGCCGTAATTGTGTGCAACTTCACCCTGATTACCGTGATGATGGGCTTAATCGATGTTGCGTAGTGTATTGACCGCCTGCATGCTGTTTCCTTTGCTTGACACAATAGCAAAGGCGGAAACGACGCAAACCATCGATGACAAACGTGGAAAACAGCTGGTACTCATTTCCTTCGACGGCGCGCTCGACAATCGCCTTTGGGAAAGAAGTCGCAATTTCGCGAAAGCTCATGGCATCCATTTTACCTATTTCCTCTCCTGCACCACGCTGATCCCAAGAGAGCGCGCTGGGGACTACAAGGCGCCCGGCATGAAAGCGGGACGCTCGAATATTGGTTTCGCCGCCTCTCCCGAAGACGTCTCCCTGCGTTTGCGACATATCTGGGAAGCCCATACGGAGGGCCATGAAATTGCGAGCCATACCTGTGGCCATTTTGATGGGAAGGAGTGGACCAAGGCAGAATGGCTGACGGAATTCGAGACGTTTCATCGCGTTCTCGCCAATGTCTGGAAAGATAATGGCGAAGCGAACCAAGAGCCGGAGGGCTGGGCAGATTTCGTATCAAACGGCATTATCGGCTTCCGGGCACCCTATTTGTCGGCGCCGGAGAGCCTCCATGCAGCCCAGCGCGAGTTTGGTTACCGTTATGATGCAAGCCTCGTCAGCCACGATCCTGAACGACCCAGGACTGTGAAAGGCGTTACCCGCTTCGCTCTGCCGCTCATTCCGGAAGGTCCGCGCCAGCGACGGATCATTGCGATGGACTACAATCTGTTCATCCGCCATTCCGCAGGGCTCAACAACCCGTCTAGAGCAGCTGAATTCGAGGAAAGTGCCTACCAGGCTTTTCGCGCCGCCTTCGAAAGTGAGTATCGAGGGGCTCGGGCGCCCCTGCAGATCGGCCTGCATTTCGTCGAAATGAATGACGGTGCCTATTGGCGCGCGATGGAACGGCTTGCTTCCGACGTCTGCGGCCTTCCGGATGTAGCCTGTGTCACCTATAGGCAGGCTCTGGATATGCTCGAAGGTGAGGGTGATCAGGCGGCGACGCCAGGCGCCATGTGATCGCGTGACGCATTTACACTCAGGCCACCAGGACCGATATGCGCCTCATACACTTTTGGGGAAATCCATGAAGATCTTGTTCCTGATCGCCTGCGCCTGCGTGATTGCCGCAACCATTGGCGCCCTCGCCATCGGCCTGACACTCTTTACCCAGCCCGAAGCCTATGCTGCGCTGGATCAGCCGCACTTTTTCCTTCAACTCACTCAATTCCGCTTGGTCTGATCACAAAGAAGCAGCCACGGTCAGTACAATTGATGAAGGCCGCCCAATCTCTTGGGCGGCCTTGATCTCATTGGGCGCGAGAAGGCCTTTGCGAAGACAAGCCCCTATCAAAGACGGTTTGCGCCGATTTCACCCTCAACCGCTTCTGCTTCCAGATAGCGCTTGTCGATGTCCGGCAGGTCCTCACCGTCAATCGCGGCCTCAAAAGCGCGAAGACGCTTGTAGATGGACAAGAGCTCGACGATCGTCGGCCATGACGCCACCAGATACTGGAATGACGAGGTCACCTGTCCGAAGGCGCCTGATATCTGGTTGAGCGCGCCAAGCGAGATCTTGCCGGCAATGATGGACGGCGCGAGGATCACGATCGAGAAGATATTGTTGATTTGCAGATAGAAAATGCGGGCAATGTTGAAGTAGAGATAGTGGAAATAGAGGCGGAAGTAATTCCGCCGCACATCGGCAAACAGTTCCTGTACGGTCATCGGACGCGCACGATCGGCATTATCCTCGCCATAGACGAGTTCCTTGCGGTAGGCCGCCTCGACGCGCTGGTTGCGGAATTCGAGGCCTGGCAGCTTGATGCCCACAATTGCAAGAAACACGGTTCCGAACAACGACCAGACAATCGCGGCAACGAGGAGCGGATAGGGAATTTCGCCAACGATCGGCAGTTCGGTCACGTTTGCAGAGAGGCGGATCAGAACCGGGGTGAAGGCAATCAGTGTCATGACGGAATCGACAAAACTAACACCCAGGCCCTCAACGGTGGAGGAAAAACGCATCGTGTCTTCCTGAACGCGCTGGGATGC
Organism: Peteryoungia desertarenae; assembly: GCF_005860795.2. Taxonomy (GTDB): domain Bacteria; phylum Pseudomonadota; class Alphaproteobacteria; order Rhizobiales; family Rhizobiaceae; genus Allorhizobium; species Allorhizobium desertarenae. The sequence continues at coordinate 250,579 of NZ_CP058350.1, forward strand.
ACCTTCGATAAAGCGCAGTTTTGGCCATTGGGACATATAGTAGTCGTTCATCGCAGTGCGCCAACGGAAAATGTAGTGACTGACGAAGAAGCGCGTCATGACGGCAACGGCGACGGCAACGAGCGCAATTTGCAGGAAGACGGCCAGCTGACCGTAGAACTCACCCGCCGTCACTGGACGAGACTGCGAAACTGCAGCCTGCACCATGTCCCAGAATGGACCATACCAGTTGTTGATCGCAACGCTGACCTGAACCTGAAAATAGGTCACGAACAGGATCAGTGCTGAGCCAAGGATGGACCAGGTCTGCCACGGATGGGGAGACACAATGAACCAGAATGCAGCAAAAAGCCCAACAACAAGAGCAAAATACAGGTAAAACCAAAGGAACGGCCCCGACCAGAATGTTGAAACTCCGATCATTGGTGGAAGATCGGCGGGATAAGGACCCATACCGAAGACTGCCCCCAGGTCCTCAAAGAACAAATACCACATTATGATTGCGATAATTGACCAGAGAACCACGGAGGGGAAAAAGATGGACGGCTTCGGGAAGAATGACTTGAACACGGGCGGGTACTTTCGTGTCTTTGATAGGGTTGTCTGGAAGTTGCGTCGGATGACGGCAAACTAGGGCAGAAGCATGTCACCAGCAATGGCGTTCAGGAATTGTGGACAGATTGTAACGCAAGGTTCACCATTCATTGATCACCACCGCCAGTTCCGTGACACCTTGCTCCCGTCCAGAAAATCGCTAGAGGAGGGTCACTAGACTTTCAGGAGCGTCCCATGAGCGATCTCAGCCTGCAGCAGGCCATCGACAATATCTATGCCTCGATCAACAACGACAACGAAGAGATCGACACCCATATTGCGGCGCTGAAGGCGGCGATGGCGCGAGAGGGCGTCAAAGAGGCCATTTTCGAGACGGGCAAGCTCGCCCAGCCGAACCGGCAGGGCCGGAAAATCATGCAGTCCTATTTCAAGAAGAAGGGTGTGGCCGTCGGCTTCACGGCTTAGCATCGCAGAACTCTGGCGGGGTGAGTGTTATTCCGCCAGCGTCAGCACCACAGGTCCGTTCTTCGTGACGACGATTGTATGCTCAAATTGCACTGTCGGCGCACTCGGATCTGCATAGAGCGTCCATGGGTCATCACCATCTTCAGCCCAATGACCGCCCAGAGACAGGAAGGGCTCCACGGTGAAGACCAGCCCCTCCTCCATCATCCGCGTTTCGTCCGGATCCGGCCATGTGGAAAGCTCGGTCGGCTCCTCATGCAGTGAGCGCCCGATGCCGTGGCTCGCCAGGTTCGTGATCAGCGTATAGCGGTTCTTCTTGGCAAAGGCGCCGATCGAGTTGCCGATATCGGCCAGCGGCCGACCGGTCTTCACCTGGTTCAGGCCGACCCAGAGCGCCCGCTTGCCGTCGCGAAGCAGCCGTTCGAGCTTGGCCGTACCAGGAGGCACGATGAAGGACGAGCCGGTATCGCCGAAATAGCCGTGCTTTTCGCCGGACACGTCGATATTCACGAGATCGCCGGCCTTGATCACCCGGTCGCCGGGAATGCCATGAGCGATCTCTTCATTCACGGAGATACAGGTCGCACCCGGAAACTGATAGCAGAGCTCCGGCGCCGACTGCGCGCCGTTCTCCTCAAGAACCCTGCGCCCGATCCGGTCGAGCTCGCGCGTCGTGATGCCGGGTTCCAGCGCCGCCGCCATGGTCTTCACCGCCGTCGCGCAGATGCGCCCGATGTCTTTCAGACGGACAAGGTCCTCTTCGGTTTCGACGATCATGGCAGTCCTTCGATGGCTAAACAGCGGGGATAAGCGCTGCCTTAGGCGGCAGACGCCTTCTCCGTCAACGCCTTCCGAACCAGCGGGGCGACTTTTGTTCCGAAGAGTTCGATGCCGCGCATGATATCCTTGTGCGGCATCGGGCCGATCGCCATCTGCATCAGGAAGCGGTCGTTCTTGAAGATGCCATGCAAGGCGACAATCTTTTCGGCCACCGTTTCCGGATCGCCGACGAAGAGTGCGCCGCGCGGGCCGCGCGAGGCATCGAACTGCGCCCGGCTGGTGGGGCCCCAGCCGCGCTCGCGACCGATGCGGTTCATCACGACGGCCTGCGGCTCGTAGAAGATGTCGGCTGCCGACTGCACAGTATCATGGATGAAGCCATGCACGTTGATGCTGGTCTTCAACTGCTTCGGATCGACACCGGCCTTGGCGGCGCTCTGGCGGTAGAGATCGAAGAAGGGCGCAAACCGATGCGGCTCACCGCCAATGATGGCAAGCGCCAGCGGCAGGCCGAGATAACCGGCACGCGCCGCTGACTGTGGCGTGCCGCCGATCGCGATCCACAGCGGCAGGAGATCCTGCAGCGGACGCGGGTAGACACCTCGCGCTTGGATTGGCTTGCGGGTCTGACCTTCCCAGGTCACCACCTCGTTTTCGCGGATCTCCATCAAAAGCTGCAGCTTTTCGGCAAACAACAGGTCATAATCTTCGAGATCATAGCCGAAGAGCGGAAAGCTCTCGATGAAGGAGCCGCGACCGACCATCAACTCGGTGCGCCCACCGGAGAGCAGGTCAACCGTTGCATATTGCTGGAATACGCGCACCGGATCGTCGGAGGAAAGAACCGAGACGGCGCTGGTCAGCCGGATTTTCTTCGTCTGCACGGCAGCGGCCGCAAGGATCGTCGCTGGGGAAGACGCCATATAGTCTGGGCGATGATGTTCGCCGAGGCCGAAGACATCGAGACCGACCTCATCGGCGAGCTTGATCTCGGCGAGCAGCTCGTCCACGCGTCGCTTGTCTTCCGCACCCTTGTTGGCGGCCTTCGGATCGACGTCGGCGAAAGTGTAAAGTCCCAGTTCCATGGCGTGCCTCGCGTGTTTGTCGGGCAGGAAGTAATCGAACGCCACAAACGTTACAAATGATCTCGTGGTGACGCTGTGTCCTTGTGCTGGAAACAGCAATCCCCAGATAGAGTTGGCGAGCCAGCGGCAGACGCCACCCGTCCGAAAATCACGATTGCCAGCCCGAGGGCTTTGGGCATAACTTCTTTATCTGTTGCGGCGCAGCAGCAGATCGCATGAAGGGAGTATCAAGCATGACCAGAACCGTCGTCGTCACCGGATCGACCAGCGGGATCGGGCTCGGCATCGCGAAAGCCTTTGCCGCCGAAGGCGCAAACCTCGTCATCAACGGCTTCGGCCCCGCAGACGAGATCGAAGCGAACCGCAAGGCACTCGAAGCCCATGGCGGCAAGGCGATCTATCATGGTGCCGACATGACCAAGCCGGCGGAGATCGCCGACCTGATCGCGACAGCCGAGAACACCTTCGGTGGCGTCGATGTCCTCGTCAACAATGCCGGCATCCAGCATGTCTCGCCGGTCGAGGATTTCCCGATCGACAAATGGGACCAGATCATCGCGATCAACCTGACAAGCTCCTTCCACACGATCCGAGCCGCAGTGCCCGGCATGAAGGCAAACAAGAAGGGCCGCATCATCAATGTCGCCTCGGCGCATGCGCTGGTCGCCTCCCCTTACAAGTCGGCCTATGTCGCGGCCAAACACGGCATCATGGGCCTCACCAAGTCGGTCGCCCTAGAACTGGCGGAATTCGGCATTACCATCAACGCGATCTGCCCCGGCTATGTGCTGACACCGCTCGTGGAAAAGCAGATCCCCGACACGGCCAAGGCCCGTGGCATTTCCGAGGAACAGGTGAAGACGGACGTGATGCTGCGCCTGCAGGCGACGAAGGAGTTCGTCGCCATCGAGGAGGTCGCGGCAACCGCCATCTTCCTCGCCAGCGACGCGGCCAAGCAGATCACCGGCACCTCCATTTCGATCGATGGCGGCTGGACCGCGCAGTAACGCGCCCCGCAGAAAAAGGCAGTTCATGACCAGCATTCGTTTCATCCTGAATGGCGAAGATGTCGCCCTTTCCAGCCTCGATCCGACTGAGACGCTGCTCGACTTCCTGCGCCTGAAGCGCCGGTTGACCGGCTCCAAGGAAGGCTGCGCGGAAGGCGATTGTGGCGCCTGCACGGTGCTGGTCGGGCGGCTCGTCGGCGGTCGGCTGAGTTATGAGACGGTCAATGCCTGCATCCGCTTCGTCGGCTCGCTGAACGCCACCCATGTGGTGACCGTCGAGCATTTGGCCGCGAAAGACGGCACGCTGCATCCGGTACAGCAGGCCATGGTCGACTGTCACGGCTCGCAATGCGGCTTCTGCACGCCGGGCTTCGTCATGTCGCTCTATGGGCTGTGGCTCACCTCGGAGAACCCCAGCCGTGCCGAGATCGAGCGCGCGCTACAGGGCAATCTCTGTCGTTGCACGGGCTACGAGCCGATCGTCAAGGCCGCCGAACAGGTCGGTCAGATCCGCCCGTCCTCCCTCTTCGACCCGCTGGAACGCGAGCGCGCCAATATCATCGCACGGCTGGAAGAACTTGCGACCCGCGAGACGATCGCGATCACAGGCCCCGATGGCCGGCGCCTCGTCGTGCCCGGCAGCGTTGAAGGTCTGGCCGAAACGCTCGCCGCCCATCCCAAGGCGACCGTGGTTGCCGGTGCGACCGATGTCGGTCTCTGGGTCACCAAGCAGATGCGCGTGCTGGACCCGGTGGTCTTTATCAACCACCTGGAAGACCTGCAGAAGATTACCGTCACGCCTGACGGCATCACCATGGGTGCCGGCGTCAGTTATTCCAGCGCCCTGAACGTCTTGAGAAAAGAGAGCCCCGCCTTCGGTCGCCTGATCGAGCGCATCGGCGGCCAGCAGGTGCGCAACATGGGCACGATCGGCGGCAATGTCGCCAATGGCTCGCCGATCGGCGACTCACCCCCCGCCCTGATCGCGCTCTCCGCCACCGTCACCCTGCGCTCTGCCAAGGGCACCCGCACCATGCCGCTCGAAGACTATTTCATCGACTACGGCAAACAGGACCGCCAACCGGGCGAATTCGTCGAAAGCATGTTTGTCCCGCGCCCGAAAGCTTCGAGTCATGTCGCCGTCTACAAGATCTCCAAGCGCCGCGACGAGGATATCTCGGCGCTTTGCGGCGCCTTCCACCTCGAAACCGATGCGGCTGGTATCGTCACCCACATCCGCATCGCCTTCGGCGGCATGGCGGCCACCCCGAAACGCGCGCGGTCGGTTGAAGCTGCGCTCTATGGCAAGCCTTTCATCCAGGCGACCGTCGAAGCCGCCCGCGACGCCTTCGACCTCGACTACAAGCCGCTCACCGACTGGCGCGCCACGGCGGAATATCGCCAGCTGACGGCGAAGAACCTGCTGACGCGGTTTTTTCTAGAAGTGTCCGGCACGCCGCAGGAGCTGCAGCGCTTTGCGGTGGAGGAGGCGTGATGATGGACACACCCCGACATCTCATGGCGAACCGACTCTCGGGTTCGCTGACATGTGAACAACTTGAGACGGTTGCGAGCAGTGAGGACTACTCAGGGAGCGTCTCATGCACGTAATAGCCACGGTCTTTACCGCCACGCTAAGTAGCATGGTCGTTGCTCTGACATTCCATGCGTTTACAGTTTCGCAGGAACGGAGCATCGTGAACGATTGGATGCCGGACGGCACCCTCTTACTCGTCGCAAGATCTGAAACATGTCCATCCGGATGGAACAGTCGAGCTTCCGTACTGGCAAAACTTGACTATGAAACCAGTGATGACTTTTCGTTTCAGGATTTTGACTATGTGTCCCGGACATCCAACCCTCAGGTTATTCGCTTGAGGACTTGCGTGAAAACGGACTGAAGCCCAGCGCCTTATCTTAGGGTGCCTTGAATAGAACGACGATCCCGAGCGCTACTACCGCTGGGACAAGAAAGACAAAGCCGGGCCGAGGGGACACGCACCCCTGAGGTTGGAGAAGGAGGCCCTCATGGATAAGGCGACCTACGAGACGACAAAATACATCAAGGGGCCGATGCACCAGTCGCTGAGGCATGATTCAGCGCACAAGCATGTCGCCGGAAGTGCCGAATATATCGACGATATGCCCGAACCGGCAGGCCTCCTGCACGGCGCGCTTGGCATGGCAGATCGCGCCCATTCGGAAATCCTGTCGATCGATCTTTCGGCGGTGAAGACCTATCCCGGCGTGGTCGATGTCCTGACCGCTGCCGACATCACCGGCGTCAATGATGTCTCCTCCGGCGGCCGCCACGACGAGCCGCTGATTGCGACAGACAAGGTTGAGTTCCACGGCCAGACCATCTTCGCCGTCATTGCAGAAACCCGCGATGCGGCCCGCAAGGCGGCGCGGCTCGCCAAGGTCGAATACCGCGACCTGCCCTTCTGGACCGATATCGACGGCGCGCTGGAGAATGGCGCACCGCTCGTCACGCCGGGCATGACGCTGAAGCGGGGCACGCCGGAGACCGAGCTCGATAAGGCAAAGCATCGCATCAAGAGTTCGATGCGCATCGGCGGCCAGGAGCATTTCTATCTGGAAAGCCATATCGCGCTCGCGATTCCGGGCGAGGACGACGATGTCACCGTATGGTCCTCCACCCAGCACCCCTCGGAAATCCAGCACATCGTCGGTCATGTGCTCGACATCCCCTCCAACGCGATCACCGTCAACACACGCCGCATGGGCGGCGGCTTCGGCGGCAAGGAAACCCAGGGCAACCAGTTTGCAGCCCTTGCCGCACTCGCCGCCAAGAAGCTGAAGCGCGCCGTAAAATTCCGCCCCGACCGCGACGAGGACATGGGCGTCACCGGCAAGCGCCACGACTTCAAGATGGATTTCGATGTCGCCTTCGATGATGACGGAAAGATCCACGCCATCGAGGCCAACTTCGCCGCCCGCTGCGGTTATTCCTCGGACCTGTCAGGCCCAGTCACCGACCGCGCCCTCTTCCATGCCGATTCCAGCTATTTCTATCCGCATGTGAAGCTGACCTCGCAGCCACTGAAAACCCACACCGTCTCTAACACCGCCTATCGCGGCTTTGGGGGACCCCAGGGCATGCTGGGCGCCGAGCGGGTGATCGAGGAGATCGCCTATGCTTTGGCTAAGGACCCGCTGGAGGTCCGAAAGGCCAATTTCTATGGCGAGAAGGGTTCGGGCCGCGATGTGACGCCCTACCACCAGCAGGTGGAAGATAACATCATCCTGAGGGTCGTCGAGGAACTGGAAACCTCCTGCGACTACCAGGCGCGCCGCCTGGCGATCATCGACTTCAACAAGACAAGCCCCGTCATCAAGAAGGGCATCGCCCTCACCCCGGTGAAATTCGGCATTTCCTTCACCATGACCGCCTTCAACCAGGCGGGCGCGCTCGTCCATATCTATCAGGACGGCTCGATCCATCTGAACCATGGCGGCACCGAAATGGGCCAGGGCCTCTATACGAAGGTGGCACAGGTCGTCGCCGACTGCTTCCAGGTCGATGTCGACACGGTGAAGATCACGGCGACGACGACCGGCAAAGTGCCGAACACCTCCGCGACCGCCGCGTCGTCCGGCTCGGACCTGAACGGCATGGCGGCATGGGATGCCGCCCGGCAGATCAAGGAACGGCTGGTCGCCTTTGCCACCGAGAAGTATGCGGTCCCGGCCTCGGAGGTCGAATTCCTGCCCAACCGGGTGCGCGTGGGCGACCAGATCTTCACCTTCGGCGATTTCGTCAAACAGGCCTATTTCGGCCGCGTCCAGCTCTCGGCTGCAGGCTTTTACAAGACGCCCAAAATCCACTGGGACCGCGCCGCCGGTCGCGGCACGCCCTTCTATTACTACGCCTATGGCGCCGCATGCTCGGAAGTCTCGATCGACACGCTGACGGGCGAATATCTGATGGACCGCACCGATATTCTGCACGATGTCGGCAAGTCACTGAATCCGGCCATCGACATCGGCCAGATCGAAGGCGGCTTCGTCCAGGGCATGGGCTGGCTGACGACGGAAGAACTCTGGTGGGACGGCAAGGGACGGCTTCGCACCCACGCCCCCTCCACCTATAAGATCCCGCTCGCCTCCGACCGACCGAAGATCTTCAACACGCGGCTTGTCCCCTGGTCTGAAAACACCGAACCCACCATCGGCCGCTCCAAGGCCGTCGGCGAGCCACCCTTCATGCTGGCGATTTCGGTGCTAGAAGCCCTGTCGATGGCCGTGGCATCGGTCGCCGACTACCGGATCTGCCCGAGGCTAGACGCACCGGCCACGCCGGAGCGCGTGCTGATGGCGGTGGAGAGGTTGAAGCGGGCGTGAGTGCCGTCAGCGGATGACGGACCGCAGCATGTAGAGAAAAGCGGCGAGGATCAGCACCGGCAGGACCAGAAGCTTCACCAGATAGGCAACCGCAATACCTATAGAGGCATTGAAGAGATCGTTGGATATGGCGACACCGACATTGATCACGGCAACATTGGCCGCAACTGTCGCTGCCATGTCTGACGCTGATTGTAGTGTTCCGCTAAAGGCCGAGCCGAGGCGGCCGAATAGCTGGCCGTCCCCGGCCTGTTGGTCGACCGAAGGCAAATTCTCCTTCGGCGCGCCCACCTGTTGCTCGACCTGAGCCAGAGCAGAATTGCCCTGCATGCGCTCGAAAACTTCAGTCGCGTTGGTCCACGCCTCTTCGGTGATAACACCACCGGCATAGAAGGCAACCGTATAGGAGGCAGGCAACAGGATCGCACCCAAAAGACCAAGCACGAGAAAAGATCGTGCGAGCCGGTCGATCAGCTTGGGGACGCGTTGCATCGAGACTGTCAGGGCCGCGCACAGCAATGCAAAGACCGCAAGTCCCGCAGCCGCCACCTTGGCAAGAGGCACGAGCACAACGGACAGAATGCCCGAGATGATGGCCAGATAGAACAAAAGATCGACCATCCTCTCAATGGTGTTGATGACCGGTTGCAGCAATTGTCCTGGACTTGCCGTCACCGAGGCAACGCCAACGCCGCCCGAGACATCGGCATCACGTGCAATACTCATGACGGAATTTGCAATGCGCAGAGTGCCATACAGCGCTCCACTGCCAATCATCACGTCATGGCTGAAGCGCGCAGCGACATCCGCCAGCGGGTTCACGAAGAAGATCACGACGGCGATAATTGCAACCATGACCCAGACGATTGCAGCCTTGTTTCTGGTCATTATGCCTCCTCTTTGCGCCTGCCTGGCCGCGCATATCCGAATATGAAGTGCAAACAATGTCGCACTCCGCAACAAACAGAAGCATGCTCTGTCCAGTTCCCGTTTCACGATGCTAGAATGACATCATCATGATGGTCAAAGATCTCCGACATTTTCTTGCCGCCCATTCGGCCAGCGTTCTTGTGGAAGTGGCTGAAGCCAAGGGCTCAACCCCTCGTGACGCCGGCACAATCATGCTGGTGGCGCCGAATTCATTGCTTGGGACTATTGGCGGCGGACAACTGGAATACTTGGCCATAGATCACGCCCGACGCATTTTGGCAGGCGAGACGCTGCCCCTGACCCTTGATATTCCCCTTGGTCCGGAGATCGGTCAGTGCTGTGGGGGCCGCACGCTGATTGGATTTCGCGTCGTGGACGCGGGTATCGCTGCAGAAGTGGAGGGACGCCTCCAGTATGAAATGGCGGGTGCTCCCGAAGTCATGGTTTTTGGCGCCGGTCACGTGGGCCTCGCTTTGGCCCGGGCGCTGGCCCCTCTCCCGCTCAAAGTCACACTCATAGACTCCCGTCCGGCAATCGACGGTGAGGCTCCCCGGGACATCACCTTCCGCCGTGTCGCCATGCCAGAAGCCGAGGTTGGGACACTTCAGGCAGGGTCGGCAGTGGTCATCCTGACCCACGACCATGCCCTCGATTTCCTGGTCGCGCGCGAAGCACTGTCAAGGGGTGACCTTGCCTATGTCGGCATGATCGGCTCGAAGACCAAACGTGCCACCTTCTCGTCCTTCCTCAGACAAGAGGGCTTGAGCCCTTCTCTTCTGGACCAGTTGACCCTACCGATTGGTGGTTCTGATGTGAGAGATAAACGCCCCGCCGTCATCGCCGCTCTGGTTGCCGCAGAACTGCTCGGCGTACTCCTGAAGAAGCGCCCATAAGCGCCATCAGTGGGGCAATGAACGATGACCGAGCCGCCGGCTATGCTGCCAGAATTCATTCTCGCGACGATCAGTCGGTTCATCCATCCCGAGACCAACGTCACGCAGAATATGGTCGGGCACATCTGACCTCGGCACCGTGATGCGCCCTTTCTTTCTAAGGCTCATCCAATCGATCAGTCTTTGGAACAAGGGCACAAATCTGCCCGCAGCAGAAACCGTCATCAGTCCGCCCTACAAGAATTTCTGTTGATGTTAGGTGCCAGAAATGCGCTTGTTTTTTCAGAGTTTCCAATTCAATCTTCAGCTTCTGCCATAAAGAGGACTGATCCATGAAACTCTCCCGACAACTACCGCTTCACGCGCTTCGCGTCTTTGAAGCGGTAGCGCGCCTGTCGAGCTTTACCAAAGCCGGTGAAGAGCTCGGCATGACCCAGACGGCGGTCAGCTATCAGATCAAGCTTCTGGAGGAGCATCTGGGGGAAAAGCTTTTCTTTCGCCTTCCGAGGCGCATTGAAATGACTGAGATCGGACATAGGCTGCTGCCCAAGATCTCGGATGCCTTCAACCTACTGCAGGAAGCCATACTGAGCGCCACACGTCGGGATGATGAGGTTCTGGAGATCCACTCTTCGCCAACCTTCGCCTCCCAATGGCTTGCAAAGACGCTGGGCAGCTTTCAGCTGGAATATCCCAATATCGCGGTCAGGCTGCTGCGCGGCTCAATGTTGACAGACTTCAACCGGGAACCCGCTGACGTCGCAATCCGCGTCGGTCAGGGTCCCTGGCCAGGCCTCACCTGCCGTGAATTGATCAGACTGAGCTACACACCGATGCTCAGTCCAAAACTCGCGGCCAGCATTGGTGGCATCGAAAAGCCTGCGGATCTATTGAAATTGCCATGGATCAGCGATGCTGACACACGCTGGCGTGACTGGTTCCTGCTGGCCGGTCTTGAGGCCCCACCGCGATCTGTAGGAAAGCTGGATGCCCTCGGCGTGCTTGACCTTGAAGCAGGAGCCGCTTTGGCAGGCCATGGCGTCGCCATGCTGAGCCCCTTTTACGTCCAGGATGAACTGCTGTCAGGACGACTGATCCAGCCATTCGATATCAGTTGGACAGACGAAAACACCTATTGGCTCGTCTACCCGCAGTCACGACGGCATCAACCAAAGATCAAGGCGTTCGAAACATGGCTTGTGAATGCTCTTGGTGTCGACAGCCAGGCGCAATGAAAAGGGAAATCTTGCGGACGTGCATCCCGAAACATTGGTCCTGCGGTCAAAGGCTAAAGCTTCACCAAATAGTTCCCAGATCCAAACATGTACACAGCGGGACACGAAAGCCGCCAAAAACGAAGGACTGCGCTGCTTTGCCCCTTCCCTTGTCGAATTGAATTCGACAAGGTAGTCGGCCGGGAGGCCGACATGGGGAACTTTGAATGTATGAATATGCGATCGCCTGGGAATGGTTATCCTTTGCCGTCCGCTGGCTTCACGTGATCACGGCTATCGCCTGGATCGGCTCGTCCTTCTATTTCATCGCACTGGATCTCGGCCTGGTGAAACGACCTGGATTGCCGGTCGGTGCGTATGGTGAGGAATGGCAGGTGCATGGCGGCGGCTTCTATCACATCCAGAAATATCTGGTGGCGCCCGCCTCGATGCCCGAGCACCTCACATGGTTCAAATGGGAAAGCTATGCCACCTGGCTCTCGGGCTTTGCGCTCCTGGCTATCGTCTATTACGGCGGCGCCGATCTCTTTCTGATAGACCGCACTGTGCTCGACATCGAACCCTGGCAGGCAATTGCCCTTTCAGTTGGCTCCTTGGCCGTCGGCTGGATCCTCTATGACCTGCTCTGCAAGTCCCCGCTTGGCAAGAATACCTGGGGTCTGATGGTCTTCCTATACCTCGTGCTCGTCGCGATGGCCTGGGGTTACACGCAGATCTTTTCAGGTCGAGCCGCCTTCCTGCATCTTGGTGCGTTTACCGCGACCATCATGTCGGCCAATGTCTTCTTCATTATCATACCCAACCAAAAGATCGTCGTTGCTGACCTGATTGCGGGCCGCACACCAGATCCGAAATACGGCGTGATCGCCAAGCAGCGCTCGCTGCACAACAACTACCTGACGCTCCCCGTCATCTTCTTCATGCTGTCAAACCATTACCCGCTGGCCTTTGCCACGGAGTTCAACTGGATCATTGCCTCCCTCGTCTTCCTGATGGGCGTCACAATCCGCCACTGGTTCAACACGACCCATGCCCGCAAGGGAAAGCCGACCTGGACATGGCTCGTCACTCTGCTTCTTTTCATCGCAATCATGTGGCTGTCGACTGTTCCAAAGGTGCTGACCGGCGAGGAGGAGATATCCCTGTCTGCGCGTCAGCAGGTTTTTGTCGAAAACGAGCATTTCATAGCTGTGCGTGATGTCGTACAGGGACGCTGTTCGATGTGCCATGCAGCCGAGCCCGTCTGGGAAGGCATTTTGCATGCACCGAAGAATGTTAAACTCGAAACGGACGGCGAAATCGCCGCCCATGCCCGCGAAATCTACCTCCAGGCAGGCCGCAGCCACGCGATGCCCCCCGGAAACATAACCGACCTGTCCGAAGAAGACCGCAGATTGCTCGTGGCCTGGTTCGAGACGGCGGTCCAAGGCAAGACAGAATGACCCATACCCTTATCCGCGGTCGCCTTCTCTCCTTCCGGCATATGCCAGAGCATGCAGGCGACACGGACAGCTATGTCTATGAAGAAGACGGCGCACTACTGTTGACCGACGGCAAGATCGTCGCTGTCGGCGGCTATGATACCGTCAAGGCCAGGGCCAGCGCGGACGTAAGTGAGATCGATCACCGCCCGCATCTGATACTGCCCGGCCTGATCGATTGCCACGTGCATTTCCCGCAGATGCAGGTGATCGCCTCCTACGCCGCCAACCTGCTGGAGTGGCTCAACACCTACACCTTCCCCGAGGAATGCCGCTTCGTCGAGTCGGCCCATGCCGAGCGCATCGCAACGCGGTTTTTCGACGAACTCTTACGCCAGGGCACGACGACAGCCGTTGCCTATTGCTCCGTGCACAAGACCTCTGCCGACGCCTTCTTCGCCGAGAGCCTACGGCGCGGCACGCTGATGATCGGCGGTAAGGTGATGATGGACCGCAATGCGCCACAAGGCCTGCTCGACACACCGCAGCTCGGCTATGACGAGACGCGCGCAGTCATTGAGCAATGGCATGGGCGCGGTCGCAACCACGTCGCCATCACGCCCCGTTTCGCCATCACCTCGACGCCCGACCAAATGGCGATGACGCAGAAACTGGCGGAAGAATTTCCCGACCTGCATATCCAGACGCATCTGTCCGAGAACCACGACGAGATCCGCTACACTTGCGAGCTCTATCCGGATGCCACTGATTATACGGATATCTATGCCCGCTACGGCCTCTTGCGGAAAAAGGCGCTTTTCGGCCATGCTATCCATCTGTCGGATCGTGAAGCAGATGCCATGGCGGAGAGTGGCGCGGTCGCAGTGCATTGCCCGACCTCGAACCTCTTCCTGGGCTCCGGTCTCTTTCCGCTAAAGGCGATCAAGCGCCGCGAAAAGCCTGTGACCGTCGCAGTCGCCACCGATATCGGCGGCGGCTCCAGCTATTCGATGTTCAAGACCATGGACGAGGCCTACAAGATTCAGCAGTTGCTCGGCGAGCGCATGAACCCGCTTGAAAGCTTCTACCACATGACGCTGGGCAACGCCGTCGCACTCGACCTCGCCGACAGGATCGGCACGCTGGACGAAGGCACCGATGCGGATATCGTCGTGCTGAACGCCGCCGCAACACCGGCGATGCGGCTTCGCATGGAAACGGTGACCTCGCTATCGGAGGAGCTGTTCCTGCTGCAGACGCTAGGCGACGATCGCGCTGTGGTCGAAACCTATGTGGCCGGCAAGGCGAGCAAAAGCATCCTGACGTAAACCGAACTCCGGAGCGACTGGCTTGTGAACGGGTCTAATACCCGGCGATCCGGATGGCTTCTGCGAGCTCCTGGTAGGCCTCGCAGTCGACACCGCAAATCTGTGCAATCGTGCGCAATTCCTCGCGTGCAAGCGCCGGACGTTGCAGCATCAGATAGGCTTCGCCGAGATAGGCGCGCGCTTCGACATAGTAAGGCGATAGCAGCAGTGCGCGCTTGTAATAGGTTACGGCTTCCTCCGGGCGCCCGAGCTTGCGTGTCGCAAAGCCCCGATAGTTGAAGTAGCGGGCGTTGTTTTTCGCCGTGATCTGATCCAGCAGTGCCAGGGCTTCGGCAAAGCGCTCATCATCAATAAAGACACGAGCCTGTTTCAGACGCCCCTCGTCTGTCACGGCGCTCGGGTCATCGATGCAGCGCGAACTGGAGGGGTCAGAGATTTGCCCAAGCGGACAACTGGCCACGGGATCGTCCTCAGGCAGGATAGCCGAAGCGGTCCCCGCCCACGCGATCATTCCGGCCAAAATGACAATTTGGATTATGCGTAAACGCATCCGTTCCTCTTCTCCCACGATCCGCATCACCATCCTCCCCAATTAATGTACGCGCGACAAGTGCATGTGACCGATCTGAAGATGTTGCAGTGGAACGAAAAGACAAACACAGCTCCATATGGATAGACAGCAAGGTCTTCAATTCTGTATGCCTTCCCCGTTGCGACAGATGCACATGCGGAAACGGAACGGCATGAATTTGGCCCAGAACCTCGCCCTTGGTACCCTCATGATCTCCATGACAGTGGTGATCCACACGTTTGGGCTGATGGGTGTCACCCACATGATGCGATGGGTGACCGATCGCGTTCGTCTGCATGGCCATCGAAGTCGAATGGTCGCAATGAACACGGTGGTTCTGGGTGTCTTCGCCGTGCTCACAACCGAGGTCTGGCTGTGGGCAATTTGTTATCACCTTATTGGCTTCTTCGACGATTTCTCGACTACGCTTTACTTCGCGACAATCACCTTTTCGACCGTAGGCTACGGCGATGTCATTCCTCACAGCGATTGGCGTATGCTGGCTGCACTGCAGGGCATCAACGGCTTTGTCCTGATCGGCTGGTCCACCGCCTATTTGGTTGCCGCCGGAATGCGTGTCGGCCCCTTTCGCTCGGGAGAGCATTTCTGATGACCCACTGTCGCCAATCTTGACCAGACAGGACCAAACGTGAAACCGATCCTTGAAATCGCCGACCTGAAAGACCTTGCTCGCCGCCGCGTGCCCAAGCTTTTCTTCGACTATGCCGACAGCGGCTCCTACACAGAAGGGACTTACCGCGCAAACGAAAGCGATTTTGCCCGGATCAAACTACGCCAGCGCGTTCTGGTCGACATGAGCGACCGAACGCTCGAAACGACGATGATCGGCGAAAAGGTCAGAATGCCCGTGGCACTCGCCCCGACAGGACTGACGGGAATGCAGCATGCAGACGGTGAGATGCTGGCCGCAAAGGCAGCCGAAGAGTTCGGTGTGCCCTTCACCTTGTCAACAATGAGCATCTGCTCGATTGAGGACGTGGCCTCGGTAACCAAGCGGCCTTTCTGGTTCCAGCTCTATGTCATGCGTGACCGTGAATTCGTCAAAAACCTGATTGAGCGCGCCCGTGCCGCCGGCTGCTCGGCGTTGGTGCTCACGGCAGACCTTCAGCTGCTTGGACAGCGCCACAAGGACATTCGAAACAACCTGTCTGCTCCACCCAAACTGACGCCGAAGCATCTCTGCCAGATGGCCATGCGTCCCCGCTGGTGCTGGAACATGCTGAAAACCGACCGACGCACCTTCCGCAACATTCAGGGCCATGCCAAGAACGTCTCCGACCTTGCCTCACTCGGCGCCTGGACGGCTGAGCAGTTCGATCCCAAACTCTCCTGGAAAGATGTCGAATGGATCAAGAAGCAATGGGGCGGAAAACTGATCATCAAGGGGACCCTTGACGTTGAAGACGCCAAGATGGCCGCAAGAACCGGGGCTGACGCAATCGTGGTTTCCAATCACGGAGGCCGACAGCTGGATGGCGCGCACTCGTCCATCGCCATGCTGCCAAGGATCGTCGATGCCGTAGGCCATCGGATCGAGGTGCATATGGATGGCGGCATCCGCTCTGGTCAGGATGTGCTGAAGGCAATCGCGCTTGGCGCCAAGGGGACCTATATAGGTCGCCCCTTCCTTTACGGTCTTGGCGCCATGGGCGAACAAGGTGTCACCAAAGCCCTTGAGATCATCCGGAAAGAAATGGATGTCACCATGGCCTTGTGTGGCAAGCGCCAGCTGGCGGATGTCGACAAATCCATCATTGCGGAGAACCCGTTCTGACCGCCGTCAAGCAAGGCGACCAGTTGCAAGAGCAGCCGCCCAGCTTGCTCGCCCATTCATCATAGCAAGCCGCGACTGGGACATGTGGTCATAAGGTATCAGTCGGAAATTCACGACCCATCCGTTATCGATCTGCTCACAGATCGCATAGGATGCGAGTGGCGTTCCGGCTTCTACGCGATGCGGAACTTGAAGGTCATCATCATAGGCCGGGCAGCCAACACTGCCCGGATTGACGATCATTCTGCCATCCGAAAGCGCCAATACACGCGGTAGATGGCTGTGGCCACACAGGATCAGGGACTGCTCGATCCCCTCAGCCCAGGCTTCAATTTCCGCCTGGCCCCTCAAGACGACATGCCCTTTAGGCGTTACCGTTTCAAGCCAATAGCAATTGTCGTCCTGTGGTGTGGCATGGCACAGATAAGCGACATTCTGAAAGACCGCGTCAAACGGCAGGGACTTCAGCCAAGCAAGATCCTCCAGCGAAAGTTGCCTGAAAGCATGCGCATCGGAAGGGCCCATCTCCTCCAGCCGTTGCTCAATCAGATAGCGATCATGATTTCCGCGCACGGTGAACAGATCGAGAGACTGAAGCAGAACCGCAACCCTCGTGGCCTCCAGCGGCCCAGAAAAGCAATCGCCAAGATTGACGGTATTCTTCGGGGCAATCCCCTGAGCGGCGATATCAGCAAGCACAGCCTTCAACGCTGCGGCATTGCCGTGAATATCGGCAATCGCTGCGAAGCGCATCAACTGCCCCGATAAGTCGAATAACCATAGGGTGAGAGCAAGAGCGGCACGTGATAATGTGCGGTGACGTCCGAGATCCCGAAACGGATCGGGATGACATCGAGAAAAGCAGGTTCCGTAAGTTGGATACCATGAGCCCGCAGATAATCCCCCGCATGGAAGAGGAGCTCATAATGGCCAATTTCGAATTCCTTACCAATCAGCATGGGGCCACCATCCACCCGGCCATCATCATTGGTGAAAACCGTCTTGATCAGGCTCGCCTCTTCGCCCTGCATGCGCATCAGCTGAATCTTTAGCCCCTTTGCAGGCTTGCCAAGGGCGGTGTCGAGTACATGAGTGGTGAGGCCGGTCATGGATGAGGCTCCCGAATCAAGAAGGGCTGATTGAAGAAGAGTTCTTCCAGATTGTTGCCGGGTCCATCCCGATCGACAACCAGAAAATCACTCACCGCGCCAATTGCCATCAGGGGATGATGCCAGACATTGCGGCGATAGTTTACGCCCTGATGGGCATGTGCCAGGAACACCTGAGGCCGCCCCGGCTTGCCATCCTCATCCGGCGACACAGCAACGAGGAAGGGGTGACCCGACAAAGGGGTGAAACTCTGGCTGCCCAGCGGATGCCGCTCCATCATGCCGACCTCGTATGGAAAAGGACGAGGCTGGCCGCGAAAGATGTTGAGAACAATCCGAGCCCCCTCGCCCTGAACATCTGCTTCCGAAAGTGCATGAAAACGCTCCGTCGTACCACCATTGATCAATCGCATAGTGGAAGGGTCGGCCTCGATGACATCACCGAATGGCGAAAAAGCGCCGGCCGTGAGTGGCTGAACAGAAAGCACGGGTGACACGGCGACATCCTCCATTATACGCGCATCCGGTGGCATGGTTCTGGCACCACCTCACAGGGTTTCAGAATCAGCCTTTGCCGCATTTGCGTCAACCGGCCAAGCGCGTCAACCGGGTGAATCTCCAGATCAGCGCAATGGCAGCGAGGGCCAGTGCCGAGACGAAGCCGAGCCAGATGCCCTGCGGACCGAAGCCTAACGGAAAGGCAAGTGCCCAACCGAGAGGGATGGCAATCGGCCAGTAGGCGAGGATTGAAATCACCGATGGGATCGCCGTATCGGACAGGCCGCGCAACGCACCAACAAGGGTGGATTGAAGCCCGTCCACGACCTGGCTCAGCGCAAAGACCAAGAACAATGTAGCAGCCAACTCGATCACGGCGGGATCTGACGAGATCAGCGCCGCAATCTCGGCGCCATAAAGGCCGAGCACCACAGCCGCCCCGGCAAGCCAGACGGTGGCCATGCCAAGCGCGGCGAACGTAACCGTCCGTACCCGGTCGAGCCGGTTCGCGCCCGCCGCCTGGGCGACGCGGATTGCGACCGCACCAGCGACGCCAAGCGGCACCATATAGAGAAGCGTGCCGACCGACAGGGCCACTTGATTGGCGGCCAGCGCAATCGATCCGAACAGGCCGATCAGCATGGTTGCAACGGCCATGGCCGCCGTCTCGGCGACATACATCACGCCAAGCGGCGCACCTTCCCGCACCAGTTCTCCGGTTTTCACAGCGGAACGTTCGCCCCTCGCCCGCAAACGCAACGTAGATTGGGATAAACGCCAGTAAGCGAAGGCGGCCAGCAGCGCGATTGCCTCGGCAACGAGCGAAGCAATGCCTGCACCAACGAGGCCGAAAGGTGGAAGCGGACCAATACCATAGATCAGGCAGTAGTTGAGCGGGATATTCAGCACACAGGCGAGCGCACCGAAACTCACGCCAATCCAGGGTCTGTCAATTGCCTCGAAGGCGGACTTGAACACTGTGAGCACCGCATACGGAATGAGAAAGACCGCGATCAGGTGCCAATAAGCCGAAACCTGTGCCAAAACATCTGACGGTTGTCCGAAATAGGGCATAAGATAAAGCGATGCGCTCATGATCACGGCAGCACCTGCACCTGCCACCGTGCCCAAGGTCAGACCGAGCCTGAGCACGGCTGCGACCCGGCGCCCCTGCCGCGCACCATAGGCATTCCCGATTCGAACGGAAACCACCGAAAGGAAGCCATATATGGCCGCCAGCAACACGGTAGCCACAGCGCCCGTCAAGCCAGCAGCCGCAAGCGGCACATGACCAAGTGGCGCAATCATGATGGAATCGGTAACGGTAATCACCGCTCCAGTGCTAAGACCGACCACGATAGGAACGGCCAGACGCGCAATGTCCTTGAGTTCGTTCAGATATTGAGAAACCATCGGAGCCAATCCATCAGGTTTTGGGCGGCTCAAGACTGGAGCACGCCTTTTGCAACAGGCGGTCCAGATCAAGGAGCTCATCTGCAGTCAGTGCGCTGGCCATCCGCGTTGCTGTTTCGGCATAGATGGACTGTTCTTCAGCCTCGAGCGCGCCGCACCTGGCTGTTGGCGCAATCAGGATTGATCTGCCGTCAGTACTGTCGGGGAGTTTATCGAGATAGCCGGCCCGCTGGAGTTTGCGCACCATGACTGAAGCAGAGGCTGGGCTGACACGCATCTGTTTCGCCAGATCTGCGAGCCGCAGTGGAGTTTCGGCGGCAATGATCAGATAGAGGTAATCGAGCTCCGCGGCAGTGAGATCCATAGACCCGCTGCTACGTGATTCTTCCCGCCATCGGAACCACATATGCCATTGAAGGCGGCGCAGACTATCTTCCAGATGCATATCCAACCACTCATATAGTTAGGTTAACTAAATATATGAGTAAACTGCGGGCTGCAAGCCTCTCCGGCACACATACCGCTCCCCTGGCCAGCGCTCACACACGAAAGATCTCCTGCCCATAAAAAAAGACAGCGCCGACAATGTGGCGGCGCTGTCGTGAGTCGGAAGGCAGTGAAAGTTACGCTGCAGCAGAAGCGGAGAGCGGAACCTCGGCGATGGTCGCCAATACACGCGAAGCGATCTGGTAGGGGTCTCCCTGGCTGTTCGGACGGCGATCTTCGAGATAGCCACGATAGCCGTTGTTCACGAAGGAATGCGGAACACGGATCGAGGCACCGCGGTCAGCAACACCGTAGGAGAACTTGTTCCACGGAGCCGTCTCGTGTTTACCGGTCAGGCGCAGATGGTTGTCCGGCCCGTAAACGTCGATGTGCTCTTTCCAGTTCTTGGCGAACGCAGCCATGAGCGCTTCGAAATATTCCTTGCCACCCACTTCGCGCATGTACTTGGTCGAGAAGTTGCAGTGCATGCCCGAGCCGTTCCAGTCGGTGTCGCCGAGCGGCTTGCAGTGGAACTCGATATCGACGCCGTACTTTTCGCAAAGACGCAGAAGCAGGTAACGAGCGATCCAAATTTCATCGGCAGCCTTCTTGGAGCCCTTGCCGAATACCTGGAATTCCCACTGGCCCTTGGCCACTTCGGCGTTGATACCTTCGTGGTTGATGCCGGCTTCAAGGCAGAGATCCAGATGCTCTTCAACGATTTCGCGAGCGATCTCACCGACATTCTTGTAGCCGACGCCGGTGTAGTATGGACCCTGCGGTGCCGGGAAACCGTGCTCCGGGAAGCCGAGGGGACGACCGTTCTGATAGAAGAAATACTCCTGTTCGAAGCCGAACCAGGTGTCGGGATCGTCCAGAATGGTTGCGCGGGAATTGGAAGCATGCGGGGTGACACCATCGGGCATCATCACTTCGCACATGACCAGCGCACCATTGGTGCGGGCCGGATCAGGATAAATGGCGACAGGTTTCAGGACGCAGTCAGAGCTGTGGCCCTCGGCCTGCATCGTGGACGACCCGTCGAAGCCCCACAACGGAAGCTGCTCCAGCGTCGGAAATTCGGCGAATTCCTTGATCTGGGTCTTGCCACGGAGGTTCGGCACGGGCGTGTAACCGTCCAGCCAGATGTACTCAAGCTTATACTTCGTCATTGATCGTCTCTCTTCAGTCAAGCGCCTGCCATCGGCGCAACAGAGGGGTTGATTCTCCGGATCACCGGCGAGTCGAGTAGTAACAAGCAGGAAGCGTGCCAACTTCCGAGATGCCGCAACCGCGAGGCTCCAGCTGTAACAGAATTGTGACGATTCAGGCCTGTTTGGGAGGATTCGATTAATGAGTCTTCGCTAAAGTTGCAGGAACATATCGGGCAGAAAGCGCATTTCTTAGTCACTGACGCAAGATATCGCATTTGATGAATTGGAAGCCATAAAGGGTCGCCTATAAAATATGCACATAAAATAGGCAGCGTGCACTTTTCGTGTGCATTTGAGTTGCGGCTATGGTATGCAATGTCATCGAAGAGACATTCGGTGGATAAAGCGAGGTAGTAGCATGACAACGAACATGGTTCGGGAATCGGCGAAAATCTACGAATTCCCGGTGCGTGACGCGGCGAGACTGAAGGCAATGCGTGAACGCCAGACGGCGCGGCCTGTGATTTATGAAAGCGGCTCGGCCAGTTGGTATCACGAGGAAGCCATCCGCGAAGCGGAAAAGACAAGCAAGCAATAAGCGTTGCGAGCCCCACTCAGAAAGCCGTCCGCCAAGCGGACGGCTTGTTATGCGATGAGCGGGCCGATGCCCGCTCTTCTTGTTTTCGCCGTCAGGCTTTCGTTCCAAACAGACGCAGGCGCATCACGCCGCCATCCGGATGCATGGCAATTCGCACATGCGTCACCGGCCCGATCTTCTGCACCTGATCGCCCTCGTAGAAATGCTCGGCATCCATTTGCATCTTCTGCCGCGTCAGGATCGGCTTCCACTGTTCTGACGCTGCGATCTCCGCTTCCGAGAAGGTGTCGCCGGCTTCCGGCAGATAGGCGCCAAGCAACTCGCAGGTGTCGGGATAATTGCCCTTGTAGAAATGCGTATCGATCAGCACCCGGTTGATGACGCCGGGATGGCCGAGCCGGATGATCGCCCAGTCGTGGCCTGGACCACGGCGGCGCTTGGTTTCCCAGCCATCGCCCATATTCGTGCCGCGGCCCGGCGACAGGATCTTGTCTGGGTGGCCGTAATGAGCGTCCGACCAGGCGAGCGACTTTGCGCCATGGAAGATATAGGCAAGATCGATCTCTTCCGAAGCGCCGACCTTCGACCAGTCGAAATGCGCCGCGCCGTAGACACGCAGACGCGCGACACCGCCATCCGGATAGATATGCAGGCGAAGATGCGTCCAGACCTTCGACGCATCGGCATTCTTGAAGAAATGCTGCGCCGAGGCACCCAGCGGAGACTTGGTCACAACTTCGGTCCAAACCGTCGCATCCGTCGGATCACCGCTCTCGACATGGGCTGCCTCGATCGAGCAATGCGGCGGATAATTGCCGGTGAAGAAGCGCGTATCGACATCGAAGCCGAAGATGCGGCCGGGCATGGCAAGCCGGATGACGGCATAGTCATGCCCCGGCACGCGTTTTCGCCGGCTTTCCCAGCCATCCATGTATTTGCCGTTGTCGTCGTAGAGATCCGGGTCGAAACTCGCCGGATCGTCGTTCAGCATCCGCGACAGCGGCGCGAAGAACTCGTCGGTCGAGAAGATGCCGGTCGCCCCGAGGCGCGCGGAGGCAAGGTTGACGGCGCCGGCGGCGAAATCCGGCAGAACGACGGTCGAGGTCTCAAGCATGTCAGTGTGTCTCCGGAAGCAGGCTTTCGAGGCGAAGCCTGGCGATTTTTTCCACCTGCTGGCAGGCGGTGTCGAATTCCTGATCGCGGCTGTTGGAAATCCGCGATCCGAAGGCTGCGAGAATGTCGTCCTTGGTCAGCCCCTTGACCGCAATGATGAAGGGAAAGCCGAATTTCTCGACATAGGCCGTATTGAGCTCGGTGAAGCGGGCATGCTCGTCGGCACTCAGGCGATCAAGACCGGCACCGGCCTGTTCGCGCTTGCTGTCTTCGGTCAGCTCGCCCGCAATCGCAAGCTTGCCGGCAAGGTCCGGATGCGCCCTGAGCACGCCGAGCCGCTCTTCGGCACTGGCCGATCTGAAGATCGCAGCCATCGCTTCATGCACGCTCGAGGCGCCAAGAGGTTCGGTGATTGTACCGGCATCATAGGCACGCTCGGCAATAAAGGGGGAGTGCTCGAACACTCCGCCATATCGCTCGACAAATTCTGCTCTTTGCATTCACCTACCCGAAATTGATAGAAAAACTGCGAGGGCGCTCGCTCGAATGGACGGCTGGACCGGAAGATCGATCCGCGTGGAAGAAGGATTAGACAAGCCGGATGCGCTTGTCGAGAACCCGCCTTACTGACCATCCTCCAACCGATAGCCATTGCGCTCCGGAAACGGCCAATCCGCGAGCAGCGCCATGTCCGGCCGGTAAATCTCCACCTTGAGCGGATAGCACTTCGCCACGTCGCTCGAGTGGCTGGTACTGCAATCGCCACCTGGACAAGCCGAGAGAGCGCCCAAGAGATCGATCTCGGCAAACATCTCCAGGAAGTCGCCGGGGCGCACCGGGCTTGCCTTCATGAAATACTGCCGCGTGTCGCGGGTAAAGCCAGTGCACATGAAGACGTTCAAGACGTCATGCACATGCGGCTCGGCGGCCTTGATATCGATGCCCTGGTGATGAGAAAGCGCCCGGCAGAGGTTCGAATGGCAGCAGTGATGATAGTCGCCGCCGGAGAGCAGACGGTTGGTATAGGGATCGCAGCGCGTGCCGATCACGTCATGCACCCCGCCGCCGAATTCGTCGAAACCGTACCAGCCAAGCGTATCATGGCTGATCGTCGCCATGGGGCGGAGCGACGGCAGATTGCTCCAGAGGCGATTGCCGGTCGTGACATGGGTGGCATGCAGCGCCCGCGTCTTGCCGGAAAAGAAGCGCTCGGAAAGGTCATTGGCATTCCACAGATTAAGGTCTCCGACCTGCGGCCCCTCAACGCTGACGATGCGGAAGAAATGCCCCTTGGGCACCTCGAAGGTGTTACCCTCGCGCGGCGGCACGATCACCTCGCCGACCTTCTCCATCGTCGCCCGCGCCCGCTCCAGGATGCTCATGTCGGGTGCTCTCAACGACTCGACCGGATAGCAGACGACGGGTTTTACAGCCCGACGGGCAGCCGCATCAGCGGGAACGGGGATGTTGGCATTGAAGGGGGACATAACTTGCTCTTTTCGTGCTGGACTTAGGACAGGCCTGTGTTGTGACGGAGCAGTCTCACCACGCCGGCTTGTGAAACTTGTGCCAGTGCTCGGCAATCTCGATGCGCTTCGGCACCCAGACCTTCTCATGAGCAGTCACATAATCGATGAACCGCGCCAGCGCCGCAGCGCGCCCCGGACGACCGACGAGGCGACAGTGCAGGCCGACGGACATCATCTTCGGGCTGCCGTTTTTCCCCTCCTCGTAGAGCACGTCGAAGGCGTCCTTGAGATAGGTGAAGAACTGATCGCCGGAATTGAAGCCCTGCGGCGTCGCGAAACGCATGTCGTTGGTTTCAAGCGTATAGGGTATGATCAGGAAGGGCTTGCCGTCGAGATCCGGCACCCAGAACGGCAGGTCGTCGGAATAATTGTCGGAGGAGTACATGAAGCCACCCTCCTCCATCACGAGCCGCAGCGTGTTCATGGATGGCTTGCCCTGATACATGCCGAGCGGATGCGAGCCGGTCAGTTCCTTGTGCAGGCGCACGGCTTCTCGAATGTGCTGACGTTCGACCTCTTCGGGAAAATCCTTGTATTCGAGCCAGCGATAGCCGTGGCTGGCGATTTCCCAACCGGCTTCCTTCATCGCGGCAACGGCTTCCGGGTTACGCGCCATGGCAAGCGTCACACCGTAGACGGTGACGGGCACTTTCCGCTCGGTGAACGTCCGCCAGAGCCGCCAGAAACCGGCGCGCGAGCCGTATTCGTAGATCGATTCCATGTTGAGATTGCGCTGGCCGGGCCAGGGCTGGGCGCCGACGATTTCCGACAGCAGGCATTCCGAGGCAGGGTCGCCATCGAGAATGCAGCTTTCGCCACCCTCCTCGTAATTCACCACGAACTGCACCGCGATCCGCGCATCGCCCGGCCATTTCGGATCGGGGGTGTCACGGCCATAGCCGATGAGGTCGCGGGGATAGGGAGCAGTCGTCATGAATTCACCTCGGCTGATTTTGCACCGAAGCTATGCGCGTCGACTACGCCTGTCGAGATGTAAAGCGGCGAAGCAGCCTTGGAGGCGGTCAAGCGATCCGACGGCTCGCCACCCGACCCAGCGGATGCAGAGAATGCACGACAAAGGGTGCCCCGGCGCCCTGCTCCACAAACAGCGCAAGATTGTTGATAACCACCGGCTCCGCCAACACAGGAGAAAAATGGCTCCGCAAGGCATCCTCTATCCGGGGAAAATCACGGGCGAGAAGCGGTCCAGTCAGCGTCATGTGGAAGCGGAATTCGTCCATGACATAAGGATGCCCCCAGCGATGCAGATTTGAAAACTGCGGCGCCGACAAGCGATCAGGATTGCGACGCTCGATCTCCGCTTCGCTGAGAGGTGCGCGATAAGCGTCAAAAGCCTGGACTACGGATGCTGCAAGATAGTCAACAGAGGGGCAAGGGCGATCAAGCACAAGTCCATACACGTCGCCAATACGCCCGATCGACAAACCGCTCAATACGACAGGCTCCATCGTACCGGCAAAATGCATGAGTTCACGCAACAGGGCCTGTTCTGAGCTGCCTTCACTCAGTCGAAACGGCGCCTTTAATGTAGCATGAAAGCCGACACGCCGAGGAAGCGCAGTATGGAACGCAATCTCATGAACGCTGAGCCCTCTCAATCCCGGATGCTCCGCCGCGAGCCCGGAATAGACGTTACGCCCGAGCCAACTTGCCGCAGCAAGCGACAGCGGATCACCCGATGGGGGCGTAAAACATATGGAATACCGCATGCGAGCACCTCGTCTGGCTCGGTTCGGCCACATCGAAGTGTGACCCTACAACCCAGTGGTTAGGTGATTTGCGTGACAGTATGACGAAGAGAGCGAGGCGGGAATCAGGCTTTTTCTTTGGCAACGGAAATGTGATGCATCACTGAAAAGCTCGGAGGTAGAGCGGATTCACGCCCCTCAACGGCGTCGATAGCAGCGTTTGCCAGCAGATGCGCGATACCGAAGCTGACCTTGAACCCACCGGTCAAAGCCACAACTTTTGCGGCAAACGGATGACAGCCGACCATGGGGTCACGACCGACCGCACGCGGTCTTAGTCCCGCCCATCTTTCGATGACCGGCGCATCTTCGAGCACCGGAGCCAATTGCCTTGCACGGACCAGCAAATCATCCAGCAGCTTGTCAGTGGACAGCGGCTCGACAAATTCGTGCTCGCTGGTGCTGCCGATGGCGACGGTCCCGTCCTCATGCGGCACGATATAAAGGCCATCCAAATAGATGAGCGGATAGTCATGCGGCAGATCCATCTTCAGAAGGGCTGCCTGTCCTTTGACCGGCCCGCCGAGCGGCACCGGGAGGTCTGGGCCAAGGTTCGAAAGAAGCGGAAATGCTTCATATCCACCGGCCACGATCACGTGCCCGAACGAGATCCCTGCTCCATCATCAAGCTCTGCGTAACCGACTGCGGCATCAAGCAGTTTGACGCGCTGCCCTTCGATAACCGTGACTTTTCGCAATTGTCGTATGCGCGCCGCCAATGCCGCGAGAAGTCGTCTTGGCGAAATGCGAGCACCGAATGTGTCTTCCACGACACCAGCGCTGCAAAACTCCGCATCTGGCCATTGACCGCCTATCGGAGACTTGTCGTGGACATTCCAGAAAAATCGATGTCGCCCCTGATGCCAGTTGTTGGCGGCCTCTTGGGAGTGGCGTTCGGCAATCTGCCGCAGATGCGGTTTGGGAAGCGGAACCAAACGTCCCGAACGACGATAGCCGGTGGGAAGCCCGGTTCTGTCTTCCAATGCAGCTATTTCGGGTTCCAACGAAACCAGAGCGTCGAACTGAAGCTGTTTTTTCTCGTTCCAACGGTCCGGCATATGCGCCATCAACGCACCAAGCAAACCACCGCTGGCCCCCGCCCCAAGCCCGCGCGCCTCAACAAGCGTCACACCATGACCGCGGTCGGCCGCCTTGACCGCCGCCCACATTCCCATGACGCCACCGCCGATGACCAGGACATCTGCATGAGATTGACCAGCGATGACTGGCGCTTTATCGGACATCTGATGACCCACTCGAATGACACGACACCGCCCGATAACGTGGGAGCACCGTTGGCCTGGCACGACGGCGATATGCCCTATTCCACGGCCTTTGGCGACCACTTTTACTGCCAGTCCGATGGCAGGCTGGAATGCAGCCATGTCTTCCTTGCTGGCAACGGCCTGCCGGAACGATGGGCGGGCGCACAACAATTCCGCATTGGCGAACTGGGTTTTGGAACCGGTCTCAATGCTTGCGAAACCTGGCGGCAATGGAAGATTCATCGCAAAGCCGGCACCCATCTGCACTTCGTTTCGTTCGAACTCTATCCCATGCAGTCGCAGCAGATCGACCGCGCCCTGTCGCGCTGGCCGGAACTTGATCTCGAAAGGCAGACACTGGTGGACCACTGGCCCGCAAAGCCTCAAGGCACAGTGAAGGTCGCCCTTGACCCGCAAACAACTCTGTCGGTGGTTTGCGGCGATGCCCTTTCGAGCCTCAGTGAAAGTTCGCTGATTTTTGATGCCTGGTTTCTGGACGGTTTTGCGCCCTCCCGCAACAGTGCGATGTGGTCCCAAGAGTTGATGCAGCAGGTATTCAACCACACAATTCCGGGCGGCAGCTTTGCAACCTACGCCGCAGCTGGTTTCGTCAGACGCAATCTGATCGCCACTGGCTATGCTGTTGAGCGGCGAGCCGGCTTTGCCGGAAAGCGCGAAATGCTCTGTGGCCGCCGAACAAACTGATACCATGCGGGCGCGCCGGTCTCGCTTTCAGTTGTGGAATTCGATTGGTGCCGCCGCTTTGGATTTTCGACGAGCCCAGAAAGCGACCCTTTCTACAAGCGTCTCAGGCGAAATCGGCTTGGTCAGGTAATCATCCATGCCAGCCGATAGGCAGAGTTGCCGATCGCTGTCCAAAGCATGCGCGGTGACACCGATGATAGGGACATGCGCGCCCAGCCCCTCGCTACGCTCCCGCTCGCGGATGATCCGCGTTGCCTGATGGCCGTTCATGACCGGCATGGAAACATCCATGATGATCAACTCGGGTTTCAAGCTCTGCCAGACCTCGATTGCAGCCTCACCGGTGCCAACGATCTTGAAGCGGATGTTTGCTGCCTGAAGTGTTTGACTGAAGACGATCTGATTGATTTCATTGTCTTCCGCAATCAGCACATCGAGACTTTCCGGGGCCTCGGACGGAGCAACCGTTTGCCTGTCAATCACCAGGTCCGGGGAGGTTCTGTACCCTGCGACGCGCGCATGATCGACATTTGCTGAGTGAGCTTGGATGGGCGCGCTGTTACGTCCTGCTGCTATTCTCTTGCTTCGAGCAACCTCGATGAGTGCATTCCGGAGCAAATTGGACCGTGCCGGCTTCATCAGATGCGCATTCATCCCGTGCTGCCCGAGGGTCTGATCATCGCCGGACATATCCAGTGCCGTGAGCAATACGATTCCGGTGTCATTCGAAAGTGTATCCGACATAATCAGGCGAGCGACTTGGGCACCCGTCTCGCCACGCAACTGATGATCAATCAGAACCACGTCGACCGCCAGCCCATGATCTTTCGCAGTCTGCAGGAACATCACTGCCATGGCACCGCTGTCGACGACAACGGCCTCAAAGCCCCAGCACTCAAGCTGCTCCCGCAAGACATCACCACTGACAGGATTGTCGTCAACAATCAGAATGCGCGCTCCCTGGACGATTGTGGGCAAACCCTTGAGCCCCTGCCGCTCGCCGACAATCTCCATTGGGAATTCGACCGCAAATATCGAGCCATCTCCGAGGCTGGACGTCACATCGATTGTGCCCCCGAATAGCTTGACGAGCCCTGCGGTGATCGCAAGACCCAGTCCCGTACCTTCCTGCCGACGGCTAAAGCTTCCGTCAACCTGTGAGAACTTCTCGAAAATCTGCTGCAACTGCCCCTGGGCAATTCCAACGCCGGTATCCTCGACCATCAGGCGTAGCGAAAGTCGGCCGTCAGGCCGCTCTTCGGCCTCTAGAGAGATGAAGACCTGCCCGATTTCGGTGAATTTGATGGCATTGCCGACGAGATTGGTGACGATCTGCCGGAAGCGACCGGCGTCGCCGCGCACCCTGTGGCGAACCACTGCATCAGCACGCACGATGAGCTCAATATCCTTTTGCGCCGCCGCCGCGGCCATGAGGGTCGCGACATCCTCGACAGCCTCGACCGGATCGAAGGGTTGTTGGCGCAACTGCATCTGCCCTGAGTCGATCTTGGAGAAATCCAGGATATCATTGATGATCGTCAGCAATGAATTGCCCGACTTCATGATGATATCGACAAAGGTCTTCTGTCGCGTATCGAGTGCTGATTTCGCAAGGAGCTCGGCCATGCCGAGAACGCCATTCATGGGTGTCCTGATTTCATGGCTCATATTGGCCAAAAACTCGGACTTGGCGCGATCAGCCGTCTCGCTGCGGGCCAACAAGACCTGAAGCTCGGCCTCGCGCTCCTTGAGGTCGGTGATATCCGTCAGCAGAACGATCCAGTGGCCGCGACCGCCGAAGGTTGCCTCCATCTGCACCCAGGTCTTCCCGCCTGCCAGGAATGTGGTCGTAAAGCCAGTCGTTTCCTTGAGCTTGGCGCGCCAGTCCTTCAGGAGACCAGCAGGCTCCTCCCCGAAATCTCCCCTGTCGGCACAGTAGTGGAAAGCAGAGAGCCAAGTCTGCCCCTGCGTCACGACACCGGGCGGCAAGTCAAGGATCCGGCTGAAAGACTCGTTTGCATGCGTTACTACATTGTCTTCGATAACCATCAGGCCCTGTGACATTACCCGCATCGCGGCCTGCATGAACTCGCCGAGGCGCCCGAGTTCGTTTCGAGCCTGATCGATCTCAAGCTCCCTCTTGCGGACCTCTGTAAGGTCAGCATAGGTCAGCAGAATGCGCCCCTCTGTCAGCCGGGTTGCCGTTGCCAGAACGGATTTGCCGTCCGGGTATGAAAGCTCGCGTGAGCGCGTACCCTCAAGCATTTTGAACTCGTCGACCCGCAACTGGTAGCCTTCTTCGAAGTCCAGCCCGGGCCAGGTCCAACCGCGCTTGTCGTTTTCGACACAGTAATCCCGGAATGTGAGCCCCTCGAGCGGCATATCATCCCGCCAACACCAGATTTCCCGACATTTTTCGTTGGCAAACTCAACCCTCAGGTTTTCCGTCAGGATCACAATTCCAATCGGCATATTGAGCAGGATGCTGATGAGATCTGCGTAAAGCTTGTCAGAGGTCGAACGCGCCTCGATCAAGGCAGCCTCATGTTCCCGCAGGGCCGATACATCCGATAAAGACCCCAGCAGATAGTGCCTTTTCTGCCTGGTGGTGATGCGACTGAGGCGCGACA
The DNA here is from genome assembly GCF_005860795.2 of Peteryoungia desertarenae. GTDB lineage: Bacteria > Pseudomonadota > Alphaproteobacteria > Rhizobiales > Rhizobiaceae > Allorhizobium > Allorhizobium desertarenae. The sequence continues at coordinate 281,278 of NZ_CP058350.1, forward strand.
TAACCGGGATCAGCTTTCCGTCGGCCACGATCACATCGCGCGGGTTTTCGACAAAGTCACCGTCGCGCAAGATCCGCTCGTTTTCTTCACGAAATTGGGACCCTCGGTCAGGAAACATCTCTTCTTCGGTCAGGCCGTAGATGGCTTCCCTTGGCGTCCGGTTCAGCTTTTCGTAGGCCTCATTGACAAACACGAGCCGTCGGTCATGGTCCCGGATGAAGACAGGAACAGGCATCTGCTCGAGCGCGGTGCGGTAAAGCTCTATTTGCTCCTCGTGCTCTTCCAGGACAGTGATATCGGAATAAGTGACGAGGATCTTTCCACCGTCCAGCCGGGTGGCGGAGACTGCAATGACATGGTGAGATGGCGTTTTGACCTTGATCGTCGGGATGTCACCTTGCGTGGTATAAGCGTTCACTCGCTTCTCGATTGCCGCCTCGATCTCGTCGCCGTGAGAGCCTGCCATGGACCGACGATAAACGACTTCAAGAAGCGCTCGAACGGACAAGCCCTCCAGCGGCCCAAAATCCTCCAGTTCAAGAAAGCGACTGACAGCAGGATTCGCATATTCGATGTGAAGCATCTCGTTGAGAACGAGCGCACCCACCGGAAGTTCTCGCAACAAGCCTTCAAAATGCACATGCAACCGGGCAGCGGCTTCCTTGGCCTCTTCGGCAAGCTGCTCACGCTGTCGCAACTGCGTTAGGTCGGTAATCGAGCCAACCAGGTAGACTTGACCGTCAGGTCCGGTCATGGGCAAGGAACGGGAAAGAACCGGTATCGCCTCACCCGCTGCATTGATGAAGACTTCGCGACATTCTTCAGACTGGTTGCTCTCGACGACTCGACGGTTCTGATCGCGATAAGCTTCACCCAGTTGTGGAAATATCTCGATCTCGGTCTTGCCGATCAATGCAGAAAGGGGCAGGCCCGTGATGTCGCTATAGGCCTTGTTGGCATAAAGCAGACGATAGTTACGATCCCGAATATAGGTTGCGACCGGAAGGCTCTCGATGAGCGTCTTTAGGAGGTCTGCTCCTTTGCCGTCAGTGTTTCCGTCACCCTCGCCCTGCATTTGCGCATCGAGTAAATGGCCGCAGTAGCCGAACAGATATATGTGATCGTCATCATCAATGAAGCGTTCAATGATCAAGGGAATTGATCGCTGTTTGCTCCAGTCGGGGAGGGAAAGTTGAACGTCTTCGCCGAAGACGACACTTCGGCGCTCTTGATCATCCCTGAAGGGATCGAATTCAGTGGGCAGGATCTCCTGATCGACCATACCGGAGAAGTCGTCGGCAGAAAGATTGAAGAGATCGGCATAGGCCTGATTGACCACAACATAGCGTAACTGGCTGTCCTTAATGAACGCCGGTTCCGGCAAGGCGACAATTCTGCAACGCGCTTGGGTCAGCAATCCTCTACCGCCGTTCAATTTCCTCCACCCTGTCGATCAATGATTGCGATTGGTAAACCCGGGGTAAAGGCACCCACCTCACACCTGACACCCCCGTCGGGCAATAATGCAGAAAAACATCTGGCCAATGTTCCGCTAGAACCTCTTTCTGGTCGCAATTGGCAACGCGCATGGAGGGCGAAAACTGGCAGAACATGTCGATAACAAATCAACGGGTTGACCATGAACGACATTAGCATTTCTGGCTTGTCTGAGACTGAAGGGACAACGCCGCCTGTCGAGCGCCGTCGACGAGGCACGGGACGCGGGACCGAGCGCACCCGCAAAAGCTCGACCGAACGGTATCGCAATCTCGTCAACCGCCTTGCCACAACCGAGCTGCTCGACCCTCAGGCACTCGACGAGATGCACGAGGCATCGCTGACGATCCTCGAAGAGATCGGCATGGACATCATGCTGCCGGAGGCCCGCGCCATCATGAAGGCGCATGGTGCAGAGGTCGCCGAGGGCTCAGACCGCGTCCGCTTCGACCGCAACCTGATCATGGACATGATCGCGTCCGCCCCGCGCGAATTCCAGATGTTCGCCCGCAATCCCGAGCGCAACGTCAAGATGGGTGGCAACAACCTCGTCTTCGCCCAGATTGCATCCGCCCCCTTCGTCGCCGATCGCGAGGGCGGCCGCCGCGCCGGCAACCAGGAAGACTTCCGCAAGCTCGTGAAGCTCGCCCAGTGCTATGACGTGATCCACACGACGGGCGGCTATCCGGTCGAGCCGATCGACATCCACGCCTCGGTCCGCCACCTCGACTGCCTCTCCGACATGGTGAAGCTCACCGACAAGGTCTTCCACTGCTATTCGCTCGGCAAGCAGCGCAATCTCGACGCCATCGAGATCGCCCGCATCGGTCGCGGCATTTCGATGGAGCAGATGGAGAACGAGCCCTCGCTCTTCACCATCATCAACTCGTCTTCGCCGCTGCGCCTCGATGGCCCCATGCTCCAGGGCATCATCGAAATGTCCTCGCGCGGTCAGGTCGTCGTCTTGACGCCCTTCACGCTGGCCGGGGCCATGGCCCCGGTCACCATTGCCGGTGCGGTCGTCCAGCAGAATGCCGAAGCGCTCTGCGGCATCGCCTTCACCCAGATGGTCAAGCGCGGCGCGCCCGTCGTCTATGGCGGCTTCACCTCGAATGTCGACATGAAGACCGGCGCACCGGCCTTCGGCACGCCGGAATACATGAAGGCGGTTATTGTCGGCGGCCAACTCGCCCGCCGCTACGGCATCCCCTATCGCACGTCGAACACCAATGCCGCGAACACGCTCGATGCCCAGGCGGCCTATGAGAGCGCATTCTCTCTCTGGGCGCTGACGCAAGGCGGCGGCAATTTCATCATGCATTCCGCCGGCTGGAGCGAAGGCGGTCTGACGGCCTCCTTCGAAAAATTCATCCTCGATGTCGACATGCTGCAGATGGTCGCTGAGTTCCTGACGCCGCTCGACGTCACCCCGGATGCGCTGGCCCTCGACGCCGTGCGCGAAGTCGGCCCCGGCGGTCATTTCTTCGGCACGGCCCATACGCTTGCCCGCTACGAGACCGCTTTCTATTCGCCGATCCTCTCCGACTGGCGCAATTTCGAGACCTGGACCGAGGCCGGCCGACCGACCACTTATGACCACGCCAACCGGATCTTCAAGGAAAAGCTGGCGAGTTACGAACGCCCGCCGATCGATCCGACCGTCGAGGAGGAGCTCGACGCCTTCGTGGCAAAACGCAAGGCCGAGGGCGGGGTTGCGACGGATTTCTGATCCGTCACGCCAGCTGCTTGAGATAGGCCTGATAGGTCTGGTGCGGCGCCGGCTCGAAGCGGTCGCCCAGCACCTTCCAGTCCTCGACCCGGTCGAGGCGGAAGTCCCGAAAGCTTTGGCGCATCTCGCACCAGGCGGTCATCACCCAGATGGCGCCAAAGGCAGCAAGCCCCAGCGGCCAGACGACGCGCTGGCTGCGCTCGCCGGGCAGCGAATGATAGGCAATCCAGACCTTGCGGGTGGACGACAGGGTCGAGCGCACGTCGCCGAGACAGTCGGGCACCTCCGGCTGGGCCGACGAACGGAAGGCGTGTATGGGCGCGGACAGCAAGCGCTCCGCATGCTCGCGCGGCAACATGCCGACCATCTTGTCCTTCGCCTCTCGCGCTGCCTGACCGAGTCTGGGATCGCCGAGCATCTCGACCGCCCGAAGTCCGAAGGCCAATGCTTCCAGCTGCTCGAAGGTGAAGGTCAGCGGCGGCGCGTCGAAGGCCTCGCGCAGCATATATCCCACGCCGCGTTCACCTTCGATCGGCGCACCGGAGGCGATCAGGTGGTCCATGTCGCGATAGATGGTGCGCGGCGCGACCTCCATCTTCTCGGCGATTTCCGCCGCCGTCATCGCGCGCCCGGTCGCGCGCATCAGCTGGATGATCCGGAACAGGCGATCGGCGGGACGCATGGAAGGCCTCTGCAAAGGTTATGGCCAGAAGGTTGTCAGTTGGACTGTGTTAGGTCAAGCCGACATCAACCACAGGAGAGCCAAATGACCACCGATACCGTTCTCGAAATCGCAGTTTGCACCGTTGCCGACAAGCCGGCAGCCGAACAAGCCCGCCGCGCCGCGATGGACGCCGTGAAAACCTATCCCGGTTTCGTCTCATGGCGGGCCCTGACATCAGTCGAACAGGGCGACATGATCGCCGACCTGGTCGAATGGACCGATAAAGACAGCGCGGATGCAGCCGCCACCAAGGTTCAAGCCGACCCGGCCTTCGCCCCCTATATGGCGGCGATCACGGGTGTTACCCTGATGCAGCATTTCGAAACACAAGGGACCATTTGATCCGCCAATGGCCGAGCCTTTGAAACATCTGATCGGCCCTCAGACGGCCCGCGACACGACACATGCCGTGGCGCGGGCCTGGCGACCCTTCAATCGCGACCGCTTTCTCGCCGAGGTGCTTGCAGAGATAGAGGCACTCGAACTCATGCAGCGGGGCCAGTGCATCGCCGACGCGCTGAGCCGCCATCTGCCCCAGGATTTCACGCAGGCGACCAGGATCCTGCAGGACTGCCTGCCGAAACCGGAGCATCCGGGCCTCAGCGGCTGGGCGCTCCTCTCCTTCAACCAATACATTGCCGCCCATGGACGCGGTCATCTGGAGGTTTCCCTGAACCTCCTGAAGTCCCTCACCCCACACTTCACCGGCGAATTCGGCATCCGCCCCTTCATATCAGATGAACAGGACAAGGCGCTTGCGATCATCTCCGGCTGGATCGACGACCCGAACCACCATGTCCGGCGCCTCGCCTCGGAAGGCACCCGCCCGCGCCTGCCCTGGGCCATGCGCCTGCCGGCCCTGGTCAAGGATCCCGCGCTCGTCCTGCCGATCCTCGAAGCCCTGATCGACGACGCCGAGGATTATGTCCGCCGCTCGGTGGCCAACAGCCTGAACGACATCGCCAAGGACCATCCCAATCTGGTCGCGGATTTCGTCGAGCGGCATCGGAAGGGCGCGTCAAAGGACAGGCTCTGGCTTCTCAAACACGCGTCCCGCACGCTGGTGAAGAAGGGCCACACCAAGGCGCTCGCCAATTTCGGCTATGAACCGCTGAAGGATATCACCAGCCGTCTCGACCTGAAGACGACCCACCTGGTCTTTCCCGGTGAATTGCTTTTCGACCTGCATCTTGCGAACCTGGGCAGGGCGGATGTCACCGCACTGGTCGACTACGCGATCCACCACCGCAAGAAGGATGGCTCGCTGTCGCCGAAGGTCTTCAAGGGGACGTCGCTGATCGTCAGGGCTGGAGAGACGGTCTGCATCGCACGCCGCCACAGCTTCCGCCCGATCACCACAAGGGTCTATCACACGGGCCAGCACCGGATCGAGATCATGGTCAACGGCATCGCGGTTGCCAGCGCGGCCTTTGACCTTCAATTGCCGTCGACCGCAAACCATTGACCCGGAACCGCGCAGGCGGCGATCAGGACAGTTTCAGCCGTGCCGGGATCTCGGCCCCGGAGCGTTCCCGGTTTTCCATGATTTCAGGATAATGGGTCACCACCCATTGCTCCATGGCGCGTGCAAGCTCCGACAGCGATGCGCCGAGCTCTGTCAGGCGATATTCAACCCGGGGCGGCACTTCCGGATAGCTGATCCGCTCGATTAGCCCGTCACGCTCCATGTCGCGGAGGGTCTGGGTCAGCATCTTCTGCGAGATGCCATTGATCGCGCGCATCAGGACGCCGGTCCGGACGGCCCCCTGCTGGAGACAGCAGAGAATGAGGATCGCCCACTTGCCGCCGATCAGGTCGAGCACGTCGCGGGAGGGGCAATCCATGTTGTAGGGGTCAGCTGGATGAAACATTTTCAATTATTACCAAAAGGTGCGTACTTTTCTAATGGTGATAATAGCGCATATAAGAGCCGTATCCAAGGCCCACCAACACAAGGAGACTAAAAAATGTCAAATCCATCGCGCGTTTACCTCTATGCCGAATTCCAGGTATCGGCTCCGTTTACCGAAGCCGTTTGGGGCGAAGCCAATCCTGCAATGCACACCGTGAAGGGTCTGCGCAGCAAGACCTGGCTGAGCGGCATCCACACCCATTCGGTCGGCGGCTTTTATGAATTTGATTCCATCGAAAATGCACGCGCCTATGCCGAGGGCATGCTGTCGGACTTCGCCAAAGCCGCCGATGCCAGCCTCACGGTCCGCCTCTTCGACGGCGATGTTGTTGCCGAAGCCAGCAAGGGCATGAACTCACCTTATTACACGGCCTGATTCGCATAGCCGAAGAGCGCACAAATCTGACGATCGGGAGCTGTCGCATCGCCTCGACGGGCTGCGGCAGCTCTTGCCCCTGGCAGGTTTCATCGCCAGCAAGGCCTGCAGCATTTCGCTGCAACGCAAACATTACCTTGACTTCTGCAAGAATAAGGTCCATTTGCACCTCAGCTTTCACCTTCCGGCCGCCGCGTGAGCGTGCCCAGCGACATCTGAGACGCGAAGAAGGCAAGGCGCAAATAGAATGCGGCGACAACATCGCCGATGCGCTGGAAAGTCTTTCCAACTTACAAGTTCCCAGATCACGCGGGGTTCTTGACGCCAATGCCAACCGGTTCGCAAATCTGCGATCCGGGCAAATGGTTTTCGGCGCCCCCGAAAGGCAAATGCTTTGACCACTTTCGACGACCTTGGACTGTCCAAGAAAATCGTGAAGACTCTCGGCCATCTCGGCTTTGAAACCCCTACCCCTATCCAGGCCCAGGCGATCCCGATCGTCATGGAAGGCCGCGACCTGATCGGCCTCGCCCAGACCGGCACCGGCAAGACCGCTGCCTTTGGCCTGCCGATCATCGAAGCGCTGATGGCGAGCGAAGCCCGCCCGCAGTCCCGCTCGACCCGTGTCCTGATCCTCGCCCCGACCCGCGAACTGGTCAACCAGATCGGCGACAACCTGCGCGCCTTCAACCAGAAGCTCCCGCTCAAGATCATCCAGGTCGTCGGTGGCGCCTCGATCGGCAAGCAGCAGATGCAGTTGCTCTCCGGCGCTGACATCCTCGTTGCCACTCCCGGGCGCCTGCTCGACCTGATCGAGCGCAATGCCGTGACGCTGCGCCAGGTCAGCCACCTTGTCCTCGACGAAGCCGACCAGATGCTCGACCTCGGCTTTATCCATGATCTGCGCAAAATCTCGAAGATGGTGCCGCCGAAGCGCCAGACCCTGCTCTTCTCGGCAACCATGCCGTCGTCGATCGCCGATCTCGCCGCTCAGTTCCTGACAAACCCGGCCAAGGTGGAAGTCACCCCGCCCGGCAAGGCAGCCGACAAGATCGAACAGCACGTGCACTTCCTGGCTGGCCAGAATGCCAAGACGGAACTGTTGAAGAAGATCCTCAACGACAACCCGGATGGTCGCTCCATCGTCTTCCTGCGCACCAAGCATGGCGCAGAGAAGCTGATGAAGCACCTCGACATCACCGGTTACTCGGTCGCCTCGATCCATGGCAACAAGAGCCAGGGCCAGCGCGAGCGCGCCTTGAAGGGGTTCCGTGACGGCCAGATCAAGACCCTGATCGCCACGGACGTTGCCGCACGCGGCATCGACATCCCGGCCGTCAGCCACGTCTTCAACTACGATCTGCCGGAAGTGCCGGATGCCTACGTGCATCGTATCGGTCGCACCGCCCGCGCCGGTCGTGACGGTATCGCGATCGCCTTCTGTGGCCCGGACGAAGGCCGCCTGCTGCGCGACATCGAAAAGCTCATGGGTATCGAGATCCCGGTCGCCTCGGGCGAACCGCCGGCAAACCTGCAGCGTCCCGTCCGTCCGCAGCGCCGAGGCGGTGCTGGTGGGGGCGGCAACAACCGCAACCATCAGGGTGGCAAGGGGCGTGGAAAGTCTGAAGGCGAAAGCCGCACCGGCGCGAAAGCCGATGGCCGTCCTTCGGGCAAGCCTGGCCACCGCAAGGGCGGAAACCGTCCGGCTGGCGGTTTTGGACATGGATCTGGTCAGTCGCGTCCTCAACGCTCCGGCACCGCCGGCGGTCGTCGCCGCGAAGCCTGAAGACACGTGACAGGCTTTTCAAATCAAGATGGCGCGGCACATGCTGCGCCATCTTTATCTTTCCAGTCGCACCTGTGTGTCGTCCAGACGAGCGCACTCACGCGGCTTTGACCACCTCTTTCCGGTTTGTCAGATAGACGCCGACCACAACAATGACAGTGCCGACGATCATGGGCAGGGTCAGGGTCTCGCCAAACAGGAACGACGCCTCGATGGCCGCGAGAGGTGGCACGAGATAGGTCATGGATGCGGCCTTGGACACATCGCCACGCCGGATCAGCAGAAGAAGCAATGCTACGGCCCCCATGGAAATCCCCAGCACCGACCACCCCAGGATCAGGAACAGTGGCAGGCCATAATCAAGCCGCATCTCTTCAAGCGCGAAGGCAGCCGGCAGCGTAATCGCAAGCGCACCCACATATTGCAGCGTCGCGACCGCGCGAAGATCGCCCTCTCGCAAGAACCGCTTCTGGTAGAGTGTTCCGACAGTGACACAGACCATCGCCAGCACATTGACGGCAATTGGGCCAGCCGGGATAGCGCTGGCATCTAGCGTCAGCACATTCGGCAGAACGGCAATTGCGATACCGCAAAATCCGAGGATGAGGCCAAGACGCTGCAGGCGTGTGAGCATCTCGCCGATCAGCAAACCTGCCGCAACAGCCGTCATGAGGGGCTGGAGCCCTGCAATGATGCCCGACAGGGCCGCAGGGACACCATGACCGATCGCCCACCACACCATGCCGAGATAAAGCCCATGCAGAAAGATGCCAGATACCATGGCATGACCAGTGGCCTGGCGCGACCGTGGCCATCGAACACCCGAGAACCGGCAAACAGCGTAAAACAGGATTGCAGCGACGGCATAACGCAAGGCGAGGAATGTCAACGGGTCGGCGTAGAAGCTGGCATATTTTGCGACGACCCAGCCGGTTGACCACAACAATACGAAGATAACCGGCGCTAGACGTTGCAGGACCATGAGAGCTTTCTGGTGGGAAGTTAGAGCGACTTGCCCGTTCCCAGTCACCAGAATGAGTTAGCGAAGCGTGATCCGCAGGTCAAAAGAGTTTTGCTGCAGGCTCCTGTGAAAAAATCGGATGCGACGGCAGCTGAACCACTCAAAAAATCTCATGGTCAAAAAATGAGCAGATGAAAGGTGTATTTCTGGAGAACGACGCGCTTCGCCTGATGGGCCGGCCTCAACTCTGAGTGATCAGAAGAACGCGCACGCGATGAAACGCCCAAAAAAAGGTCTTTTGCCGCGTTTTTCATCGATTTTGGAAGGGCAAAAATCTTGCGGCAGTCCGCCTGTCGCTCCTTGCATTGCTTCTTAGGTTGTATTCAAATGACCGAAAAAGGGGACGGCGCCATTGGCATTCGATGAAATGATGACTGCGGACAACGATCCGCGAGACCCATACAAGAACTACCACGATTGGTATTCCAGCCAGGACCCGGCACGGCTCTTGGCAAAGTCAAGGGACGCGGAAAACATCTTTCGCAAGACCGGGATCACCTTTGCAGTCTACGGCCATGCCGACAGCTCCGAAAAGCTCATACCCTTCGACATCATCCCGCGCATCATTTCCGGCCGCGAATGGCGCAAGCTGGCTCAGGGCATCGAACAGCGCGTTCTCGCCCTCAACGCCTTCCTTGACGACATCTATCACAAGCAGGAAATCATCAAGGCCGGACGCATCCCGCGCGAACTGATCGAGAAGAACGTCGCCTTTCTGCCCGAGATGATCGGCTTCCGCCCGCCGGGCGGCGTCTACACCCATATCGTCGGCACCGACATCGTCCGCACTGGCGAAGACCAGTTCTACGTGCTCGAAGACAATGCCCGCACCCCTTCTGGCGTCTCCTACATGCTGGAGAACCGGGAAACCATGATGCAGATGTTCCCCGAGCTCTTCCAGCTCAACAAGGTGCAGCGCGTCGAGGACTATCCCTATCTCTTGCGCCAGTCGTTGGCCTCGCTTGCCCCCCCCGGCTGCAAGGGCAAGCCGCGCGTCGCGGTCCTCACGCCGGGCATCTATAACTCGGCCTATTACGAACACTCCTTCCTCGCCGACATGATGGGCGTGGAGCTGGTCGAGGGCTCGGACCTGCGCGTCATTGACGGCAAGGTGAAGATGCGCACCACGCGCGGCTATGAGGCGATCGACGTGCTCTACCGCCGCGTCGACGACGACTTCCTCGATCCCCTGACCTTCCGGCCTGATTCCGCACTCGGTATTCCGGGCATCATGGATGTCTACCGAGCCGGCAACATCACAATTGCCAACGCCCCCGGCACAGGCATCTCCGACGACAAGGCGATCTACAGCTACATGCCCGAGATTGTCGAATTCTATACCGGCCGCAAGGCAATCCTCGAAAATGTGCCGACCTGGCGCTGTTCGGAAGCCGACAGTCTGAAATACGTGCTGGAGCATCTCGAAGAGCTCGTGGTGAAAGAAGTCCACGGCTCGGGCGGCTATGGCATGCTGGTCGGTCCGACGGCTTCCAAGAAGGAGCGCGCCGCCTTTGCCGAGAAGCTCAAGGCCCGGCCCAACAACTATATTGCCCAGCCGACGCTCTCGCTTTCGACGGTGCCGATCCTCGTCAACAAGGGGATTGCGCCCCGTCACGTCGACCTTCGTCCCTATGTCCTCGTCTCCGACAAGGTGCAGATCATCCCCGGCGGGCTGACCCGCGTGGCCCTGAAGCAGGGTTCGCTCGTGGTCAATTCCAGCCAGGGCGGCGGCACCAAGGACACCTGGGTACTGGAGGACTGACATGGTCATGCTCGGAAGAACTGCCAACGGCCTCTACTGGATGTTCCGCTACATCGAGAGAGCCGAAAACATCGCCCGCCTTGTCGATGCCGGTTTGAGAATGTCATTGACCCGCACCGGTGCCTCAGATGACGACTGGGATGCCGTGCTGCAGAGTGCCGACGTGCGCAGCCTCTTTGCCGAACGCCAGGCAAAAGTGACAGCCGCTGACGCCATCGATTTTCTGCTGCGCGATACCGCCAATCCCTCGAGCGTCATGTCCTGCATCGACGCGGGCCGCAACAATGCACGCATGGTGCGCACGGCGCTGACCCGCGAGACCTGGGAGGCGACGAATGAATGCTGGATCGAGATCAAGCAGGTTTTGGCACGCAAGCTGAAATCGGCGGATCTCCCGGAGGTAATCGACACGATCAAACGTCGGGCAGGTCTGATCCGTGGTGCCTTCCATGGCTCCATGCTGCGCAACGAGATCTATAACTTTGCCCGGATCGGTACCTTCATTGAAAGAGCGGACAACACCAGTCGAATTCTTGATGTGAAATACTATGTCCTGCTGCCAGCTGTGACCCATGTCGGCTCCTCGCTCGATAACATGCAGTGGGAATCGATACTGCGTTCCGTATCCGCCCACAGATCCTATCGTTGGGTCTATGACGGCGAGTACAAGCCCGCGAACATTGCAGCCTTCCTCATTCTTGATGGCCAGATGCCTCGCTCACTCGCATATTGCTATGAAAAGATTGTCAGCAATCTGGCCTACATCGCCGAGGACTATGGCGAACGCATCGCCGCCCATAAAACCGCCGACGACGTGCGTGCCACTCTTAAATCCACAACGATCGATCAGATCATGGACCAGGGCCTGCACGAATTCCTCGATAACTTCATTGCCCACAACAATCAGTTGGGTCAGGAGATTACCGAGGGCTACCGCTTCTACAGCTGACGGATCGGGATCACGGAATGCATTTGCAGATCAGCCACACCACAGAATATCGCTATGATGATCCGGTGCAGTATTCGCTTCAGAGGTTGCGCCTGACCCCGCTGACGGGTCCCGGTCAAACGGTTAAGACATGGAACATCGCAGTTGACGGCGCTCATGTCGAAGCCGGCTTTGCCGACCAGTTCGGCAATCAGACCCATCTGGTTTCGACCGAAGGGGATAGCCACACCGTGCGGATTGTCGCAACGGGCGAGGTCGAGACGGAAGATCGGGCCGGCGTCTACGGAGCACATATCGGTTTCGTACCGCTCTGGCTTTATCTCAGGGAAACACCGCTCACCAAAGCGGGGAAAATGACGCGGGAACTGGTCAAGGGGCTTGTTGGCGATACAGAACTCGCGCGCATGCATGACTTGATGGGCAAGCTCAACGCGGCAATTGCCTACACTCCTGGGGCAACAGGAGTAGAGACGACCTGCGAACAGGCATTGGAGGCGGGTTCCGGCGTCTGCCAGGACCATACCCATGCCTTCCTTGCCGCTGCACGCCTCTCTAACCTTCCGGCACGCTATGTGTCGGGCTACTTGATGATGGAGGATCAGCCAAACCAGACGGCGACCCATGCGTGGGCGGAAGTCCATGTGGCAGGTCTTGGCTGGGTCGGGTTCGATGCTGCCAACAATCTGTGCCCCGATGCCCGCTACGTGCGCATCGCGTCAGGCCTGTGCTACACGGATGCAGCCCCTGTATCCGGGATGCGTATCGGACTTGCCGGAGAAAAACTCGATGTGAGCATCGTGGTAGCGCCCGCCGGCCAGAGTCAAAGCCAGTCCCAAAATTGAGAAGAAAACGGCTCAAGCGCGTTTAATCCTGGACGACGTAAGCCCGGGTCCAAGTTTGCGTGGCAGCCTGCAGGCGACGAGCCTGAAAGGAGGCCTTTGTGCTGTTTGGAAAGTCGCTCTTCCAGTCGGTGGTGGACCGTTTGGAGGCTGAACACGAGGAAGAACCTTCGCCAGAACCGACTGTACCACGCAGGGTGGGACTGAAGCAGGCATTTGTGGCGGAAAGCAACCACATGCATTTTTCCGATGTTGACCTTCGCCAAGAGGCCTATCTTTTCCTCATGCCCGAGGCCGAGCCTTTTGAGGACAAGGAGCCTGAGCCGCCCGCCATTCCTGAGTGGATTGACCGCCTCGACACTGCTTCAATTGCAGATGATCTCGCGATTTCAACCATGGACGGACGCGAGGCTTTGCAAGAGAAGCGTCGCGCGTTTGCCAAGGAGAACCATCCCGACAGGGTTCACCCTACCTACCGTAATGAGGCGACGATCAGGATGATGACGGCGAACCGTCTTATCGACGATGCGCTGTCAAGGTGCCCCACGGCCTCTTAGCGGATCATAGGGCTCACTCACCAGCAGACATCCCCCGCAGGTAAACAAGGCCAAACTGACCGTTAGTCATAGAGCTTGTCCAGCAATGCGATCAAAGCATCGCGCTGTCCAGGCCCGCCGAGCAAAGCAACAAGCCTTGCCTCATGGTCCTGCCAGATAGGCATCAACTCGGCCAGATAAGCTTCACCTGCAGACGTCATGAAGAGTGACTGCACCCGTCGGTCCGTCTCTGACTTTCGCCTTTCAACAAAGCCCTTGGCTTCCAAGCCATCCACGATCGCCACGAAATTGGCCCTCTGAATGCCCAAGGCTTCTGCCACGTCACTTTGCTTGGATCCTTGGTTGCGGGTAAGCAGCAGCAAAACCGCAAAATCGGTAGGGCGAAGCCCTTTGACCGAAAACGACTCATTGAAGTCCTGAAAAGTTGAAAGCTGCGCCCGTCGCAGGCGAAAGCCTATGGCGGCTTCCATCATCGAAAAGTCGAGTTTCGATGCATCTGGAAGCCTTTCATCATCAAGTTTATCCGGCATTCCGACGCCATGTTGTGCTGATCCCCACCCCGTCAAAAAACGCTTACGCTTTAAACGCCCCCCCGGGAATTCACTGTAATCTTAGCGCTTTATCAACTTGTAACAAGCAGTGAAGCCCTTAAATCCATGTTTTCGGAGCGCTTTCTCGCGCTTGGCCCAATATTGAGCCGAGGCAAACGTTTGCGTTGCATCGAGTATCATCAGATTGGCGTGTTGCGCCTGTCCCGGGTTTGTCATCGAGCCGATTGTCAAAGCCATCGGTAACTTTTTGAGATTGAAGCCGCACGCGGTCTGCGCTATGACCACGTCACAGCAGGGGCCGATTCACCGGTCTCAGGCACCCGTAGCTCAGCTGGATAGAGTGTTGGATTCCGATTCCAAAGGTCACAGGTTCGAATCCTGTCGGGTGCGCCAAATACCTTTACTAACATACTGTTTTCATTAGGAAAAACTGGAAAAGTGTTCCCTAAAACATAACTCTGTTCATAACATAGTCAGGGGCATCTATCGGCCATTTTGCCAAGCAATCCGCGTCATCGCCTTGCATGATCAGCGCGGCATAAGCTGCCAGCGCTCGAACCTGAATCCTCCCCTCCTCTTCCGTCTCGGCTTCCCGGCTGCTGATCGCCTCGGCAATATGGGTTGCCATTGCTTCGGCCTGTTCCTGCCACTGGTCCACCACGTCCAGGCGGGGGCCTGTGGCGTCCAGGGCGGTGATCACTCGAATCGTTGCACTCAAGGCGGTTGCCAGTTCGGCAAGGCTGTAATCGGCTGTTTGCATGTCGCTCTCCTATGGTTGACGGCCTAAGGATGCGCGAAAACCGGAACCGTTCAAGCGAAAACGTCAAGCAATATCAGAAATATACGTTGCGTATAGGGTCAAATACAGGGTGAATTGATCGGGTTTCGATAGATGCGTTCCGCAGTCAAGCCTGTGAAAAAACAAATGTACCTTTTTTGTTGTGATATTTAGAGTTTTGGTCGCCGTTTGGTTGACCAAAAAAAAGCGAAACAACTATAATTTCAACATAGTCAGTTGGATCGGGGGCGCTTCAATGGAAGCAGATTATTGGCCGTACATCATCACTGCAAGTAGCGGTCTTCTCGGGACGGTAATCGGATCTGCAGCGACGATACTTACACAAGTAGTGATGAAGTCTCAGGATCGGCGGTACTCGAAAAGGTCTCTGGCCTTTGGACTTGCTGCGGAAATTGAGTCCTACTTGGCTCTTATGGAACGGCGTGGACACGCCAAAAATATGGAGGAATTTGTGCAACTTTTGAGGTCTGGCCAGAACTTACCGATGCCGGATCTCACTGATCATCCAGAGTCGCGGCGAGAATATTTCCCAATCTTGAAATCCCACTTTAGTAGCTTAGGAACGCTGGGCGCGGACCTCTGTCGAAAGATTGCAGAATTTCACCGTACAGTGGACGCAATCCTCCTGACCACAGAAGCAGCAAAAAGGGGTGAGTACAACCATCTTTCACCTTTCCAGAAGGCGGATCTCATCGAAAAGGAACTAGTCATGTGGCGGGAAGCCACCAAAGCTGGGGGTGAACTCGTGAACAGCCTTTACCGTTCATAAACGATTCCTGAAGTTTAAACCTCGACAAGCCGCAACACTGCCCTCGACAGGCCGTCGCGCTCCACTGAAATCACCTCGAATCGGCGAAGATCGTCCAGCTGCAGCCGGTCCCCTTGGCGGATCTCATCAACGGACGGCCATCGGCGAACGTCAA
Organism: Peteryoungia desertarenae; assembly: GCF_005860795.2. Taxonomy (GTDB): domain Bacteria; phylum Pseudomonadota; class Alphaproteobacteria; order Rhizobiales; family Rhizobiaceae; genus Allorhizobium; species Allorhizobium desertarenae. The sequence goes on from NZ_CP058350.1 coordinate 296,703, forward strand.
AGCTGAATGAAATCAGACTTCCGTTCACCAGGTTCATCAGGTCATTGCCCGATCGCACGCGCTTGCCAATCTCAACCGGCTGGGTGATCGGCTCTATTTCAAGGATTCCGCGCAAGTGGACTTCCGACCGGCTCGGGTCCGGTACTGGCCGGCCATTGGCTGTTTTCTTCATCGGGTCGATAACAGCAGCGACCGAAAAAGAGCGGTCAACTTGTCGGGATGTCATTCGGTCCAGGCGGTCAAAGATTGCCATTGCAGGGGCTCCATAGGCTGGGAATTCGTCCGGAACTCCGGACGATATGCCCCCCTCGAAAGGGGGGGACTTACCGCGACCGGCAAGGAGAGCCGGCTGGCTTACGGGTGATTGTTTGGGTCGCCATGATCACCGACACGGCCTGAGGGGGTGCGAAGCCGCTAAGCTCTCCCCCTCAGTGATTCCCGGCTGCAGCTCTTGAGGAACAGCCGGGAAACTCAGATTAGGGGTTCGGCTCGGGCTCGGGCTCGATACCGTTGTTGTAATAGGCGAACCGGTAATCAGTCAGGCCAGCGCCGAAATAGTGGTCAAGCCGGAACTCGACTCCATCGAAATCGAAGCCTTCCCGCTGCTTCAGACGGGGCGTTTCATACCCTGCAAGGACGGCGTACTGCAGGCCACGGCCAAGTGTTTCGGCTGGATCGGCGAACATGAACCAAGCTCGGTCGCTAAGCGTGTCGATACGCTTCTCGAATACCGGGGTCAGGTTCTTCACCTGCTGCGGTACCGCGGCGTCAAAGGTCTGAGCGTTGATTTCGCTGTTTATCAATTTCTGTGCCGTGGTCTCATGCTCGGTACCTGTGAACAGGAACCGGGGTGCAAGCGCGATCGGCTGGCCATCGATATCGATCTGGCGACGAAATGCCTTGCGGGCTTCCTCCAGCTTGGCCAGGTCAGGCGCACCGGTCATGGTGGCAAGGTTGCCGTGATCGGTATGGAACAGGGCCTTGTTGTCGCTGGTGAGCTTGTCATTCTGTAGGATCGGCGCCCAAGCGATATCGCCCTCAAGGCGTGCCGCTGAAATCGCCCAGGTCTGAATCAGGCGGGCAAATGCGCCCAGCTGGTCGTTGATGATCATCGCCTCGGTCAAGCCCAGGACGCGGCCATAATGGCCCATCTTGAACGTCTCGCTGCTTTCGTTGGCGGTCCCTCTCCGGTACTCGCCTTTTTCGGTCAGCTTCTCCAATGACGGCCCGTTGCCCAGGTCGATCACCTTCACGTCGCGAAGATCCGGTACGACGTTTCGAGTCGCGATAAGCTGATACGTGTTCGGGATCGCCGCATACTGCTGCAGCAAGGTCTGACGGGTGATGTCGCCCAGGATGTGCGAGAAGTCGGATGTCGAATGCAATGCGCGACGGGTGACTTCGGAAGCCGGCCCACGGTGGTCATGACCACGAAGCTGCAGAACCTCGCGGGCAATCTCCACAAGGGTCAGGTCGCGGAACTGGTTTGCGCCTTCCTCAAGCTTGGTGGTCAGGCCATGGCGGTGCATGATCCCGTTTGCCATCAGGGTACGGGTTGTTTCCTGTGCATCACGCATGCCGCGTGTCTCCACGATCGGGAATGTCGGGGCCTTCTGTTCCTCGGCAATGTGGTGTTCGGTAAGGGCGGCGCGGAACTCGTCCATGCTTATTCCGTCGTCAACTGCACGCGTTATCAAGTCGGTGTCTGGGCCGATCTTCGCAATGCGGGCAAGGTCATGAATATACTTGATGCGCTTAAGCTCGGCGCGGGTCATGGTTGTAGCTGCAGGGTCGGTCATGTTGTGGTGTCCTTCGGATTCAAGGGTTCGGGTTGTCGCTGCCGGGTCCGCCGGTACGCTGACGATTGACAGTTCCATGGGGGTCCAGCGGGTGGCGCGAACGGTCGCGACTTCGCCCTTCAAGGGTTCGGTCTTATCTTGGGTGTCGATCCTATAGCCGACTGAGGCCGCCATCACGTGCCCATCGACCAGGTCGCGAAACAGCGCTTCGCCCTTCGGATTCCGGCTGATCTTTGCGGTGACGAGCGCGGTCTTGCCCTCGAACCTAAGGCTGTCGGCGACGATGGAACCGAGCCGGCTGTCAAGCCCGGAATAGGCGTCGTGGCTGTCCAGGAGCGGCATTCCGTTCAGACGCTCCGTGTTGATGGCCTGCCGACTGATGACAAGGATCTCGTCATAGCTCCCGCTCTCCCAAGAGCGGCGGCGAACGGGGTTTTCGGTTCCGAGAACAATTTCGATCGTTCGGGCCTCAGGGTTGAAGGTGCCAAGCCTAGATTCGGCGCGGGTGATTATCTCCGTCATGTGGCTGCCTTTCGAGTTTTAAGGGCTGTGAGATGCTGGCGAGCTCGGTCGGCAAGTGTGTGCAACGGCACAATCATCGATGTCGGGAACAAGTCGCAGATGGCTGCCAAGTGCACGGCACTCTTTACGGTGGTGCGGAACTCGTTGCCGTCTCGGGCGACGGAAACAATCCATGCGCGCGCGTCCGGATTGCCGAAAACAAACAGGCATTCATGCCGGAACTCAGCAATCAACTCCTTGATCACATGCTGCTGAAAACCAAGTTCCTGCAGCTCCGCATACATGAAGACCTGCCACGCATCGAATTTTGCCAGGGGGCGGTTGTCGCAGCCCAGGAGATGGACGCACCTGCTGATTGTCATTTCGCTTACGCCTAAGGCGTTTGCGATCTGGCGCTGGGTGAAGTGATGAAGAGCCACCGCAATCTCCACATATTAACCAAAAACAAGTTAACACATGAAGCACCGATATGATAGGTGCACATTGTTGATTTGGATAATTCGATAGAGGTAGCGAATTGATGGGCTCTAATTACAGGGCTTGCCAGCTGATTTTGGATGCACAGAAAGCGGGCTTAAAGCTCGTCGAGCGCTACAGGCGCGAACGAGCACAAAATCGCGGAATGGCAGGGCTTGCGCAGGAAAATCGGGATTGGTACCATCATCTGCGCGTACATATTGGGCACGGTCAATGGTGACGGTACTCTGTCATGCGTAGATTTTGGATCAACCCAAATTGCAGGTGGTTGGCCCTGAGGGTCCCACTCGAAGACGTCCGCTGCAGCATCGTCGGCGTTGCTACTGTTCAACGGGACGATCAGCGGGACAGGCCGCATACATCTTGATTTTGCGCGGCGTCTGCTTGCTCCTGCATACCCCGTTTTTTATCCGCAGAAAGGTCTGCGCGTTCATTTGGCCGCGTGGCTCGAATAGGCCGCTGTTGACGCCGTTATCGAGAGTCTGTGCGGCCTCGATCCGCGATTTGCGGTAGAGAACATAGGACTTGTGCCGAAGCCACTCATGCTCGTGAGCATCAACGATGCACGCGTCATCGCAAAGCGCGTTAGTCCATGAGGTGATGGGAACAATAAGCTGATTACCGTCAGCGCAGGGATCGGTCAATACGACGTGGAGATGGCGCTTGCCTTCGTCGTGTGATGGCCCGGACGGGATCAGCAATGTCCCCGCACGGGGGACCAATCAATGCACCCGCGCGGCCCTGAAGGCCGCGTCGATTTGTCGAATGTCCTTCGCGGCCTGATCGAACTGCTCCGCATCCCGCACGCCGACCGCATGCATGATCCGTTGCAAGGGGATGATCGTCGATCCTCCGTTCGGGTCTTCCCATTCTGGCACGTTCCTGGGATCGTGGGTCCAGTCCCGCAGCTCCCACTGGTTCATTTGCCCAAACTGCTGCCACACAGCATCCGCGCACTCGATATCGGCCTCGCTTAGCTCATCGAGTTCGGCGGGATCGATGTTTTCGGCAGCAAGTGCAATCATGTGATTTTCGCGGTCCCGCAGATAGTTCGACCAACCCGCTGCGTCGGCATCGTAGTCACCTGCCACGTAGCTGTAGGTCATGGAATTCACGGGGCCATGAGGCATTGAGCAACGCTTCTCATCGAGCACAGGAAAGCCAAAGCGCTTGATACTCTCTCGATCGACCAGATAGACAAGCTTGATCGCTTTGAGGACGTTCAGCCGGTCACGTCCCGATTTATGGATCAGGTAGGCGATAAGCTGTGCTGCCTTCTTAGGCTCGTACGTCATATGCTTGGCCCGATCAGTCGCGGTTGAAACAACAAAAACTGTATGTAAATCGAGAAACTCATGCCTAGGATATATCCCCAAAGGTGGAAAATTTCAATTCACAACGCATTGCCATTTTTGCCCGTCTTGACACGTTCAATCATGTCGAGAAACTCCAAGACGAAGCCAGCCTTGACGATATGAACGGCCTGCTGGCTCGCACGCGTGATGATCCCGGCAAAAAAAGCACTAGCTTCGTTCCCCACAATGATGCACGCAAAGGCCGATCCGCCACTCATTCCATCCGGTTTGACCGGAAGCGGCTCGACCGGCTTCAATTTCAGCAAAGCCGGATCGTGGCTATCGCTCTCTGGCTCACATACGGCCAACATCTTGGTTGAGCCGATATGGCTTTCATCGAGTTCGTAGCGCTGGGCGTCATAAGGGAAGCCTGCGCAAATGACGAACGCGATTGCGTCTGCCGGGCATATCGGAGGAGCCTCACGCAGCGGGAAAAAGCGTCGCTTCTCGATAACACCGGCCATGCAGGGCGCGGTGAAGTCGAAGGCAGCTAAGTCCAATGCGTCGGAGATGTTGCCTTCTGGAAAGTGCGTCTGTCCGCCAGATGTTATCACGTTCTGCCCATTTTTGATGATCAGACCAATCTCTTCTAGCTTCCGGCCTTTAAGTTGGTGGCGTGTGCAGAGAGCCAGATATCGCCCATTGTACTCGACCAGCGTTGTCGAGCTTGCCAAGGATAATCTGAAAACTTCGTCGTCGGTGAGTTCTACCAGATGATCGACATACCGCCCTAGAGCGTAATCAGCGCCTTCGACTGGGATCAGAACGTCGTTGAGCCAGATGCTGCGCTGAATGCGTCGAGCTAGAAGCCGATCGGAAAGCATCATCTGGGGAAGTTGTGCCAAATCAATGCCCTCCATATCCTGTGCCTTCCGTTGTCGGTCCCATGGTAATGTTCGCCAAGGCCATGTCCCGCATTCTATACGCTGTAGCCCGGCTCCACCCGACTCGCTGACAAGCGTGGGCAAATGACATTCTCCGGGTGAGCCGCGATCTAATCCATAGTGTAAATAGCCAACTTGCACCGGCGCAACAGACCAGCTTCGGCGGCGTGAAACCATATAGCGATCAAATGCCCGATCTTTTCAGCCGGCCAATCACCAGGCACAACGTAAGGGGGGGCGCGGCCCCCTTTGTTCGTCGCTCACTTTTGGCGAATATGCTCGCGAAACGTCACCACGACGTCCGAGACGTTGAACTGATTGCGGCCGATTTTGCCTGATACGGCCCCTTCGGAAACAAGCTGCTGAAGCCGGCGCGGGCTGACTCCCAGCATCGCGGCCATCTCCTTGCCGGTGGCCACATAGATTTTTTGTTCGGTGGTCTTCACTTGCATTGGTTGCTCCTTTCAAAGCGAAACGGTAATCGAAAACAAAAATGACCGAGAACGCTCAAATCGTGCGCTGCTCAGCCCCCGCGGTCGGCTTGACGCTGGGGAAGAACCTAGCTCCCGGGGGCCTCCTCCTCTCCCGCAAGCCCGTCGTGGGTGACCTCGTAGTTCACGCTGATCGATGACGGGCCAAGCTCAGCCGCGATGTCTTGTGCACGGTCCATTGCGTGCTCTAGATCTGTGACCATGTCGACCAAATCGCCACGCGCGCGGATCTGCCAGATACCCAGGGGCTTTTCCAAAATGGTGGCAGACATTCTGCCTTGATCCGTCCAGGCACAAGCCAGCAGGGAAACGTGGGTGATGCTGATTTCAGGGCTCATTGCAGCCTCCCCAAACGATCGACTTTCGCTTCCAGGCGCTTTGCGTGGTCAACCGCGTCTTCCTCATTCGCGTGAACGCTTTCAATGATCACCTGTGCTGTGCCGCTTGTGATCGTAACAGCCCATACTTCGAGCGGCTTGTGCGGGTATTCAAATTGCACGCCATTCAGATCCAGCTTGATCGCGGTCTGTCTGACTGCTCCCACGCGGATGGTTACGGATTCACTGGGGTAAAGATTATTGTTCATTAAAGATTCCTCATATGTTGATTGAAGGTGTCGCCAAGGTTGCGCGAATGGCGTCTTCTTCTTTGTCTTTCTCTTCTTCTTCTTTGCGATACCGTTTCGAAGGGTTAGGAAACGGTATCCAAACCATTCGAAACGGTTAGAAATCGATGTGGTCGCTGTCGTTGTTCGAGGGCCGTTTCGATCGCTTCGGTGTCGGTGCCGGAACGCGGTTGACGGTCTCAAACTCTGCCTCAACGGCTTCTCGGATCGCGTCGCTCGATATCTCGGAGATGGCCTTAACCATTCCGCTTGCGTGGTTCGGGTTTTGCGGGGCGTTGTGCCGGAACCATCCCGTCACAAAGATTTCCAGGGTCTCCGGATCTCTGAGCAAGAGGCCGGCGTCGACCAGGCTCGTGACCGATGCCTCAAAGGCCTCTTCGGTCCAGGCCAGGTCGGCTGCGGCGTACTTCGTTGGAATGCGAGCGGCTCCAACGCTGGTTTGGTGCTCAGCCGTGATGCAATACAAGAGGCAAAGCCGGTCATCGTTAGACAGCGCTGCAACACGCCTCGACCGCCAGAAATTCGCGCTCACTTTTGAGAATCTGGCCATCTGCCCCTCATCTGCTTAACTTTTCATCGTGAGGCTCCATCCTTCGTTGTTAATGTGATGAAGCTTGCGCCCATTTCGAAGGGCGCTTTTTTATGAGGCGAGCGTTAGACGGGCCTGCCGGCAAAGAATGCCATGGCGAGCTTGTCGCGTCGGGCAAGCTTCACTGTAGCCGCTTCTTGGAGAGTCGTGCCTTCCGGCATTCCCAGCAACAATGGGGCGAAGCGGCCGAACGACGCGAAATTCGAAAGGTCTTCGGTCGTGGCCTGAAAGAGCGCTTCGCGATAGGACTGAAGGCAATCACTTGCTGACTCTCGCTCTATCCTAAGCCGCTCTGCCGCCTTGTGAATTGTCTCAGCGTTGACGTCCCAGCCGAGTCCGTGATCCCACAGAACTTTCGCTATCTTCTCCCCAAGAAAACACTTCGCCACATTCTGGATAAATGCGAGCGCTGCCTGCTCCTGAAGTACAGGGTTCATTTCCTTCCAAATTCCTTCCGCTATGAGGCTCAAGTCCTCTTTGGTTGCTCTGGACGGAATAAGCCCCTGTGCAACGTGCTTGCGCACTGCAGCTTCGACTTTGGACTCGATGTGGATGTCGGTGAGGTTTACAATCTCGGTCATTCGCAGTCCTCCAGGGTAACTTTCTCAAGTTGATCGACAAGGGCCAAGGCGCTGCGGAGTCCTTCACAGACTGCAGTAACGGCGTTCATCAGTTGCTTGTGATTTCGGGTTTGCATGATCAGATCGCTCTGATCGATCCGATCGAATATCATGTCGACCAACAGCTTGCGGGCGATCGGCTGATTTGTTCCGGCGTACAGAAAGTAAACGCCGCGATCGTAGGTGAACCGGTGCAACCGTGAGGTAAAATCCAACCGCCGACGATCGGTTATCGCGCGGTCCGTCTTCCTCGCCTTCCTGAGCTGCTCTGCAAACTCCTCTGCGAGTTTGAGCATGTCACCCACGGTCTCGCGGATACCTTCAACACCTTGTACGGCGAGGGCGTCTCTATCCTCGCTGGCGACGGCGTTCATCAGGCAAGCTCCGCACGCCGCGCCCGGGCCGAGATGCGGGCCTCTATCCACGCCTCCACCTCGGTGCGGACGAATGCAATCCTCTTGTCGGAGATCTGCAAAGCTGCAGGAAATCGCCCAGCCGACCGGAGAGTATTGATAGCGGTGCGGCTCAGGCTGGTAAGTTCGCAAGCATCATTTAGAGATATCAGGGGCGACTTACTATTCAGATTAGATTTCTTACTTGGCATTTCGACTACCTCGTTTTCTGTGAACAAGGTAAATTTATAGATTTTTTTTCGTTTTTCTAAAGTTGCAAACTTTATACTTTCAGGTGGAATTGCGCATTAAATGCAAATTCTCTCGCTAAGTCGCAAAATCATCAAAATCTGGCATAGTCGCCATTCCTTAGCCAACTCCATGATTCGGCTCGCTTAAGGCAAAAGTTATCCACAGGCTGAATTTTATTTCTCGTTTACAACCGCGCGTATTTTCGTGACCGACGCGGCTTTGCCCAGCACGTAACCTTCCCATGCTTCCATAAGCTGTCGCCTTTTCTCCAGCGCGTCGCCTCGCCTGTACGCTCGCTCGACTGCATCACCAACGGCATGCGCTAAAGCTGCTTCTGCCACTTCCCGCTGAAAATTCGTCGCTTCGGCGGCCCAATCGCGAAACGTCGATCTGAATCCGTGAACGGTGTAACCAGTACCTCCAGCAGCCTTTAGGGCCTTGGCTAGCGTCATATCAGATAACGGCGAATGTCCCTTTGCGCCCGGAAACACAAGATCGTTGATTTGTCTGGCTCGCATTTCTGTCAGCAGCGCGATAGCGCGGGGCGATAGGGGAACCCGGTGCTCCTTGCCTCCCTTCATGCGTATAGCTGGTATAGTCCAAACCTTTCCCTCAAGGTCGATTTCCTCCCAGGTCGCACCTCGGGTCTCTCCAGATCGCACGGCTGTCAGGATGGTGAACTCCAGCGCCCTTGCGCCAACTCCCCCAATTGTTGCTAGGCGAGTGAAAAACTCACTGATCTCGGCAAACGGCATAGCCGCATGATGCCCGCGAACGAGCTTCTTGGGTGGCGGAAGAATCTGATCAAGGTGCCCTTTCCACTCTGCCGGGTTGTCGCCGGTTCGGAGTCCTCGGGCTTTTGCATGGTCCAGAACAAGCTTCACACATTCTCGGATGTTGCCGGCTGTCTCGGGCTTATCTGACCATAGCGGGCGGATCACCTTAAGAACGTCATCTGTCGAAACATCCGCGACCGGAACCTTCCGAATTGCCTTTGCATGGGTCTCAGCGAACCGTTTCCACTTGGCGACTGTTTTGTCGCTCTTCCACTTCGGGGCCATGGTCGCGCGGTACTCATCAGCGACGCTGCCAAAGGTCGCGGTCTGCAGTGCGGCCTTTCTCTCGGCAAGATCCGTTTTAGGGTCTCCACCTTGACCGACGATCTGCCGGGCCTCCTCCGCCTTCGCCCGGGCGGCGGCCAACGACACATGACCAGAACCGGAACCGAACGGGCCAAGGCCAATCTCTCGCCGGCTGCCGTACCTCTTCCAAATGAAAACCCAGGAGCGGCTTCCCGTTGATTGAACGCGAAGATAAAGGCCATCACCATCGCTGTAGATTCCGGGCTTACTCAGTGCCCGGATCTTGGAATCGGTTAGCTTGTGTCTCGCCATCCTTCATAACCTTTTTCATAGCCTTGACGGTTGCCACTATGGTTAACCATCTCAACCTTTCCGGCAATAGTTATGAAAATTCAAGGCCAGGGTTTCAATAAAGATAGCAAAAACAGGATGTTGTCGCCTGTCGGGTGCGCCACTTCTACCGTTGTCCGAACCGAAGACATAGGTAACAGTTTGTACCTAAGACATAGGTGACAATCTCGTGCGCGACGAGGCTTGTCGATGGTTTGCAGCGTTCTCTGTTCCAGGTCGATATATCCCAGATCATAGTGCATGAAGCTGACGAGCCAAATGCCGTCTTCCACCTCCTTTAATCCCAGTTTCTGCCCTGCCAGCACGGTCGAGATGTTGATCTTCTTTCGATAGAGGCAGGCGCGTCCGCAATTGGTGATGATGATGTCGCGATCATGGAAGGGATAATCGATTTCCGGCAGGCCGAGGTAGGGTCGCGAAGAGGCGGTATAGAGGTCGGCAGGCACTTTCATGCCGATCGCCTCATGTGGCCTTTCACCATTGAATTCGCTGAGGAATGCATCGAAGCGCACCTGTTGCTGAAACAGGTTACGTTCGGGCGGTCTCGTTGCCTCCTTCTTCAATGTCAGATGCATTCGCTCATGCCGACCGTTCTGCTGGGGATGGCCGGGTTTGATGCGCTCGATCACAATCCCAAGCCTCAACCAGAAGACCGACAGCTTCGACAGATTGTAGAGCCCGTTTGGTGAAGCGAACGGTAGCCCGTTGTCCGAGCGTATCGCCTGAGGCAGGCCATGTTCGGCAAACAGGCGGCGAAAGGCTTCGATCACGGCCTGTTCGCGTGTCGATTCGAAGGCTTCGCAAGCCAATAGATAGCGTGATGCCTGATCGGTTACGGTCAGAGGGTAACAATAACGACCATTCCCGAGCTTGAACTCGCCCTTGAAGTCGGCGCACCACAGATCGTTTGCATTGACGGCCTCAGACAGCATGGTGCCCATGGCCTTGTTTGCCCGGTTCCTCTTGCGGGCCTGGCGCACAAGGCCATGGCGGTCGAGCACCGCATGCACGGTGCTGTTGGCCGGAATACGGACGTCACCGGCGAGTTTCTTCACCAGCAGTTCACGGATTTTGCGTGCGCCCCAGTGCGGCTTCTCCTTTTTGAGGCGCACGATCATGGCCTCGACAGGATCGGGGAGTTGGTTGGCGTAGCGCACCGGACGCCGGGATCGGTCCGTCAGAGCTTCAAGCCCATCGTCCTTGTAGCGATTGAATATCTTGTAGCCGGTCTTGCGCGATATGCCGAAATCCCGGCACACCTCGCTCATTCCTTCACCCTCCAGTAATCGGGCGACAAAGCGAAGACGTTCTTCCATAACCGAAGTCTCTCTCCACGGCATCAACACCTCCCGCCAAAAGCGAAAAGTGTTACCCATGTCTCCGGTACAAAACGTCACCTATCTCTCAGGTCGGGCACGTTTCCCAATAGTCATGATTTAACGGCCTGAAGCCCTCAGTTTGTCATTTGTTGCCTTTCGTCATGCTGGAACATCTCCGCGAAAGGCCCGTTTCCTCCGTTGAAATCAAGGAGGTCTTCAGATGAATGAAAAAAACGAAGCGGACGTTCGCAAGCCTGAAAAGGAAGAGTTCAAGGATCATGGCGTGATCTCCGCCGGCCCCGAAGCCCATCGCAACGAAGGCGCCAAGCCGGGCGATGCGCGCGACCCGGTCAAGGATAAGGATGCGGATCTGGCTCGTAAGGATTGATGGCAGACCTGAGCTATATCGGGGACAAACGGCCTCTGTTCCTTGGCTGACAGCATTGAAAAAGGCCCCGCCGCTGTTGCGGTCGGGGCCTTCTGCATGGTTGGCGCGCCTGACGTTTAGTTCAGGTCAAAGCGATCGGCATTCATCACCTTCGTCCAGGCAGCCACGAAATCCTTCACGAACTTCTCGTGGTTATCGTCCTGTGCATAGACTTCTGCATAGGAACGCAGGATCGAATTCGAACCGAACACAAGATCGGCACGGGTTGCGGTGAATTTCGCTGCCCCGGTCTTGCGGTCGCAGATGTCATAGGTGTTCTTGCCGGTCGGCTTCCAGGTGAAGCCCATGTCGGTCAGGTTGACGAAGAAGTCATTCGTCAGCTGTCCCTCGCGATCCGTAAAGACACCATGTTTGCTACCACCGTAATTGGCACCGAGAACACGCAGGCCACCGAGCAGTACCGTCATTTCCGGACCGGTCAGACCCATGAGCTGGGCACGGTCGAGCAGCATCTCTTCCGGGCTCACCACATAGTCTTTCTTGGCCCAGTTGCGGAAACCGTCCGCCAGCGGCTCGAGCGGTGCGAAGCTTTCGGCATCGGTCTGGTCCGCCCTGGCATCGCCGCGACCGGCAGCGAACGGAACTTCTACGGAATAACCGGCAGCCGTGGCAGCCGTCTCGATACCGACATTGCCAGCCAGCACGATGGCATCGGCCACGCTTGCGCCAAACTCTGCCGCAAGAGGCTCAAGAACCGACAGCACCTTGGCAAGACGAGCTGGCTCATTGCCTTCCCAATCCTTCTGCGGAGCAAGGCGGATGCGAGCACCGTTTGCACCACCGCGCATGTCTGACTGGCGATAGGTGCGGGCGCTGTCCCAGGCGGTTGCGACCATTTCGGAAATGCTCAAACCAGAGGCTGCGATCTTGGACTTGAGGGCCCCAACATCATAGTTGCGCGGACCAGCCGGGATAGGATCCTGCCAGATCAAGTCTTCAGTCGGCGATTCTGGACCGATGTAGCGGATGCGCGGACCAAGATCACGATGGGTCAGCTTGAACCAGGCGCGAGCAAAGGTGTCCTGGAAGTAAGCCGGATCGGCCATGAACTTCTCGCAGATGGCGCGGTACTTCGGATCGACCTTCATCGCCATATCGGCATCGGTCATCATCGGCATGCGGCGAACCGAGGGGTCGGAAGCATCGACCGGCATATGCTCTTCCTTGATGCCAACCGGCTGCCACTGCTGTGCGCCGGCAGGGCTGCGGGTCAGTTCCCATTCATAGCCGAACAGCAGTTCGAAATAGCCCATGTCGAACACGGTCGGATTGGTCGTCCAGGCGCCTTCGATACCCGAGGTAACAGCAAGGCTTGCCTTGCCGTTCTGGTTCGGGTTCATCCAGCCAAAGCCCTGATTGGCGATATCGCCGGCTTCCGGCTCCGGTCCAAGCTTCGCCGCGTCGCCATTGCCATGCGCCTTGCCGACGGTGTGACCACCAGCTGTCAGCGCGGCGGTTTCTTCATCGTTCATCGCCATGCGGGCGAAGGTCTCGCGGACCTGCGCGGCAGTTGCCATCGGGTCCGGCTTGCCGTTTACGCCTTCCGGATTGACATAGATAAGACCCATCTGCACGGCGGCAAGCGGGTTTTCCATGGTGTTCGGCTTGGTCACGTCTTCATAGCGGTTGTCGGAAGGTGCGAGCCATTCCTTCTCGGCACCCCAGTAGACATCCTTTTCGGGACCCCAGATATCCGGACGACCAAAGGCAAAACCGTAGATCTTGAGACCCATATCTTCATAGGCAACGGTTCCGGCATAAAGGATAAGGTCAGCCCAGGAGATCTTGTTGCCGTACTTCTTTTTGAGCGGCCACAGCAGACGGCGGGCCTTGTCGAGGCTGGCATTGTCCGGCCAAGAATTGAGGGGTGCGAAACGGATATTGCCGCTGCCACCGCCGCCACGACCGTCGGCGAGACGATAGGAACCAGCCGAATGCCAGGCGAGACGGATCATCAGACCGCCATAATGGCCCCAGTCTGCCGGCCACCATTCCTGACTGTCACGCAGCAACGCCTTCATGTCCGCTTTCAGCGCCGCAACATCAAGCTGCTTGACTGCTTCGCGATAGTTGAAGTCCTTGCCCATCGGGTCGGACTTTTTGTCGTGCTGGTGCAAAATGTCGAGGTTCAGCGCGTTCGGCCACCACGCCATGACGGTCGTGCCCGTCGCGGTGTTCGAACCGTGCATCACAGGACATTTGCCGCTGTTTTTCACATTTCCGTCCATCTTCGTCTCCCATCAGAGCTTTGTTTGTCATCAGCCTCTCGAATTGCGAGGCCCAATCTGTCAGAGTCATTCATCAGAAAAATGTCGTAATCGGGCGTCGACCGGTGGACGCCCTGCCCGACTTCCTCATCATCTTCCTCTTCCGTCTGGATCTGCTGTAGCAAAGCGGAAGCATTAGTGTAAGTAGTATTTACTGATGGCTTCGATAGGAAAAAATTATGGCAAATCTCACGCTGCGTCAGTTGCGCTACTTTGATGCCCTTGCTCGCCATGGCCATTTTGGACGCGCGGCTGATGCCTGCGCAATCTCCCAACCGGCACTATCGGTTCAGATCAAGGAGTTGGAAGAGGCGCTGGGCGTCGAGCTCTTCGAACGTGGTGCCCGGCATATCAAGCTGAGCAGCTTCGGCGAACAGTTTGCCGAGAGGGCACAGGAGATACTGCGATCTGTCGATGAACTTGTGGATTTTGCCAAGGCATCGCAGCATCAGCTCGTTGGACGCTTGCGCATCGGTATCATCCCCACAATTGCACCTTATCTGCTCCCGCGCATGATCCCTCGGCTGACCCGCATGAATGCGACACTCGATATCAATGTGCGCGAAACAGTCACGCCGAAATTGCTTCAGGAACTGGCAGAGGGAAAACTGGATACGGCAATCGTTGCGTTGCCCGTGTCAGAGCCATCGCTGACGGAACTTCCTTTGTTTGAGGAAAGCTTTGTCCTTGTCCGACCGCTGGAGGATGAGGGCAAGCCAATTCCAGGGCGCGAGCGTCTGCGCGAAATGCGCCTCTTGTTGCTGGAGGAAGGGCATTGCTTCCGTGATCAGGCTCTTTCCTTCTGCCATATGGGCTCCGCCCGCCCCCGTGAGATCCTGGACGGCAGCTCGCTGACCACACTTGTCCAGATGGTTGGTGCCGGTATTGGTGTCACCCTCATCCCGGAGATCGCGGTTCCCGTCGAAACGGGTTCAGCGCCTGTATCCGTTGCGCGTTTTGAAGACCCGCAACCCTCGCGCACCATTGGCATGGTGTGGAGGAAGACAAGCCCACTTGCCCGACAGCTGCAGCAAATTGCTGATGTCGTTCAGACCTCTGCGTCAGAAATTCGTCAGTCCGGCAAGGAAGCCTTCGAAACTCCATAGTCGGAATGGTGAAATCGCGCCAAAAGCCATTGCATGGGAGGCGCGCATGGCTAAAGCCATCAACGCAAAAGATACCCTAGGAAAGGCCGCAGCTATGCTTCCATGGATAGAGATTGATCGGGCACAGATACCGGGCGGTGGCGGTGAGCTGCGCCTGAAACAACGGGGCCAGGAATTTTCCATCATGCTTGGCGCAAACGAATTGATGAACAGCCGCCTCAGCGGATCGGAAGAAGCGCTCGCGACACTTACTCATGAAAAAATCAGCGAGCGTAAAAAGCCGAAGATCCTGATTGGCGGACTAGGCATGGGCTTCACCTTGAGGTCCGCCCTCTCCGTTTTCCCGGAAGATGCGCACATCATCGTGGCCGAACTCGTGCCGCAGGTGGTTGAATGGGCACGAGGCCCAATGGCCGAAATCTTCAAGGGATGTCTGGATGATCCCCGAGTCGAGATCAAGATCGGCGATGTAGCCGCCGTGATTGCCGCAACCAACGCCGGACTGGATGCAATTCTGCTGGATGTCGACAATGGCCCGGACGGCCTTACCCGAGCCTCGAATGAAAGGCTCTATGATCACGCCGGCCTCACTGCAACGCTCAAGGCGCTTCGCCCCGGCGGCGTTGTTGCCGTATGGTCATCGGGTCCAGATGGAGCCTTTACCCGCAGACTGACGCAGAGTGGCTTTGAGGCGCAAGCCTTGAACGTGCGCGCAAGCACCAAGCGCAGTGGCGCACGCCACGTTATCTGGATAGCTCGCAAGCGCTCATAGCCAGACCATCAACCCGAGATGCTGTCGCCTTTCTTCCAGCGACGTTCGCCCCAGTATTTCAGTCTCATGCGGGGCGCGACATAGAAAGACAGGATAGGAGCGACGACAAAGCTAATCACAACAACAGCCGGGATGAGGTAGATGGCATGCTCCGCCAGAGCCGGAATGGACAATACGACAATCGCCCCAACTCCGAATACGACGGCATTGATCATCATACTCGAAATGATTTTAAGCCAGGTATCGGTCTTCAACATGGGATCTCTCCTTTCAGGAAGGTTAAGCCCTGTGAGCGCCGAGGGTTCCCTGTGACGCAAATGATTGAGGGTCCCCGGAAAGCCCCGGAGACCCTCAATCCTGCAAAGCACCAAAATGCGACCAGGCTTTTCCTTAACGCACGAAACTGACGAATTCCTCCGGCGCGCGTCGGACCTTCTTGAGATTCACCAGCCAATCGCCATCAGCGGCACGATAGCCGAGCGGAAGGATGGTCACAGAACGCAGACCGCGCTCCCGGAGACCAAGAATCTCATCGAGCTTCGCTGGATCGAAGCCTTCCATGGGAGTCGTATCGACACCTTCAAATGCTGCGGCTGCAACCGACATGCCAAAGCCGATATAGGCCTGGCGAGCAGCATGCTCGAAGTTTACCTGCGCGTCGCGACCCGGATAGGTGTTGAGCAGCATCTTGCGATAGTTTTCCCAGCCCTCATTGGTGAAACCACGCTCCTTGTTCACCAGGTCGAACATCATGTTGATGCGGTCGTCGGTGTAATTGTCCCAGGCGGCAAACACCAGGAGATGCGAGCCCTCAGTGACCTGAGCCTGGTTCCAGGCAATTTCCTGGATCTTCGCCCGAACCTCGGGATTGGTAACCACGATCACCTCGAAGGGCTGCAATCCGCTCGACGTGGGAGCCAGACGTGCAGCTTCGACAATCCGCTCCACCTTGTCTTCCGGCACGGCCTTTGTTGGATCCATCTTCTTGGTCGCGTAGCGCCAGTTGAGCTTTTCAATCAATGGGGACATCTTTGATCTTCCTGAGTTGTTATAGGCCACGACCGAAAGCGGGAGGACTTGGCTAGTCGTGACCAACATGGTAACTATTCGTAACCAGGCCTACATATGTAACTGAATCGCAGGTCACAAGAAGGCACATTTTTGATACCGCCCATGTCTGATAGAAAAGCCAAGCCCGGCAGCACGATGTGCGAAAACTTCGACCCGACCAAGTGTCCGACCGTCGGCGAAATGCTGTCGCGGCTCGGCGACAAATGGACGGTGCTTGTCATCATCATGTTGAGTGGCGGCCCTCAACGCTTCAGCGACCTGAAGCGCATGGTGGTTGGCATATCTCAACGTATGCTGACCCTGACCCTGAGGGCTCTGGAACGCGACGGGCTTGTGGAACGAACCGTACATCCCACGGTCCCCCCGCGCGTCGAATATGCCTTGACCGATCTCGGTCGTTCATTCGGAGAACCAATACGGGCTCTAGGCGGTTGGGTCTTTACCAATCACGACCAGATCCAGAAGTCGCGTTCCGACTTCGATGCACGCCATGCCAGGGAAAACATGAAACTGGTCAAGCTGGGATAAGTTGCAGAAACGAAGTCATCAGTAATCAGACGAGACGAAAGCTTCGAAGCTCGGACGGGCGAAGAGATAGCCCTGCTGCAATTCGACACCGAGCGAATGCAGGAGGTCCCGCTCACCTTCGCTTTCGACACCCTCGCCAATCACGGTGACGCCAAGATCCTTCAGCATCGCAACAGTATGCTGGACAACAATCCGCTTTGGCCGGTCGACGTCCAAACCGCGAATGAGATCCATGTCAAGCTTGACCAGATCCGGCTGGAACCGCGCAAGAAGGTTCAAACCCGAATGGCCCGCTCCGAAATCATCGATGGCCGTCTTGAACCCCATATCCTGATAGGTGCGCAGGATCGACAGAAGGTGTTCCGGCTCTGTCTGTTCGCCTTCGGTAAATTCGAAGATGATACGCTCCAGCGGGAAACCCACCCGCTTGGCGGTGGCGAGGGTCAGCTTGATGCAGGCCCTCGGCTCATAAACCGCATTCGGCATGAAATTGATGGAGAGTTTTGCCGAAGAATACGGCGGCATCAACTGCGCCGCCAGTTCGATCGCCCTGACCCGACAACGTTGATCGAAGGCATATCTGTTGGTCTCATCCACTTGAGAAAGGATAGTGGATGCGCCTTCACCTTCTGGCCCCCGCACCAGCGCTTCATAGGCAAAGACATCGCCGTTCTCCAGATTCACGATCGGCTGAAATGCCATCGAGAACGCAACATCGAACGACTTTCCGTCCTGACAACCGACACATCCCATCGCCATGCGAAATCCTCCATGAGAAGACCGTCATTACAGATGGCAGGTTAAGCGAACCTCTATCGAAAACTCAACTTTCAGCGATCAGAGCGCCTGTCCATGATTGCCCTTGGGGAATTCCGAGGCCAGATCGCGATACCACTTGCCGCTCTTCTTGATGGTGCGGACCTGGGTGTCGTAATCGACATGCACGAGGCCGAAGCGCATCCTGTAGCCCTCGGCCCATTCGAAATTGTCCATCAGCGACCAGGCGAAATATCCCTGCATCGGATAGCCCTCGGCGATCAGATCGGCGACCTTGTCGAGATGTTCGGCATAGTAGTCCAGCCGTGGCTGGTCCTCGACTTCACCGCCCTCGACCTCCATGTTGTAGCAGGCGCCGTTCTCGGTGATGTAGCAGACCGGCAGATCGTAGCGGGCATAGAGCCGCTCGACGAGCGACTTCAGGGCAGGCGCATAGACCTCCCAGCCGATATCGGTCTTGACCTTGGAGATTGGCGGCGCGCCCACTGTGGCGGGGAATTCGGCACCCGGCGTCGGATCGTCGGCCACGCGCATCGGCGTGTAGTAGTTGAGACCCCACCAGTCGAGCTTCTGGCTGATGATGGCGAGATCGCCCTCCTCGATTTTCGGCATGCGATGGCCGAGCGCCGAAAGAAACTCGGCGGGGTACTGCCCCTTGAACACCGGATCGAAGAAGACACCGTTGTGGAACTGATGCGCCCGCTCGGCCGCGGCACGGTCTTCAGCGCTGTCGGAACCCGGCAGCGTCTCATGCGCATTCAGCACCAGACCGACAGGGACATTGGGCGCCACTTCGCGGATCGCCTGAACCGACAGACCATGCGCAAGGTTCGTGTAATGCAGCGCATGAAGGGCCGCATCCATGCTGCGCTCGCCCGGCGCATGCACACCGTAGAGATGGCTGAGCCAGACCGAGCACCAGGGCTCGTTGAAGGTCGCGACAGCATCCAGCCGGTCGCCGAGTCGCTCCATCACCACGCGGGTGTAGCGCTGGAAGGCCTGCGCCGTGGAGCGCGCCGTCCAGCCGCCATCGCCCATAAGGGAAAGCGGCAGATCCCAGTGGTACAGCGTCGCATAGGCCTTGATGCCGCGTGCCTTCAGCCCGTCGACCAGTCTGTCGTAGAAATCGAGACCCTTCTCGTTGATCGGGCCGGTTCCCTCGGGGATGATGCGCGGCCAGGCAATCGAGAAGCGATAGCCGGCAACGCCCATCTCCTTGATCAGGTCGAGATCGCTTTCCCAGCGGTTGTAATGATCGCAGGCCATATCGCCATTGTGCCGCCCGAAGACCCGGCCCGGCATGTTGGAAAACGCATCCCAGATCGAAGGTTTGCGGCCATCGGCCTTCGAGGCCCCTTCGATCTGGAAGGAGGCGGTGGCCACACCGAAAAGGAAATCACCGGGAAAGCGCGAAGCGAGAGTCTTGGGGTCGATCATCAAACACATCCTTCGTCATATCAGGGCGAAAGGGCCGCCACTGGTTGATCGAATGCGGTTTAGAACAATCGAACGGCGCGGTGAAGACTCCGAAACCGAAAAACTGCAACGTTGCAGGAAACAAACCACATCTATTCACATAACACCGCATCCAGCTGGCTGCTGGGAGCACTCGGTTTCACGATGATGGCTGATCAACGGGATTGGCCCCGCCACTGAGAGCCAAATCACAAGCATTTGTGTTAGTGTTGAAGCTGAATCATCCAGTAATGTAGGCTCCAACAGCGATCGGAATGCCCCCATGAGTGTCGCCTTCACCAAGGAAGAGAGTTCGGAAACCGCAGCAGAAACCCATCTGCCGGACCGCCCGATCTCGCCCCATCCGAACCTCGTGACGGCGGAAGGCTTGAAGCGTCTCGAAGTCCAGGCGGAAGAGGCGCGCGTCGCCTATCTGGCAGCACAAGCGGTCGAGGACATCAACGAACGCCGCCGCCAGTCGGCAGTACCCTATCGTGACCTCAAATATCTGACGGAGCGCATCCGCACCGCCCAGGTCATCCCGCCCCCGCAGAGCAATGCTGTGGTCGCCTTTGGCAGCACGGTCACCTTCGAGCGCGACGATGGTCGCGTCCAGACCTACCGCATCGTCGGGGAAGATGAGGCCGACCCCAAGACGGGTTCGATATCGTTTGTCTCGCCGGTGGCCAGCCGGTTGATGGGCAAGGCCGTGGGCGATGTGGTGACGGTCGGCGATCAGGAATTGGAGATTACCGCGATCGGGTGATGGTAGCCTGGAGGGCAACGTCCTTTCACCGCCGTCATCCTCGGGCGAAGTCCCGAGGATCTACTGCCGCCTGCCAGAAACTCGACTCTTCGGGCGACCGCTGCGCCCGCCCGGCATTCCTGAACCGTCCAAACCGCGACCACCCTTGGTAGATCCTCGGGACAAGCCCGAGGATGACGGCCGTGCAGGAATGCGAAAGGCCGGGACGCTTGCGCGCCCCGGCCCTCTGATAGCGTCCAACAGAAGGATCAAACGTAGCGGTTGACCACGTTTTCGAGGAGTTCCTGCTTGCCGGAAACCGGCTGCGGGTTGACGTTCTGGGCTTCGACGCGGGCTGCAATCGCATCGAGGCTTTCCTCGCCGCGCAGCATCTTCTGGTTCTCGGCCTTGTCCCAGCCTGCATAACGGCTGTTGAGCGGAGCCGAGAGCGCCTTGTCCTCGATCATCTTGGCAGCTGCCTTCAGACCACGGGCGCAGCAATCCATGCCGCCGATATGGCCGATCAGCAGGTCTTCGGCGTCCAGCGACTGGCGGCGCAGCTTGGCGTCGAAATTGGTGCCGCCGGTGGTGAAGCCGCCGCCGGACAGGACCTGGTAATAGGCCAGCGCCATTTCCGGCACATTGTTCGGGAACTGGTCGGTATCCCAGCCGGACTGGTAGTCGTTGCGGTTCATGTCGATGGAGCCGAAAATCCCCAGAGCGTTTGCGAGCGCCAGCTCGTGCTCGAAGGAGTGGCCGGCGAGGATCGCATGGCCCTGCTCGATATTGACCTTCACTTCCTTCTCAAGGCCATAGGCCTTGAGGAAGCCATAGACGGTCGCGACGTCATAGTCATACTGATGCTTCGACGGCTCCTGCGGCTTCGGCTCGATCAGGATCGTGCCCTTGAAGCCTATTCTGTGCTTGTATTCGACGACGAGGTTGAGGAAGCGGCCCATCTGGTCCATTTCCTTCTTGAGGTCGGTGTTGAGCAGCGTCTCATAGCCTTCGCGGCCGCCCCACAGAACGTAATTCTCGCCGCCCAGACGCTTGGTCGCGTCGATGCAGGTCTTCACGGTTGCAGCTGCAAAGGCAAAGACATCCGGATCCGGATTGGTGGCGGCACCCGACATGTAACGGCGATGCGAGAAGAGGTTGGCGGTACCCCAGAGCAGTTTGACGCCGGTCTCTTCCTGCTTCTTGGCGAAGTAGTCGACGATCTCGTTCAGGTTCTTGGTGTTCTCAGCGAAGCTGTTGCCCTCGGGGCGAACATCGGCATCGTGGAAGCAGTAATAGGGCGTGCCGAGCAGCTGGAAGAATTCGAAGGCCACATCCGCCTTCATCTTCGCCGCATCCATCGTGTCCTTGAACCAGGGACGTTCGAAGGTATTGCCGCCGAACGGGTCCGTGCCCGGCCAGACAAAGGTGTGCCAATAGGCAATCGCAAAGCGCAGATGGTCTTCCATGCGCTTGCCGAGGACGACTTCGTCCGGGTTGTAGTGGCGGAAGGCCAGCGGATTGGTGCTGTCTGGACCTTCATATTTGATCTTCTGGATATTGCCGAAAAAGCCTGTCGACATGGGTGTTTCTCCTTGGTGTGTTTTGGTCAAATTGTGATGGCACTGGGTGGGGCTCCCCCTCACCCTGCCCTCTCCCCGGTGGGGAGAGGAGAATGTCGGCGCGTGCCGCTTGTCTCTTCTCCCCAGCGGGGAGAAGGTGCCGGCAGGCGGATGAGGGGGCGTCAGCTGAGGGAGCGGATCGCCGGATAAACCGCTCGGTAGCGGCCATAGGCTGCCTCGTAAGCAGAGCTGAGCGCCTTCACCGGCTCGACCGTCTCCGCCGTCTCCGGCGCCGTGCAGACCGACAGCGGATCGGCGCCTGTCGCCGCGATCAGACCCAGACGGGCGGCCCCGAAGGCCGCGCCGAAATCGCCGTCGGCCGGAATATCAACCGGCATATCGAGCGCGGTGGCGATCGAGGACAGCCAGTAGCGCGAGCGCGAGCCGCCGCCGATGGCCGTAACGCGGGAGATCTTCGTGCCTGCCGACTTCAGCGCTTCGAGGCTGTCGCGGATGGCGAAGGTGACGCCTTCCAATACGGCTTGGGTCAGGACGGCACGATCGCTCTCATGACCGAGGCCGATAAAGGCACCCCGGATCTTCGCATCGTTGTGTGGCGTGCGTTCGCCGGAGAGATAGGGAAGGAACGTGACGCCGGTCGGCGCCTTCAGCACATCGCCGAGTTCGCCGGTCAGTTCTCCCGCAGACTTGCCGGTCACGGTCGAATGCCAGTTGAGCGCATCGGTTGCCGAGAGGATGACGCCCATCTGGTGCCAGGTCCTGGGCAGCGCATGGCAGAAGGCATGCACGGCACTTTCCGGCTTCGGCAGATAGGAGGCGTTGGCTGCGAAGAGCACACCCGACGTCCCCAGCGAGACGAAAGCCTGACCTTCCTTGACCGTGCCCATGCCGCAGGCAGAGGCTGCATTGTCCCCTGCCCCGCCGGCCACGACAACATTCGAACCAAGACCCCATTTTTCCGCAAGCTCGGCGCGTAGCATACCCGCACGATCCGTGCCTTCGACGAGGCCCGGCATCTGCTCGACGGTCAGACCCGTGGCCTCCAGCAATTCGCTCGACCAGGCGCGCTTGCCCGTATCGAGCCAGCTGGTGCCGGCCGAGTCCGACATGTCGGAGAGATATTCACCGGTCAGCCAGAGCCGCAGGAAATCCTTGGGCAAGAGCACCTTGGCGACCTTCGCGAAGGTATCCGGCTCGTTATTCTTCACCCAGGCAAGCTTCGGCGCAGTAAAGCCCGGGAAGACGATGTTGCCGGTCAAAGCCCGGAAGCGCGGATCGGCATCGAGGCTTGCGGCTTCCGCATGGCTGCGCGTGTCGTTCCAGAGAATGCAGGGCCGCAGCACCTGGTCCTTGGCGTCGATCAGCGTCGCGCCATGCATATGGCCGGAAAGACCGATGCCTTTGACGGCGGCAAGTTCCTTCGGATGCGAGGCCTTCAGTGCCGCAACCGCCTCTTCCGTCGCCCTGAGCCAGTCGCCCGGGGCCTGCTCCGACCAGCCGGGATGCGGCCGCTGCACGGTGAGCGCGGCATGACCAACGCCGACCACCTTTTGGTCGCCGTCGATCAGCATGGCCTTGACGCTCGATGTGCCGAGATCCAATCCGAGATACATGGGTGTCCTCCATTCCTCTGCCTCTCAGGGCAGATTGTCCTTCAAGAATATGTCGATCCGTATGCGCTCCTGGTCTGCCACGACCGGCAGCCCATCGGCCTTGGCTTTCAGCACGCGGATGGCACTGCGCACTTCATGGCCGGCATCCTGGTTGAGCACCGCGTCGATCAGCCCGGCCGTCAGGGCCTCGCGCATGGTCTCCGTCAACTCGTGCGCGACGACAACGGGACGGCGGCCAGCAGGCAGACGCCGCAGCGCCCGCACTAGTCCGCGGTTGCCCGCCCCGAGACTGTAAAGGGCCACGATGTCGTCCCGACCGGCGAACAAGTCTGCGACCAGCCGCTCGACGACATCAGGATCGTCCCTCCCCTCCAGAACGGGCAGCAAGGCAAGCGACGAGAATTCCCTGGCGATTGCAGCCGCGAAGGCATCGCAGCGTTCGCGGTGGTCACGCACCAGCATGGAGCCGGCAAGCACGGCCACCTTGCCGGCACGCCCTCCGGCGAAACGTCCAAGCAGGCTGGCAGCCGTCCGTCCCGCCGCCGCATTGTCGATCCCGGCATAGTGGTCGCGTGCCGCCCCGGAGAGATCAGACACCAGCGTCACCAGCGGAATGCCGCTCTGTGAAATCTCTGCCGCGACCTCGGTCACGTCAGGAGCATCAACAGCCACGAAGGCGATACCGGCCGGCTCTTCGGCCGCTGCGTCTTTCAACGCTGCGGCAAGCGCTGCAGCATCGAAAGCGGGCACGTCCACCAGTTGGATCGCGATGCGCTCGACACCCGCCCGCGCACGGGCCTCTTCGAGGGCGAGCCGCAGGCCGCGCATGAAGGAATTGTCGTTCGAGGGAATGATGAAGGTCAGCGGATAAACGCGGCCCTTGGCGAGGTTTGCAGCTGCCACATCGCGGACGAAACCAAGCTCGCTGACAGCCTGATCGACCTTTTCTCGCGTCCGCGCGCTGACCCCCGGCCGCCGGTTCAAGACGCGGTCGACGGTGGCAAGGCTGACGCCCGCGCGGCTCGCAATATCGTGGACGGTCGGCTTCATTCTCTCCTCCGGCGCCTGTCCTACACCAGTGCCTGAGGTACGTAAATCAGAAATCTGATGTACGTACCTCTTTTTCTCGCCTCTATATAGGCATCTTCCGTCGACACCATGAAACGTCCATTCGTCCACCACTCGTAGCCGTACCAGCCGGCACCGGCGAGAAGTGCAAGTGCAAGGACGGGCAGGACCGGAGAGCGGCGTTTGCTCGGATTTGCCTGCCGTGGGGCGGCACTCTCGGCATGACCATCCGTGACCTTCGAGACTGTCAGCGTCTCGGCAGGAAGCTCAGCGTCAGTTTCGGCGAATTGATTGTTGCGTGGCTGAATGGATTTGGGCGCGGGCATGGGAACAACCATGGATGTCAGGAGTAGGGCATCATCGAACTAAACCGTTCGGTTCGATTTGACATAGACCTGAAAATCCCCCATATCAAGGGCCTGTAGCAGCTTCTGTGAGAATAATTCCGCAGATCCCGACTTATCGATCGAGCAAGCCATGCCCCGTGAACTGAAGAAGGCAATAGAGGACAATCCCTGCAACCCTGCGGCACAGCAGCCGACCGGACGATTTGCGGCTGGCGCCGACCCGTCCAAGCGCGGACAAATCCTGGACGGCGCAAAACGCGTATTCCTGCGTCTCGGTTTCGACGCTGCCAGCATGAATGACGTGACACGTGAGGCAGGTGTCTCCAAGGGCACGATTTACGTCTATTTCCAGAGTAAGGAAGACCTGTTTGGCGCACTTGTCGAGCGGGAAAAGTTGATGTTCGACGAGGCAATTCGCCAGATCCTGGCTGACAGCAAAACTGTGGAAGAGGGCTTGCGTAGCTACGGTATGGTCTATGCACGCTTCATTCTCGACACAGAGATGATCCCGACCATGCGGATACTTCTAGGCGTGCTAGACCGGATGCCAACGCTCTGTCAGCGCTTTTTTGCCTCGTCGCCTACCAATATAAAGGTCTTGCTGCAGGACTATATCGAGGCTGCTGCCGAACGAGGTGAATTGGTGGTGGAAGACACCGATCTCGCGGCGCGTCAGTTCATTGACATGTCGGCGGCTGGCTTCTTCAAGAGGCGCCTGTTCAACGATTTTCCCATACGACCGGACGATGCCGAGATCGAGCGTGTCGTTGACTGTGGTGTAAGGATGTTCATGAGCTTTTACGGGCCCAAGAACCAGGTCGGCCCAGCGTGATTGCAACGGCGCGTTGAAGCGCCGTTTTGTTCCCCTTAGTTGAAAAAATTCCTTTCTTGCCAACAGCGGTTGAGCCGCTCATGTCATTCGTCAGTCCCTTGCATTTTCTGAGCACGGAAGACGGACATGAGCGAGATATTTCTACTCCTACAAGACCCCACCGCCTGGATCGCCCTCATCACCTTGATCGTGATGGAGGTCGTTTTAGGAATTGATAATCTGATCTTCATTTCGATCCTGACGAACAAGTTGCCACCGGAATCGCGGGAAAAGGCCAGACGGATCGGCATTGGTCTTGCGCTTGTCATGCGACTGGCGCTGCTGGGTACGGTTGCCTGGATCGTACAGTTGACCGAGCCCGTTTTCGAAGTGTTCGGTCACGGGTATTCATGGAAGGACCTGATCCTTCTTGCCGGTGGCCTTTTCCTCGTCTGGAAGGCTACGAAGGAGATTCACCACAATGTGGATCCGCTGGATCATGAAGAGGATTTCATCGCCTCGTCCGCGACCAATACCTTTGCCAGCGCCATCGGACAGATTCTTTTGCTCGATCTGGTATTCTCTATAGACAGCATCATCACCGCCGTCGGCATGACACCACATCTGCCAATCATGGTCATAGCCGTTGTCGTTGCTGTCACCGTAATGCTTCTGGCCGCAACACCGCTGGCCAACTTCATCGAACGGAACCCTACGATCGTCATGCTGGCACTTGGCTTCCTCCTGATGATTGGAACCACGCTGATCGCTGAAGGCATGGGGTTCCATGTTCCGAAAGGTTACATCTATGCTGCCATGGCGTTTTCGGCTTTGGTCGACGCGCTGAACATGCTTGCCAGGCGAAAACGGGAACGCGATCGCGCCCAGAAGCATTCAGCACACTGATCGAAAAATAGGTTCTCCTCGATTTGCGGGAGTTGCGTTTCCAAGGGGGCATAGGGAACCGGAGCTGCCTTGCAAGACTTGTTGCGAGCGAATAGTCCTTGTCAGGTTTCCCGCCTGCGTCTCCGGAGCCCCATGACCTACGAGCAGATCCTAGCCTTCGGCGTCATTGGCGGCATGATGGCCCTGTTTCTATGGGAACGCATACGCTACGATCTTGTCGCATGCATCGCGCTCGTGACAGCCGTTGGACTGGGCCTTGTACCAGCAGGCAAAGCCTTTTCAGGCTTTGCCGATGATCTCGTCATCATCGTCGGCAGCGCTCTCGTCGTAAGCGCAGGCGTCGCTCGTTCCGGAGTCGTCGATCTCGCCATCAAGCGGTTCTTTCCGAGCATGCAATCTGTCAGGGGACAGATGCTCCTTCTGGTTCTGACGGTGACGGTCCTGTCAGCCTTCATCAAGAACATTGGAGCGCTGGCGATCATGATGCCGGTCGCTTTCCAGTTCGCCCGCCGCTCCCATGTCTCGGCCTCGATCTTCCTCATGCCCATGGCATTTGGCGCACTTTTGGGCGGCCTGATGACCCAGATTGGCACCTCTCCCAACATTGCCGTTTCAAAGCTGCGCGAGGAAATCACCGGCCAAAGCTTCACGATGTTCGATTTCACCCCGGTGGGAGCGACGCTGGCCGTCACGGGCATCCTCTTCCTGATCGCTTTCTATTGGCTGGTACCCATAAGGGAGAACCCCAATCCATCCGTTCAGGAGGCGCTTGAGGCGTCGAGCTTTGCGACAGAGGCAACCCTGGCGAAGCAATCGCCATTCATCGGCAAGACACTGCATGACATACAGCAGATCGCGTCCGGTGAGGTTGTGGCAACGGCAATTCTGAGAAGCGAGACAAGACTTGCACCCTTTCCCGACGTGGTACTGAAGGAAGGCGACACTCTGCTCCTTGAGGGACAATCAGAACCCCTGGATCGGATTGTCTCGCAGGGCAACCTGTCGCTTTCAGGCAATGAGGCGCCAGAGCGCAGGAAAAAAGGCGACGTCGCATCCGTTGAGGCCGTGATTGGCCGCAATTCGCCTCTCATTGGCCAGACGGCGCGCAGTCTCGAGCTTGTGCACACCTACGGCGTCAGTCTCGTGGCCGTCAGCCGGCAGGGGAAGCGTATTCGCGAGCGCCTGAACGAACTCACTCTCCGCTCCGGTGATGTCGTTCTTCTTCAGGGGCTTCGCCAGCGGATGCCCGCTATTCTGACAGAGTTAGGTTGTCTGCCGCTGGCAGAACGCGAAATCCTGCTGGGCACGAGCCGCAACATCTTCCTGCCTTTGATCATTCTCTTCATCGCCATGGGCTCATCTGCCCTCGAACTGGTGCCGGTTGCGATCGCCTTCTTCGCTGCGGCCCTGGCAATGGTGGCAACGGGTGTCATACCGATCAACGAGGTCTATCGTTCCATCGATGGGCCGATACTGGTCATGCTGGCCGCATTGATCCCTGTGGCGGACACGCTCAGGACCTCAGGTGCCAGTGACGTTATCGCAACCTGGCTCAACGCGGTCGCCGGCGGCATGCCGGAGTGGGGTGCTCTGGCACTGATCCTTGTCACTGCCATGGCAGTTACGCCCTTCCTCAACAATGCCGCAACCGTTTTGGTGATGGCGCCCATCGCAGCAAGCTTCGCGGCGGGGCTGGGCTACAAACCGGAAGCCTTCCTGATGGCTGTCGCCATAGGCGCCGGTTGTGATTTCCTCACCCCGATCGGTCATCAGTGCAATACACTGGTCATGGGGCCAGGTGGCTATCGTTTCTCCGACTATGCGCGGCTCGGCTTCCCGCTATCGCTGCTGATTGTGGTCGTCTCAGTTCCGACATTGCTCATGGTCTGGCCTGTTCGCTGAAAACTTCCCCGTCGACAACCCGTAAAGAAAAACCTGCGTCGGCGGAACGCAGGTTTTCCTTGGGGCGGGGAGTTGGAGCGAATACAGACCAGACGGTTAAGGGGCTCGTCTGCCGTTTCGTTGGCCACGGAGTGAAACCGGAAAAACCTCCGTGTTCCCCATGTCCCGTCGCGTCCGGTTGGCATGGCCTGTATTCTGCCTCCTTAACGCGGCTACGATCTGCGGGTTCCTTAGAGTCTGCCAAAAATTCGCACCTTACTACCCGGAAGGGCTCACATCCGCAGTTTTTCTTGACGCATCGGCCTGAATATGGCCTAAGGCCAGCCGGCGAAACAGGTATGTGCTCCGGCCAGAACCACGCCTCGCCCCGTCGTTAAACGCATTCGTTTGCTTTCCCCAGAGATCAGGCATCCGCCCGGTCCCCGCACGCACCACGAGCTGAATTCCATGACCAATTCCGGCGTCCGCGTCCGCATCGCACCCTCCCCGACCGGCGAGCCCCATGTCGGCACCGCCTATATCGCGCTGTTCAACTATCTCTTCGCCAAGAAATTCGGCGGTGAGTTCATCCTGCGCATCGAGGACACCGACGCGACCCGTTCGACCGCCGAATTCGAACAAAAGGTGCTGGACGCGCTGAAATGGACAGGCCTTACCTGGTCGGAAGGCCCCGATGTCGGCGGCCCCTACGGCCCCTATCGCCAGTCCGAGCGCAAGGATCTCTACCGTCCTTTCGTCGACAAGATGCTCGCAAACGGCGGCGCATTCCATTGCTTCTGCACGCCCGAGCGGCTGGAAAGCATGCGCGAGGCGCAGCGCGCCGCCGGCAAGCCGCCGGGTTATGACGGCCACTGCCTGCATCTGAAGGCCGAGGAAGTCACCGCCCGCATTGCCGCCGGCGAGCCGCATGTCGTGCGGCTGAAGGTGCCGACCGAAGGCTCCTGCGACTTCCACGACGGCGTCTATGGCGACGTGTCGATCCCGTGGGAAAGCGTCGACATGCAGGTCCTCTTGAAGGCCGATGGCATGCCGACCTACCACATGGCAAATGTCGTCGACGACCACATGATGAAGATCACCCATGTCGCCCGCGGCGAGGAATGGCTGGCCTCGGTGCCCAAGCACATCCTGATCTACCGCCATCTCGGCCTCGAGCCGCCTGTCTTCATGCACCTGTCGCTGATGCGCAATCACGACAAGTCGAAGCTGTCGAAGCGCAAGAACCCGACCTCGATTTCCTATTACTCGGCCCTCGGCTACCTGCCGGAAGCGCTGATGAACTTCCTCGGCCTGTTCTTCATCCAGATCGCCGAAGGCGAGGAACTGCTATCGATGGAAGAGCTGATCGAGAAGTTCGATCCCGAGAACCTCTCCAAGGCCGGCGCGATCTTCGACATACAGAAGCTCGACTGGCTGAACGGCCGCTGGCTGCGCGAAAAGCTGACACCGGAAGACTTCGTCGCCCGCGTGCTCGACTGGTCGATGGAGAACGGCCGCCTCGTCGAAGGCCTGAAGCTTGCCCAGAGCCGCGTCACCAAGCTCGGCGAAGTCCCGCCGCTCGCCGGCTTCCTGCTGGCAAACGACGTCGGCCTGACCCCCGCCTCCTTCGGCGGGCTGAAGACCAGCCCGGCCGAGACGCTTGAAATTGTCACCACCGTTCAGGCGGATCTCGAAAAGATCCTCGAATGGAATGTCGCGACCATCGAGGAAGAGCTTCGGGCGATCTCCGAACGGATGGGCAAGAAGCTCCGCGTCGTCACCCCGCCCCTCTTCGTCGCCGTCTCCGGCAGCCAGCGTTCGCTGCCGCTGTTTGACTCAATGGCGCTCCTCGGCCGCTCGGTCGTGCGCCAGCGGCTGAAGGTGGCGATCCAGGTGCTGACCGCGATGGCGGGTGCGCAGAACTGAGGGTAGCCCCTCCCCCTTGTGGGGAGGGGTTGGGGAGGGGTTTTGCCCCGAGCAAGACGCCTTCCCCACCCCGTCGCTTCGCTCCGACCCTCCCCACAAGGGGGGGGGGGGGGGGTGACCGAGCCAGCCGCACCGGCGAACTGAAACGAACAAAGCCGCAAAAGGCAAACACACGATGACCGAACAGAAGACAGAAACCGCCCTCTCCTCCGACCCGACGGAAGTCCGCCGCCAGAAGCTTGACCAGCTGCGCAAGACCGTCGGCGACGTTTATCCGGCGCATTTCCACCGCACGATGACCAATGCGGAATTCGCCGAGAAATACGCTGGTCTAGAGCCAGATCAGGAGTCGGAAGACATCGTCACGGTCGCCGGTCGCGTCTATTCCTCGCGCAATTCCGGCATGTTCATGGACATCCATGACGCCTCGGGCAAGATCCAGATCTTCTCCCACAAGGACACGACCCCGGAAGAAGCCCGCGCGCTTCTGCCGATGATCGACCTTGGCGACATCATCGGCGTCAAGGGCCAGGTCCGTCGCACCAAGCGTGGCGAACTGACCATCAACGCCCATGAAATCACCATGCTGACCAAGACGCTTCTCCCGATGCCGGAGAAGTATCACGGTCTCGCCGACATCGAGCTGCGCTACCGCAAGCGCCACCTGGACATCCTGACCAACGAGGATTCCAAGCTCCGCTTCCTGCAGCGCTCGAAGATCATCTCCGGTCTGCGCCGCTTCATGGAAGGCGAAGGCTTCCTTGAGGTCGAGACGCCGATGCTGCAGACGGTCTATGGCGGCGCCACCGCCGACCCGTTCAAAACCTTCCACAACACGCTGAAGATGGACATGTATCTGCGCATCGCGCCGGAACTGTTCCTCAAGCGCACCCTGGTTTCGGGCCTTGCCGACAAGGTGTTCGAGGTCAACCGCAACTTCCGCAACGAAGGTGTGTCGACCCGCCACAATCCCGAATTCACCATGATGGAATGCTACTGGGCCTATGCCGACTACGAGGACGTCATGGGCCTCGTCGAGCGCCTGTTCGAAAGCCTCGCGGTCGCCATCCACGGCTCGACCGACGTCGTCTATGGCGACAAGACGCTGTCCTTCAAGGGTCCGTTCAAGCGGGTACCGATGCCCGAGGCCGTCAAGGAAGCGACCGGCATCGACTTCCTGGCGATGAAGACAGACGAGGAAGCCCGCACCGCCGCCAAGGCCGCCGGCTTCGCCGTCGAGAAGGACTGGACCTGGGGCGAATGCCTCGCCTTCATCTTCGAAGAGAAGGTCGAGAGCACGCTGATCCAGCCGAGCCACGTCACGCATTTCCCCAAGGACATCTCGCCTTTCGCCAAGGAAGTGCCGGGCGAGCCCCGCCTCGTCGAGCGCTTCGAGACCTATTGCAATGCCTGGGAAGTCGGCAACGCCTTTTCCGAACTGAACGACCCGGAAGAGCAGCGCAAGCGCATGGTCGAACAGCTCGAACAGGCCCATTCGCGCGGCGAAAAGGACAAGCAGCTTGACGACGAGTTCCTGGATGCCATCGACCAGGGCATGCCGCCCGCCGGCGGCCTCGGCATCGGAGTCGACCGCCTGATCATGCTCTTGACCAACGCCCCGTCGATCCGCGACGTCATCCTCTTCCCGGCACGGCGCAACAAGGCCGATTGATAACGTCAATCAGAAAGACCCGGCTCGGTTATTTCCAGGCCGGGTCTCTTGATTTCCACGACGCGAGAGGCCAAGGGGAGCGGCCTGCCAAAAGTGATTTCGCGTTCATCACCGCGTCTCTGCCTTTGGCGGCAATTCTACACTATCGTCGGGCGGCGGCATCACACCCACCGGGGCTTGGCGGAACTGGGCAAGCCAGGCAGCACCGGCAGCATCAGCAGCGGTCGCATCCCCTGCAGCTACCGGAGCAGCATCGGTATTCGTTGTGTCAGCCTGTGCCTCGACCGCAGGACTTTCCGCAGTTTCGGTTTCATGTTCGACGGGTTTCACCGCTGCGTCTTCATCATCGCTACCAAGAACTCGCTCCCTCAGCGAGGCAAACCAGCTTTGCTCCTCAGTCTCTGCGGGTTCCGCGGCATTGGAAGCGACATCCGCAACGTCTGGGGTAACCTCGTGTGACGCAGGAGCGGCAGCCGTTTCTGCAGTCTCATGAGGCTCCTCGGCGGGCGCTTCTGATCCGCGAACGGCTTCTACGCTTGCGTGGTCCGGGGCCGCATGCGCCACATCAGCCGAAGCATCCGCGCCCGCTTTGTCTTCATCTTCGCCGCCGAGACCGACAATACCCATGAGAGACGCGACCCAGCCTTTACTCTCGTCCCCGTGGGCAGCATCGGCTACAGGCGTTTCCTCGCCATCGACCTCGCCATCAGCCGGTTGTGCATCCTTCTTCTCTCCATGACTGTCAGAGGCCTCTCCGCTGTGGTCAGCATCCTTTCCGTGGTCATTAGAAGTGCTATGCGAGTCCTCCTTGTGAGGAAGAAGCCCTTCGGGCACAAGGCAGTCGGTTGAATCGTCAAGTTTCGCGACCAAGGCTTCAATATCAGCCTCTATCATTGACATCCGCTCACCGTAGAACTGGCCGTCAGGAGCGGCAGCGCGATCCACATAGCGCACCGTAAAAGGCTGGTCCGCAGCATTGCCCGGTATTCGTTCAGGGTGAGGAACGTAGACGACATCTGCACCGATGGCGCGACCGCGCATCGCGGCGCGTTCCTTGGGACCATTCACATCAAGTACAACAACTTGAACAAGTTGGGCATTTTTCTCGGCCTGCGTGGCCTTGGCAACGCGCAAGGCGGTCTTGACCCGGTCAAGTCCATCCCCAGGTTCGTCCGTCGTAATGAACTTCCGGATCCATAGTTGGTCCTTTCGTCGCGTTTCCACGGATTGCACCAACGTACACTCAAGCCCGTTCAGCGTCCGGTAGGATGGACCCAACAGGTTTTCCGCACCAACAAAGACTGCTGCCGTTCCGGTACCGCCACACAGAACAAGCGTGCCACCGACGATCAACGCCAGTTTACGCGACATGCGGATCTTCAAACCCTTCACGCGTGACGCTCCGTCATGGACCAACCCTCAACTCTTGAACGCAGAACTGTCTCAACCTTACAGCAAGCTTCTTGCAGAACCTTTAACCGCCACAAGGTCACATCAACGAACATAAAAGATAAATTATTTCATAAACTTAACAGGAGATAGGTAGGTGCCTCGGTTCATTTTGGAACGGCTTCTTGCGAATGATTTGCAAAAGCATTTGACAAAGACAAATGCTGCGTTAGTTTTTATTGAGAATTATTCGCAAGAAGAGGAAGACCATGTTGCTCAGATTGCCTGGTTTCGTATTGGCACTCGCCATGCTTCTGCCGCTCTCGGCGCAGGCCGCAGAAAAGCCAAAGGTTGTCACGACCTTCACCGTCATTGCCGATATCGCCCGCAATGTCGCAGGTGACGCGGCAACAGTAGAAAGCATCACCAAGCCCGGAGCAGAGATCCACGGCTACCAGCCGACGCCGCGGGACATCCTGAAGGCACAGGATGCCGATCTCGTTCTCTGGAACGGAATGAACCTGGAATCGTGGTTTGAGAAGTTCCTGGCCAATCTTGGCGATGTTCCGAGTGCCGTTGTCAGCGAAGGAATTGAGCCCATCAGCATTTCCGGTGGTGCTTATGACGGCAAGCCGAACCCGCATGCCTGGATGTCGCCCGACAATGCACTGATCTACGTCGAAAACATCCGTAAGGCTCTCACCCAGATCGACCCGGCCAATGCCGAGACTTACGCCCGCAATGCCGCTGCCTATTCCGAAAGGATCGAAGCGCAGATCGGCCCCATGAAGGCCAAGATCGCCGCCCTGCCGGAGAATGAACGGTGGCTGGTCACCAGCGAAGGCGCATTTTCCTACCTTGCCCGTGATCTGGGGCTGAAGGAGCTCTACCTCTGGCCGATCAACGCCGACAGCCAGGGCACACCCCAGCAGGTGAAGGCACTGATCGATCAGGTGATCGCCAACAAGATTCCGGTTGTCTTTTCAGAGAGTACAGTTTCCGACAAACCGGCAAAGCAGGTTGCAGCAGAAACCGGCGCCCGTTATGGCGGCGTACTCTATGTCGACTCCCTCAGTGAAGCCGACGGACCGGTCCCGACCTATCTCGACCTGTTGAACGTAACGGTGTCGACCGTAACCAGAGGACTCGCCGGATGATCATGGGTTCACGAAACCGTCGAAGCGCCGAGGGGCTAGTTGCACGGGAGGTGACAGTCACCTACCGCAATGGGCACACCGCTCTGCGTGACGCGAGTTTCTCAATCCCCACCGGAACAATAACAGCACTTGTCGGCGTCAATGGCGCCGGCAAGTCCACGCTTTTCAAGGCCATCATGGGCTTCGTCCCTGCGGCGACGGGCGAGATCCGAATACTGGGTATGAGCGTTCGCGAGGCTCTCTCGAAAAACCTGATCGCCTATGTCCCGCAGGCCGAAGAAGTGGATTGGAATTTCCCTGTCCTCGTGGAAGACGTGGTCATGATGGGCCGTTATGGCCATATGAATTTCCTGCGGATACCGACGAGCAACGACCGCCATCTGGTCGATGAAGCTTTGGCCCGCGTCGGCATGACCGACTTCCGCAAACGCCAGATCGGCGAGCTTTCAGGCGGCCAACGCAAGCGGGTCTTCCTGGCCCGTGCACTTGCTCAGGAAGGCCAGGTGATCCTGCTGGATGAGCCCTTTACCGGCGTCGACGTCAACACAGAAGACCAGATCATTACCCTCATGAAGGAACTGCGAGCAGAAGGAAGGGTTATGCTTGTCTCGACCCACAACCTCGGCAGCGTTCCCGATTTTTGTGACAGGACGATCTTTGTAAAGGGTACAGTCATCGCCGCTGGCCGAACAGAGGACACCTTCAATGAGGACAATCTGAAGATGGCATTCGGTGGTGCGCTTCGCCATTTCGTTTTGTCCGGCACGGATCTTCATGAAGATGAAGATGGTCGCGAAGTCACCGTCATCACCGATGACGAAAGACCCTTCGTTATCTATGGAGCACCGAAACCAGGAACAGGCGATGCTCGCGATCCTCATTGAACCCTTCACCTATGACTACATGCGCAACGCCATCCTTGTCAGCGCGCTGGTCGGTGGCGTGTGCGGGTTCCTGTCCGCCTATCTTATGCTCAAGGGCTGGTCGCTGATCGGTGATGCACTCTCCCATGCCATCGTGCCGGGAGTCGCCGGTGCCTATATGCTGGGGCTGCCATTTGCGTTCGGAGCCTTTCTGTCCGGAGGTCTCGCAGCGATGACGATTCTCTTCCTCAACCAGCGGACCAAGCTCAAGGAAGACGCGATCATCGGCCTGATCTTTACCTCCTTCTTCGGTCTGGGCCTCTTCATGGTGTCGATTTCACCAGTCTCCATAGACATCAAGACAATCGTTCTCGGCAACATCCTGGCCATCACGCCTGCAGACACAATTCAGCTCATTCTGATCGGCGGAGTGAGCCTCGCGATCCTTGCGGTCAAGTGGAAGGACCTTATGGTTACCTTCTTTGACGAAAACCACGCCCGATCTATCGGCCTCAACCCGGCGCGCTTGAAGGTGCTTTTCTTCACCCTGCTTGCCGCCTCGACAGTCGCCGCCATGCAGACGGTTGGTGCCTTTCTCGTAATCGCCATGGTGGTCACGCCCGGGGCGACAGCCTACCTGCTGACCGACCGCTTCCAGCGCCTGATCGTTCTCGCTCTCGCCATTGGCGCGGGGACAAGTTTCGTCGGCGCATATGCAAGCTATTTTCTGGATGGTGCAACGGGCGGCATTATTGTGGTCCTTCAGACGCTGATCTTCGTCTTCGCGTTTTTCTTCGCCCCCAAGCATGGCATGCTTGCTGCGAGACGACGCGCATCAAAGGCCGTAAAGGAACAGGCTACAAATGATCGCAACGCCGGAGAACAGCTTGAGGAACGGCTGGCATGAGTGAGATACTGACGGAGCTGACGCTTCCTTTTCAGCTCTCCTTTATGCAGTCAGCTTTCGTGATCACGTTGATGATCGCAATCCCGATGGCTCTGCTCTCGGCGTTCCTCGTGCTGAAAGGCTGGTCGCTGATGGGCGACGCAGTCTCCCATGCGGTACTGCCGGGCGTTGTCATCGCCTACATCATCGGCATTCCGCTAGCGATCGGAGCATTTGTCGCTGGTCTTGCCTGTGCGCTGATGACCGGTTTCATCAAGGAGAACAGCCGGATCAAGGAGGATACCGTACTGGGGATCGTCTTTTCCGGCATGTTCGGGCTGGGGCTCGTTCTCTATGTCCAGGTGGAGGCCGCCGTTCATCTGGATCATATCCTTTTCGGCGACATGCTCGGCATCCAGACATCGGATCTGGTCGAGACCGGTCTTATTGCCCTGTTTGCCACTGGATTTCTGGTCTTGCTCCGCAAAGACCTCCTCGCTCACGCCTTCGACCCGCAACATGCCCAGGCCATTGGTCTGCCGGTCAGGCTATTGCATTATGGCCAGCTCGCAGTTCTGTCCTTGGTAGTTGTCGGGGCGTTGAAAGCTGTCGGCATCATCCTGTCTGTTGCCATGCTGGTTGCACCCGGAGCAATTGCCTTTCTGATTACTCGACGTTTCCAGAGCATGATGCTGGTATCTGTTGCCGTCGCGGTCTTGTCATCCATGACAGGCATCTATCTCAGCTTCTATATCGACAGCGCGCCTGCCCCAACCATCGTCCTGGTCATGACAGCAGTCTTCATTATCGTGTTCCTGCGCAACAGCCTTGTCAGCAGGCGGGTGGAAGCCCGTAAGCAAGCCCAGATCTGAAACAGACCCGCGTGAGCTGCCGGTCAAACGCGTCCCTGTTCGTCCAACCGACGCTGGCGTCGCGACACCACAAACTCCCGCCACACCGTGAACAATCCGGCACCGACAACAATGACGGATCCGACAACCGTATTCCAGCGCAACACTTCGCCGAACACCGTCACTGCAAGGATGGCTCCGAGCACAAGCTGCCAGTAGGAAATTGGCTGAACCAGCACCGCATCCAGGTTTTCATAAGCCTTGATCAGGGAGAAATGGCCTATAATTCCGGTGCAGCAAAGCGCTCCCATCCACAGCCAGGCCTCTGTGGTGAAGGGGACCCAGTAAAAGGGACCGAGGATCGTGGCGCAAACAAAGCCGACAAATGCCAAGTAGAAGAAACTGGTGGCGGGGGTGTCGTCGCGGCTGACAAGCCGCGTGGCGATCCCGTAGATCGCCCCAAGCACCGCACAGATCAATGGCAGGATGACGTAAGGGCTGAACGCATCTCCGGTCGGTGCCAACATGATCAGAACGCCGCAAAGTCCAAACAGAATGGCGGTCCACCGACGCCAGCCGACTTTCTCACCGAGGACAGGCATGGAGAGCAGCGCCACAAATATCGGGGTGGCTGCGAAAATCGCCTGACTCTGCGCAAGTCCGACATGAATGAAGGCCGTAATGGATACGAGGATCTGAACAAAGAGGATCAGGCCCCGCAGGACCTGCAGCCAAGGACGCCTGCTGTCGACCGCAGCCCTCACTCCGCCAGCGCTGCGGCTTGCCAGAAACAGCGCGAAGACCACAAAGGCCCAGTAGCGCACCATCGCGACCTGCACCGGCGAATAGTCATGACCGAGATGCTTCGACAGCCCGTCCTGAATGGCAAAGACGGAGAACGCCAGAAATGTAAAGCTGTAGCCGAGAGGCGTGGATTTCATTGGAGAGTTTTCAACTGGATGGACGATTACGGGCACGGCCACAAATCGATTTGGCGATCCTAACCGCCTGCAGAATTTTTCCTAGTGCTTTCGTCGCCTGTCTCAGCCAATCCCTGGCCGGGCACCGAGGCTTTTAGATGGGCCTTCTTCAAGGCATTTACCTTGAGCGGCCAAAGTGGTGGCCACTTCACGACGTCGCCGTTATGATTATTGGCGAAGCAGGATGCCGCGAATGCAACCAAAACACCTGACCACCCTACTTGCTACCGTCGTTTTAATCTCTGGCATTGGAACACGTTCTGCCGTTGCCCAGGAACCGCTGGTGATTCCAGCCCCCGATGTTCGCAGCCAGCCCTCCGACGACGCCGCGATCTGGCATATTCTCGGCTTGCGCCCTGGAGAACGGCTGAACATCCGCTCGGGTCCCGGCTCAAGTTTTCGGGTGATAGGCGCAGTTCAGGAGGGCGACCCTGTGCGCAATCTGGGCTGCCGCGAGCGCGACGGGCAATATTGGTGTCGGATCGCGACCTATGACAGACCCCGCATCAGCGGTTGGGTCAACGGACGTTACGTCTCAGATGAATTCTATGAGCCGCTACCACCTAGCTCCGAGCAAGATCCGAGTATCTTTGAACAGACCGGCTTCTTCAGTTGCCGTCTTGGTCGCAATCAACGCCTTTTTCGCTGCCCCTTTGGGCTGGAGCGGCGGGGAACGAGCGCGATCATCGAGATAGGACTGCCTGACGGCTTTGTCCGTGTGTTGAGTTATCGCGCCGGTCGATACACAAGCCTGGACGGGGCAACCGTGATATCCACAAAGCGTGACGGGAACGCAATCATCACAGTCGACGGCATTGAAACCTATGTGATTCCCGATCAGGTCATACTCAACTGGTAGGCAACCGCGCTATCCGGCGCGGTTGCAGCACCCGTAATCGGTTATGCAGCCAGCGCCTTGGCGATCTGGCCGCGCAGCGTGCCGAGATCCTTGGCGAAGCCGCGAATGCCTTCGGCGAGCTTTTCGGTCGCCATGGCGTCCTCGTTCATCGCCCAGCGGAAGGCCTTTTCGTCGAGGGAGACCATGGGCTCAGCGGTTGCCTTTTCAGGTGACAATACGCGTGGCAGATCACCTTGTGCGGAATTCAACTCGTCAAGCAATTGTGGGCTGATCGTCAACCGGTCGCAACCTGCCAACGCTTCGATTTCGCCGGCATTGCGAAAGGAGGCGCCCATGACAATCGTCTCGATGCCATTGGCCTTGTAGTAGTTGTAGATTGAACGCACCGAAACGACGCCCGGATCGGTTTCAGCTGTATAGTCCTGACCGGTCGACTTCTTGTACCAGTCGAGGATACGTCCGACGAAGGGCGAGATCAGGAAAACCTTCGCTTCAGCGCAGGCTATTGCCTGGGCCTTGGAGAAGAGCAGCGTCAGATTGCAGTCAATGCCTTCCTTTTGGAGGATTTCGGCGGCACGAATGCCTTCCCAGGTGGACGCGAGCTTGATCAGGATGCGATCCTTCTCGATGCCGCGCGCCTTGTAGTCGGCGATGATCTGATGCGCCTTTTCGATCGAGGCCTTGGTGTCGAAGGAAAGATCGGCATCGACTTCGGTCGAAACGTGGCCCGGAACCAGTGCGGCAAGAGCTGCACCGACGGACACGGCGAGACGATCGGCGATCGCGCCGACAATGGCCTCGTCCTTGCCGCCCTTGGACTTGCCCCAGACGATCGCTTCCTTGAAGGCATCGGCAAAGGCATCGGTGCCGAGCGCCTTCAGGACGATGGAGGGATTGGTGGTGCAATCGACCGGCTTCAGGCGGGCGACGGCCTCGATGTCACCGGTATCGGCGACCACGGTCGTCATGGAACGAAGCTGTTCGAGTTTCGAGGTCATCGCATTTTCCTTTGGCTCAACATGGCATAT
This sequence comes from Peteryoungia desertarenae, assembly GCF_005860795.2. Lineage (GTDB taxonomy): Bacteria > Pseudomonadota > Alphaproteobacteria > Rhizobiales > Rhizobiaceae > Allorhizobium > Allorhizobium desertarenae. The sequence continues at coordinate 336,447 of NZ_CP058350.1, forward strand.
ACGGGCCGGCGAAACCGCCAGCCTTCTCGGGTTCGACTATCGCCACCGCGTGATGGCAAAGTCAAGACATTTGCCCAATCGATTTGACATAAGTTTCATATTTTAGGATACTGACGGCTGAATACGACCATACGAGATACCCCTTGGCGAAGCTCAGACGCGAACACCACATGACCCTGTCGGACGCGGGCGGCCTGCGCATCCGCGCCGCTTGGCTCTATTACAACGAGGGCCTGACGCAGAAGGACGTGGCGGATCGGCTGGGCATCAGCCGCTCAACAGTCATCCGCATGCTGGACGAGGCACGCAAGCGCGCCGAAGTGCAGATCTGGATCAGCGACGGCGTCGCCGACTGCATTGATCTCGCTGTGAGGCTGGAAAAGGCCTACGGCCTTGACGAGGCCGTTGTCGTGCCCTCGCCCGACACGTCGGACGCCGCCTCGATCGCCAAGGCCGTCGGCCTGGCGCTTGGGCAATTCCTCACGGAGGTCATCACCAATGACATGACCATCGGCGTCGGCTGGGGCCGGACCATGACGGCGTCACTCGCCGGTTTCCGCCCGCCGAGCCGCGAGAACTGCAAGGTTGTCTCCCTGCTCGGCGGTATCGTCGCGGTCCGCCAGACGAACCCGATCGACTACACCTGGCGGCTGGCAAGTCAGCTCGGCGCCGAATGCTACATGTTCCTCGCGCCCCTCCTCGTCGATTCCGTCGCGACCAAGCGGGCACTCATTGAAGAATGCGGCCTCAAGGCGATCTATGATCTCGCCGAAAATCTCGACCTCGCCATCGTCTCCTGCGGCGATATCGGACCGCATTCCACCTCGCTTTCGGAAGGCTTCATCAGCCACCAGACGCTGATGGAACTGGTCGATGCGGCTTGCGTCTGCGACACCATGTTCAACTTCCTCGATGCGGACGGCAACTCGGTTGCCCACCCGATCAACGAGCGTGTGATGTCCGTTGACCTGGACACGCTGAACAAGGCGAAACACATCGTGCTGTCTTCGGGTGGGGCGCACCGCGCCAAGGCTATTCGCGCGACAATCCGCAGGATCGGCTGCAACACGCTGATCACGGATGAGGCGGCGGCCCGGGAGTTGTTGGGGCTCGGACGCGCGTAAGTCTGTTCACTCGTCACCATAGAGCGACGGGAGATGCCGCTCGACCTCCATTGCGTCATGCAGAATGCGACCAACGCCAATCAGATCGGGCACGATTTGTCTGTAAAGGATGAAATGCCTTGGACGGCGGACAATTCCGCTTGAGTGTCGAGCACGATCACGGCTGTGCCGGAGATGATAGCTGTAGATGCCTTGTCCAAGTTCAGGCCGCGCCACGACACCAAGTGGAGGACCAGATAGGGCAAGTTCTGAAAGAGCCGTAACGATTAAGAGTTCATATCGACGAAGTGCATCCCGACCGAAGTCCGCATAGGTTTTCGTCAAGATATCAAGGATATCGAAATCAGCCTGTGCCGAAAGCCTGATCTCAGCTATCGTCCCTTGTCCGGGAACCGGCACTGTCAACGGCATGACGACCGATACGCGATATGTGATCGGACAGTCTTTCGATGGGTACGTCCGTGAAGCGCCCCTGCTCCAGATCGGCGAAACCAGTGTTGGCAGCATTTCGCAGGGCATCGAGTTTGGCCGCGTCGCTCGCTACCCTCTCTTCAACAAGCCTGAGCCCGTCCCGCAGCACGTCATCAGGATGATCATAGCGCCCTGATTCGACCAGACTGTCGATCCGGCGGCTGATGTCTTCGGGGAGTTGGACCGAGTTGCGCATGGTTCATCCTCTCACAGAAACGGGATTTCGGAAAGCACCTCGCGCGCTCACGCCTTTCCGGCTTCCCAGCCGAGCATGGCGCGCTTGCGGGTCAAGCCCCAGTGATAGCCAGTGAGCGCGCCGCTCTTGCCGAGCGCCCGGTGACAAGGCACGACAAAGGAAATCGGATTGCGGCCGACGGCCGCGCCCACCGCGCGGCTGGCGGTCGGCTGACCGATCTTGTGCGCAATGTCGGAATAAGTGACGGCTTTGCCGAGCGGGATCGACAAGAGGCTTTCCCAGACCCGTATCTGGAAATCCGACCCGATCAGGACAACACGCAGCGGCTCCTCCGCAGACCAGCGCGCCGGGTCAAATACCCGGACTGCATAGGGTGCCGTCGCCGTCGAGTCCGGTTCGAACCGCGCTCTGGGCCAGCGCTTTGCCATATCCTCAAAACAGGCCTTCTCGCCGCCGAGATCCGCAAAGGCCAATCCTGCAAGTCCGCGTTCCGTGATCATGACAAGGGCGAGACCAAAGGGGGATGCATGATAGCCATAGCGCACGACCAGTCCGGCTCCCTTGGCCTTCCATTCGCCGGGGCTCATCGCCTCATGCGTTACAAACAGGTCATGCAGACGGCCGGGGCCGGAGAGTCCAAGTTCATGAGAGGCTTCGAGCAGCGGCAGGTCTTCGTAACCCAGAAGCCGCTTCGCATGATCAAGCGTGACAGCCTGAAGAAAGGCCTTGGGGGACAGACCAGCCCAACGGCTAAAGGTCTTCTGCAGTTGCGTCGGCGACTGCCCCAGCCGAGCAGCAATTGTCTCAAGGGACGGCTGACGTTGATAATCGAGGGTCAGCATTTCGATCACCTGACAGACTGTCTCGTAATCGGCTGTATGCGGCGTAACATCGCGCGGCTCGGATATGGAGGCCTTGAAGGCAAAGGGGCTGGCAAGTGTCATGACATGATCCTCAACTATTGCCGTTTGACCACGCATCAAGGGCGCTCGCCACCCGTTTCTTGCCAGGAATCAGATCCTGAGCCTTGCGGTTACCAAGGCACTCTTGAAGGCCTTGGCAAAGCTTTCGCGATCGTCCGGGTTAAGGAACGAGCCGACATCCGTCCGCCGTCCCTCACCCGCGACCATCATCGAGGTGATACCGATTTCATCGTGACGCTGAACAAGAAACTTGGCCCAGAAGGGATTGAAACGATGCTCGACCATGCGGCCGGATGGCGCAAACTTGCGGATCGAAAGATCGGTCCGCGACACTGTCACTTCCTCCCGCGCGCGCCCGGAGCGATAGCTTAGCCAGAAAGCGCCATAGAGCAGAAGAAAATCGATGCCGAAGAAGAAGACTATCGGCCAGGCACCTGTCATTGCGAAAAAGACCGCATGCAGGAAACAGACGCTACCGGTGAGCAGAAACAGCACGCGATAGCCCTTCTGGCCGAGTGAGCGGTAGGGTGTCAGTTCGGCTGCAAAAATCGGTGTTTCCATACGATGCTCAAGATTGCCTTCCATGACCCAGCCCGACTATAGATTTGCAATGACCTCAGCGAAGCCCAAATCCAGCACCCAAACTTTGAAAAAGTCAAATCTGGGGAGCCGTAAACGACCAGCGGCACGCCGTCGCACAGCCTATACGAAGGCAGAGCTTGAAGAGATCTTCCGCCGCTTCTCGATCCAGCGTCCGGAACCGAAAGGTGAGCTCGAGCATGTAAACGCCTTCACGCTTGTCGTGGCCGTTGCCCTGTCGGCCCAGGCGACCGATGCCGGCGTGAACAAGGCGACGCGCGCCCTCTTCAAGGTGGCCGATACGCCGGAAAAGATGTTGGCGCTCGGCGAGGAAAAGGTCCGCGACTACATCAAGACGATCGGGCTCTACCGCAACAAGGCGAAGAACGTTATCGCGCTCAGCCAGAAGCTGGTCGACGACTTTGGCGGCGAAGTGCCTCGCACCCGAGAGGAACTCGTTACCCTGCCCGGCGTCGGTCGCAAGACCGCCAATGTGGTGATGTCCATGGCCTTCGGCATTCCGACCATGGCCGTCGACACCCATATCCTGCGCATCGGCAACCGCATCAAGCTCGCGCCCGGCAAGACACCGGATGAGATCGAGGACATCCTGATGCGGATAATTCCGGAGCAGTATCTCTTCCACGCCCATCACTGGCTGATCCTGCACGGACGCTACTGTTGCAAGGCCCGCAAGCCGGAATGCGAGCGCTGTGTCATTGCCGATATCTGTAAGTCACCGGAAAGGACCTGCGACGTTCCAGCACCCCTCGTTGAACTGCCTCAACAAGTCATCGGTGCGACCGAGTGAACCGCACTCAGGCCCGGAAGTCTGGGTCTCTGGCGCTCAGAAGCTTATGCAGATGCACCATCATGCCGGCCGCAAAGAGTGGTGTGAGCAGGTTGACAATCGGAATTGCCAGAAAACCGGCAATGACCAATCCGCCAACAAAAACGGTGCCGGAGTGCTTCGCGCGAAACATCTTTGCTTCCTGAACTGTTCGAAAGCGCATGGCCGCGAATTCGAAAAACTCTCGACCAAGCAGGTAGCCGTTCACCAGAAAGAAGGCGATGATATTGATCCCGGGGACGAAGAGCAGCATCAGCGCAAACAGATTGCCGACAATCACCACACCGAAGAATTTGATGGAGGCGATGATGCTCTCCCCCAGTGGCATGGCTCTTCCTCCAGGGTGCTCCGGATAGTCCCGCTTCTCGACCACTTCGGCGACATCATCAAGAAACAGGCCCGCGATAATGGCGGTGACAGGTGACAAGAGCAATGCCAGTCCCAGGGCAAGACCAATGCTGGCCAGTATGCCGAAAATGAAGGTAAGCCAGCCGGCCCAGTCCGGCAGATCTGGAACAAGGCCCTGAATCATCGGCATGGCGAAGGCGATAAAGGTCTCGCGCAGGCCGAACCAGAGACCGATCAGAACCAGGATCGTCAAACCCAAGGTCTTCCAGAAAACAGTGCGTGTTTCAGGCGCAAACAGATTGCGCAAGGAGAGTGCGGCAGCATCAAGTGTCATTGTCGGTCCCTTCGGCTCAGCGGCCTTGATGTAGGAAGGCGGGACCGAACCCGCAACACGGGCGAAGTCAATCGAGCCTGTAGAGAAGCGGACGGCGATCCGTGAGGTAGGGGTTTTGTCGACGAGCCTCGAGATAGGCGTCCGGATCGATCTCGGCGATCAGCAGTGTCTCGCCCATGCCTGCTCGCGCAATCTCATCTCCATCGGGAGATACAATAACAGAGCGGCCACCATAGCGCATTTCGCCCTCTGATCCGCAGAGATCCGCATAGGCAATGAAGACGCCATTCTCAAGAGCCCGGACCGGGACCACCATATCGGCAATCCGCCGGCTGATCACGCCATTTGGCAGCGCAGTCGGGACAAGAACGAGTTCTGCACCGGCAAGCGCAAGGCTCCGAACATTTTCCGGGAACTCGACATCATAGCAGACCAACATTCCGGTCCGGATACCGCACAGATCAAAGACATGCGGTCTTTCGTCTCCGGGCCGAAAGGCAGCCCGTTCCGCCTCGCCGTAAAGATGTGTCTTACGGTAGCATTCAGCCGAACCATCCGGGCGCACGAGCACGGCAGAATTGTAGATGCCTGATCCATCCCGCTCCGGAAAGCCTGCACAGATGGCAAGCTCAAACTCGGCGGCAATGTCGAGGAGGGCTGACACCATGTTACCGTCGCGCGGCTCGGCGACATCGGCAAAGCGTGGACCGAGCGCATAGCCGCTCAAGGCAAGCTCCGGCGCGAGGAGCAGATCGGCACCCATGGCGCTCGCTGATTCAGCCGCCTGAACGATCTTTTCGAGATTGGCGCGTATATCGGCAGCGACCGGCTGCATCTGGATAACTGCGATTTTCATGGGATTTGAAGGCCTGTCATGTGAGCGAAGCATTAAGCAACAGGATGACGCCTTTGATCATCGCAAGCAACACACCTGCGACCACGCTCAAAGACAAGACAAACATCCCACAGCCGCAAAGCACACTGATTCCATCCCGTTCCAGGAGGCCAAAGGAGAAAAGACATACCGCAATCGCCGGAAGAATGTTCCCAAGCGGGATGGGTAAGATGAGAATGATCGCCAGCATAAGGCAGAGAAAGCCGATAACATACTCAAACGGTGGGTAAACCAGCATGCTGAAGCGCGGCTTCAGCATGCGTTCGCCGCGCGCAAGCCAAGGTGAAATGCGGGCGACGACCAGGGCGAAATCGGAGCGTGTCATGGAGCGTTTCGCAATAATCCTGGGCAACCACGGGCTTCGTCCAAGCATCAATTGCGCTGAAAGGAAAACAAGCGGCGCCCCAAGAACGGATGACGTGCCGGGCGGCGTCGGCAGGATGTTCGGAAGGGCAAAAATCAGAAGCAGCGCGCCAAACGCACGGTCGCCCATTGCGGCAAAGATATCGCCCACGGAGACACGCTCGCGGGTGTCATCGCCGGCAAGTGTATCAAGGATCTTCGATAGACGGCGCCCACGAGACGGACGTCGACGAAAACCCCTGCGTCGCGGCTTGGACTCGTCTACGGAACCCTGACGCCCTGTGTTTGTATCCATTGCCCATGCCGCAGTTGAAGTCGCTCCTTACGTGACATAGGCGCACTGCGTGACAGGGGTTTGATGATGGATATGCGAAGTGCTGGCAGGTGCCTTCAGAACGTGAAACCACCTGCATTAACTCCAGTCAGACCAGATGGGCCAGTCAGGCCTGCACCAGATGACCCTCGCCGACCTGACGGTACTGACGCTGAGGCGGAACAAAGCCGACGGGCCGGATCGGGCTCTTGATTTCTTCGGTATTCAGATTGCGCTTCAGATTGCGCCGCGCGGGATCCGGCACCGGGACAGCCGCCATCAGCTTCTTGGTATACGGATGTTGCGGATTGTCGAAAACTGCCTGACGCGGGCCGATCTCGACAATCTCACCCAAATACATCACCGCAACTCGATGGCTGACACGCTCTACAACAGCCATGTCGTGGCTTATGAAGAGATAGGCCAGATTGAAACTCTGCTGCAGATCGAGCAGCAGATTGCAAACCTGGGCCTTGATCGAAACATCGAGCGCCGAGACGGCTTCGTCTGCCACGATGATTTTCGGATCAAGCATAAGCGAACGGGCGATGGCAATGCGCTGCCGCTGGCCGCCGGAGAACTCATGGGGATAACGGGGCATCATATCAGCGCCGAGGCCGACACGTTCGAGCAGATCGGCTGCCTTGTCACGAGCTTCGTTCTTGCTGCCGAGCTTATGCTCGATAAACGGCTCCATGACCGCTTCACCCACGCTCATGCGCGGATCAAGACTTGCAAAGGGATCCTGGAAAACCATCTGGATAGTCCGCCGCATGCGGCGCAACTCGGCCGCGCCTAGCTGTCCGACTTGATAACCGTCCACAGAGATCTCACCGCCCGAAGGTTCAACAAGCCGCGTGATCGAGCGACCGGTCGTAGACTTGCCACAGCCGGATTCGCCCACGAGAGCCAGAGTCTCTCCCGGGCGAAGATCAAAGGAGACATTCTCCACCGCGTGGACCGCCCCGCTCTTGCGACCAAATAGACCCGAGCGGATGTCGAAGCGTGTGGTGAGGTTCTTCACTTCCAGCACCGGACGCGCGGACTCTTCAACGCCACCAGCCTCCGTCTCGGGGACAACCGTTTCACCGCTGGCAATGTCAATCACCGGAAACCGCATCGGACGTTCCCGCCCGCCCATCGAGCCAAGCTTTGGCACAGCGGAAAGAAGTGCCCGCGTATAGGGATGACGACCACGGTTGAATATGTCGTCCGTCGTTCCGGTTTCGACCGCTTCGCCACGGAACATCACGATTGTACGGTCCGAAATCTCCGCAACCACGCCCATGTCGTGAGTGATAAACAATACGGCCATGCCTTCTTCGTCTTGCAATTGCTTGATGAGATCGAGGATCTGTCCCTGGATCGTCACATCGAGAGCAGTGGTCGGCTCGTCGGCAATCAGCAGCTTGGGACGAGAGGCCAGCGCCATCGCGATCATCACACGCTGGCGCATGCCACCCGAGAACTGGTGGGGATATTCGTCAAAGCGGTTTTTCGCGTTGGGAATTCGCACCTTGTCCAGCAGGCGCAGGACCTCGTCCTTGGCCTCTGCGGCAGAAACGTTCCGGTGGCAAAGGATAGCCTCAGCGATCTGCTTCCCAATCGGAAAGATGGGATTGAGACTGGTCATCGGCTCCTGAAAGATCATCGAGATATCATTGCCGCGAACCTGCCGCATGGCTTCGCGGTCCAGATCAAGCAACTCACGCCCCGCGAGCTTTACGCTCCCCTCGATCCGGCTGGAATTTTCGGGCAGCAGTCGCATGACAGACAGCGATGTCACGCTTTTCCCTGAACCGGATTCACCCACGATCGCGACGGTTTCCCGTGGCGCAATGTCGAAGTTCATGTCACGCACGACCGAACGCCATTGGCTACCGATCCTGAACGAAGTTGTCAGATTTCTGACTGACAGTACTGACTCTGTCTCGGACGCCACGAATTCCTGCTTTTCCATCAAGGCTTCCGCCATGTCCCGTTCCCCGGTTTATGTGTTTTCGAGAGCATGGAAGCCATCAGGCTGCCAGGGCCGTTTCGGCCAGAGTGACCCAATAGGAAATCCCGTACGGAATGATTTCGTCATTAAAGTCATAGGCCGAGTTATGCAGGTTGGCCGTGTCGCCATTGCCGATGAACACAAAGGAGCCGGGGCGCGCTTCCAGCATGTATGAGAAATCCTCAGCACCCATGGCAGGCGGGAAAGCGTCACTGACGGCGTGGGGGCCGACAACCTTTCGCAGCACGTCAAGCGAGAACTCGGTTTCAGCTTCGTGATTGATGGTGACCGGATAGCCTCTCTTGTATGTCACCTTTGCTTTGGCACCCATCGCCAAGGCAACGCCGTTGACAATTTCGCCGATCCGGGCTTCCGCCATGTCGCGCAACTCCGGCAACAGAGTACGCACCGTCCCCGTGAGCTTCACGCTGTCGGGAATGACATTGTAGGCGTCCCCACCGTGAATGGTCGTGACAGTTACCACGACAGATTTCAAGGGATCGGTCTCCCGCGCAGCAATGGACTGAAGCGCCACGACGACATGGGCCGCGGCCAGAACCGGATCAACGCTCTTGTGTGGCTGAGCTGCATGACCGCTTCGTCCAACGATCTCGATATCGAACTGATCGGCAGCCGCCATCACCGCCCCCTTTCGCGTGGAAAAGGTGCCAACGTTCATGCCCGGGTGATTATGCATGCCGTAGACTTGCGAGATACCGAATATGTCCATCATGCCGTCCTCGACCATCTCGCGAGCACCGCCACCGCCCTCTTCGGCGGGCTGGAAAATGACTGCGATCGAACCCTTGAAATTGCGGGTTTCAGCCAGGTACTTGGCAGCACCGAGCAACATCGCCGTGTGGCCGTCGTGACCGCAAGCATGCATTTTTCCAGGTATCTTCGATGCCCAGGGCTTGCCACTCGCCTCATGGATTGGAAGCGCATCCATATCGGCCCGGAAACCGACAACCGGACCTTCACCGCGATTGCCCTTGATGATACCAACCACGCCGGTACGGCCAAGACCGGTCTTGATGACGTCGCAGCCGAATTCCTTGAGCTTATCCGCAACGAAAGCAGCCGTGCCGTGAACATCGTAGAGAAGCTCTGGATTCTGATGCAGGTGGCGGCGCCATTCGGCGACTTCCGGCTGCAATTCGCTTGCTCTGTTCAAAATGGGCATCGTGAACCTCTAATACTTTTTTGTTGTTCCCCGCGGGATTTGACAGCATACTGCCCCTTGAAAAACTCCTTTGGCAAGCTGCAAATTTCAGGCTTGAACAATATTTAGGCTTGTGATTACCTAGCCTATCTTTTAATCATCCGGGTCATTTACATCAATGTCCGGCGCGGGTTTTCGTGCCAGTTACCACACTATAATTATGCAATTTTTTCTTTTGAACACAATACGATAGACAGTTGACATTTCGCCGCTCTGCTGGCCACATCTCGTCCCGGCGCCTGATTGGCACCGAGGCTCCAATGATAAAAATGGGGAAGACACATGAAGAAACTGCACCTTGTCCTGGCTGCGTCGGCCGCGGCATTTGCCTTTAGTGGCGCACCGGCCATGGCCGAGCGCGGGACCGATGGCGACCTGAAAATCATTTTCTGGCAAGCCGTATCGACGATGAACCCGTATCTCTCGGGCGGCACCAAGGAAGTGTATGCCGCGTCGATGGTTATCGAGCCATTGGCTCGCTATGATGAGACCGGTGGGCTTGTCCCGATGCTGGCCGCAGAAATCCCGACCGTTGAGAATGGTGGCGTTGCGGAAGATCTGAAAAGCATAACCTGGAAGCTGAAACCCGACCTGAAGTGGTCCGACGGCACACCGGTAACGGCAAATGACGCCGTTTTCACCTGGAAATACTGCACGGCACCGGATGGCGGTTGCGCTCAGGGCGCCTATTTTGAAGGTGTCACGAATGTCGAGGCGGTCGATGACCAGACCATCAAGGTCTCCTTTGCAGACGCCAAGCCCTATCCCTACAGCGCCTTTGTTGGCGCGCAGTCGCCGCTGATCCAAGAAGCTCAGTTCAAGGATTGCCTTGGGATAAAGGCTCCTGAATGCACGTCGGCCAATTTTGGCCCGATCGGAACCGGCCCCTTTGTCGTTAATGAGTTCAAGCCTAACGACGTGGTCACCTTCACCGCAAACCAGAACTATCGTGATGCCAGCAAGCCGGCCTTCGCCTCGGTCACCCTGAAGGGTGGCGGTGATGCGGCGTCTGCAGCCCGTTCAGTTCTTGAAACGGGTGAATTCGATTATGCCTGGAACATGCAGGTAGAGCCCGAAATCCTCGCCCAGATGATGGCCGCAGGAAAAGGTCAGCTCGTAACCGCATTCGGCACGCAGGTGGAGCGCATCGATCTCAACGCCTTTGCTGTAGATCCATCGCTCGGTGACAAGCGTTCGACTGCAGAGGCAGGTCCGCATCCGGCACTCTCCGATCCTGCAGTTCGCCGCGCATTGTCGATCGCGATCGACCGCGAGATCATCGATGAAGCCGGCTATGGCGAAGCCGGTCAGCCGACATGTAACATTCTGCCGGCTCCGGACATCTATGTATCGACCAATGTCGACTGGTGCCTGACCCAGGATATAGAAGGTGCCAACAAGCTCCTCGACGATGCTGGTTGGGTCATGGGGTCGGATGGCGTTCGCGCCAAGGATGGCGTTCGCCTGTCATTCCTCTATCAGACTTCGACCAACTCTGTTCGCCAGGGTACGCAGGCTCTCGTGAAGGACATGTGGTCGCAGATCGGTGTTGAAGTGGAACTGCGTAACATCGCGGCTTCGGTGTTCTTCGGTGGCGATCCAGCTTCTCCGGACACGTTCCAGAAATTCTATGCCGACGTGCAGATGTACACCAACAACTTCGACGGCACCGATCCCGAGAAGTACATGGCAGCGTGGATGTGCGACAAGATCCCGAGCCCGGCAAACGGCTGGCAGGGCGAGAATATCGTTCGCTACTGCAACCCCGAATATGATGCACTGGTTGCCGAACTCGGCAGGACATCTGACCTGAACGAACGTGCTGCAATTGCGATCAAGCTCAACGACATGCTGAGCAATGACGGCGCGCAGATCCCACTGATCCACCGTGGTCAACTCTCGGCCCACTCAGTGACGCTGGAAGGCGTCAAGATGAACGCTTGGGACTCTGAACTCTGGAACGTCGCCGACTGGTCTCGCAAGAAGTAATGCCTCTTCGCCGGGCCTGCCTTTAGAGGGCGGGCCCGGCGTTCGCATTTCATAGCGGACCCGCCTGGAGACCCTTTAATGTTTACCTTTACGATTCGGCGGTTGCTCTACGCAATCCCGACGCTGCTGGTCATCAGCTTCATTATCTTCGCGCTTCTTGACCTGGCGCCGAGCGATCCGCTTGCCGATCTGCCGCTTACCATTCCACCGGAAGTTCGCGAACAGATCCGCGCTGCCATGGGGCTGGATCAACCTTTCTTCATCCGCTACCTGCTCTGGCTTCAGCAGTTTTTCATCAACGAGCCGCTCAATATTTTCGAGCAGATCACCGGCTTGACAGTCGGCGATGGTGACCGGATGCGTGTCCTCTCATGGGCCACCAGAAGCCCGGTTGTCGATCTTATCGTACAACGGTTGCCGCAAACCCTTTGGGTCGTTGGCCTCTCCTATCTCTTCGGCGTTCTGCTCGCCATCCCGATTGGCGTTATCTCTGCCTATCGGCAATATTCCTGGTTTGACCAGATCGGCACGTTTGTCGCCATGGTCGGCTATTCCGTCCCGACCTTCTTCACTGGTGTCTTGCTCATCGTGGTCTTTTCGTCCTGGCTGCAGTGGTTCCCATCGATCTATGACACCAACCTCGTGGTGAATGACTGGAACAGTCTGGTCCAGCAGATCAAGCAGATGTTCCTGCCAGTTCTGGTTCTGACCCTCTACAACGTTTCGCAGATCAGCCGTTTTGTCCGCGCATCCATGCTTGATAACCTGCATATGGATTATGTCCGGACGGCGCGCGCGAAAGGCGTGAAAGAAAAGATCGTTCTGTTGGTGCATGTCTTGCGCAACAGCTTGATTCCCGTCGTGACCGTCATTGCACTTGGTGTGCCGACAATCTTTTCAGGTGCGATCATCACCGAACAGGTGTTCCGTGTGAACGGGCTCGGCCAGTTGCTGATCACCGCCATCCAAAGCGGGGATCTGCCTCTCGTCCAGACACTCACTTTCATCTTTGCCGTGCTGATCGTGTTGTTCAATCTGATTGCCGACATCCTCTACGGCATCCTTGATCCGAGGATCCGCTATGACTGAGGCAACCATGACCGTAGACACACGAGCGCGAAGCGGCAACTTCTGGGCCATGCTCTGGCGTCAGTTCCGGGCCCATCCCGGTGGCGTTGCGGGGCTGATCGTCTTCACGCTGATCCTGCTTCTGGTTTTTGTTGGTCCGTTCATCCATACGATCGACCCGAACCAGCTCGACATCCGCAACAAGAACCAGGGCCCCAGCTGGGAACACCCATTTGGAACCGACAATCTCGGGCGCGATATGTTGGCTGGCGTCATGGCCGGTGGCCAGATTTCGCTCGCGGTCGGCATGACGGCAATGTTGCTGTCTCTCGTGCTGGGAACGTTTGTGGGCGTGCTGGCCGGTTACTTCAAGCGGATCGATGGCCCGCTGATGCGTTTGACGGACCTTTTTCTCGCCCTGCCCTTGCTACCGCTTCTTCTGGTCATCATCATGTTGTTCCGGGACACGCTGCGAAGCACCTTCGGCCCGGAAACCGGCATCTTCATCCTGATTGTTGTTGTCATAGGGATTACCAGCTGGATGCATACGGCGCGTATCGTGCGCGGCGACGTGCTTGCGATCAAAAGCCAGGAGTTCATTCTGGCGGCCAAATCCAGCGGCATGTGGGAATACCGCATTATACTCAAACACATACTGCCAAACGTGATGTCATCGATCATGGTATCGGCAACGCTCGGCATTGCGTCTGCAATTATCACGGAGTCGGCATTGTCCTTCCTGGGACTTGGCTTCCCGTCTGACTTCCCGACATGGGGCCGCCTGCTGTTTGATGGAGTGAACTTCCTGCAGATCACACCGTCTCGCGTTCTCTGGCCGGGCCTCGCGATCTCTCTGACCGTGCTCAGCGTCAACTATATCGGGGACGCAATCCGGGACGCATTGGATCCTCGGGCACTTAAGCACTGAAAATCGGAAGCCGAACATCGAAAGGGGGCCAGAGATGGCCCTCTTTCATTTTCGGTTCTGCAAAGGCCACGGCAAAATGGCACCAGGTCAAGATCAGCCCTTGATCGCGACGAATAAGAGCATAGACTCCACGACACACTCGAATGAGAACTCTATGCCAGAATCTCCCTGCAACCTCCTGACCGATGTCGAAGGGCTCACTGTCGGCCATGCCACAGATATGAAGCTTGGCTCCGGTGTCACCGCCATCGTATTCGACGAACCGGCAATCGCCTCGGGTACCGTGCTTGGCGGCGCCCCGGGGGGACGCGACACCGCCCTCCTTGATCCCGGCATGACGGTAGAGACCGTGGACGCCTTCGTCTTCTCAGGGGGATCGGCATTCGGTCTTGATGCTGCAGGAGGAGTTCAGTCGGGTTTAAGGTCCATCGGCAGAGGATTTCCCGTCGGTAGTGTCAAGGTACCGATCGTCCCGCAGGCAATCCTGATGGACCTGCTGAATGGCGGCGACAAGGATTGGGGGCTTCATGCACCCTATCGGGATCTCGGCTATGCCGCTTTCAAAGCCCGCGCGAAAGGCACGTTTGCCTTGGGAAGCGTTGGCGCCGGGACCGGAGCGACGACAGCGACGGTCAAAGGCGGTCTGGGCTCTGTCAGTGCGATCACATCGGCAGGACACACCATAGCGGCCCTGGTCGTAGTCAATGCCATGGGCTCCGCGACAATCGGCAACGACCCACATTTCTGGGCCGCACCCTTCGAAGTCCATGGCGAATTCGGTGGGTTGGGCTTTCCGGAGCATCTGAGCGATCAACAACGCAAGATGCAGATCAAGGGTTCGGCCGTCACCGCAACGACGATCGGGGCCGTGGTTACAGACGCAATCTTATCCAAAGCGCAGGCCCATCGCCTCTCCATAGCCGCGCAGGACGGGCTTGCGCGGGCTGTCGTACCAGCACACCTCCCTTTCGACGGGGACACAATATTTGCGGCCGCGACTGGGAAACGTCCGCTGCAGCAACCGGCAGACTTCATGGAGCTCTGCCACCTGGCAGCGATTGTCGTAGCGAGAGCCACAGCCCGAGGTGTTTATGAGGCCAAAGCGCTCCCTTATCCGGGTGCGCAGCCGTCGTGGCGCGACCGATTCCGCCCCGTCGATCAGCGTTAATATTCGCTGCACCTAAATTGAGCAAGGTCAAGGACAGGTCAACCGGCTGGCCCGAGACTAGCCTCAAAGACGCCGGTCACTGATCGACAGCGTAATTGGTGACACGAAAGCAGCCAGATCGTGGAGGACGATCCGATATGGAAGACCAACGCGACATGGAAAAACCAATCCTGACGAACCGCACCTTTGCGGAGCTGACGCTGGGCGATACGGCCACACTGACACGCACCATCGGCCCTGACGACATCGATCTTTTTGCCGCACTTGCCGGCGACAACAATCCGTCACCGCAGGGACAGTCGATGATCCCGGCAGCGATGGTGGCCACGCTTCTGGAGACACGCCTGCCCGGCCCCGGCACACTCTATCTCGGGCAGGAACTGCTGTTCCAGAAAACGATCCAGCCGGGTGACAGCATAACTGCAACAGTGAGGCTGGTTGGAACGGATCCGGCAAGCCGAGAGGCGCATTTCAACACGGAAGCTGTGAACCAGAACGGCGAACCGGTTCTGAAGGGGCGTGCCCGGGTGAAGGCACCTGATAGCCGGATTGCCTGGTCGGAGAATGAACCGCCGACTATCTCCTTGCAAAGGCATGACCGTTTTGATGCCATCGTGTCCGAAGCGAGATCTCAACCGCTGATCCGGGCCGGGCTTATCCACCCCTGCTCACCGGAGGCTATCGAGGCGGCCGTGGAGATCCGCGACGAGGGTTTGCTAGAACCGGTGCTGATCGGACCGGAAAACAAGATCAGGGCTGCGGCATTCAAGGCCGGGATCGTCATCGATGATTTCGAACTCATCAACACTGAGCACAGTCATGCGGCTGCGGCTTTGGGGGTCGAAATGGCGGTGGCGGGCAAGGTCACCGTGCTGATGAAGGGAAGCCTGCATTCCGACGAACTGCTGAGCGCCGTCATTGCCGGTGGGCCGGGTTTGAAGACGGAGAGGCGGATAAGCCATGTCTATGTCATGGACGTCCCTGCCTATTCGAAGTTGCTCGTAGTAACCGATGCAGCAATCAATATCGCCCCAACACTCGATCAGAAGCGTGACATTTGCCAGAACGCGGTCGATCTCCTCCATATGCTTGGCATAGAGGAGCCAAAGGTTGCGGTCCTCGCCGCAGTGGAGACGGTCAACGACAAGATGCAGGCAACCCTGGATGCCGCAGCTCTGACCGTGATGGCCGCACGCGGCCAGATCACAGGGGCGCGGGTCGACGGCCCCCTGGCCTTCGACAATGCTATAAGCCTGGAGGCGGCCCGGACCAAGGGAATCAGCTCAGTTGTTGCAGGGAAGGCGGACATTCTCCTGGTCCCGGACCTTGAGGCAGGAAACATGCTGGCCAAACAACTGCTCTATTTTGCCAATGCCGATGCCGCAGGCCTTGTGCTGGGCGCACGGGTCCCAATTATTCTGACGAGCCGTTCGGACAGCTTGCGCGTCCGCATAACCTCGGCCGCTCTGGCAAAACTGGTCGCGGCGCGCCGTACGACCGCAGTTGGAATGTCAGCCAAAGGAAGCCAGTCTTGAAAGATCGCCTGATACTCACCTTTAATGCGGGCTCATCGACGATCAAGATAGGCGTTTTCCGTGAGTCGGTCGCCAGCGCCCAACCCATTGCCAAAGGCATTGTTGACTTGCGTCATGATCCGCTTGTCTTCCGGCTGACCTCGGAGGGCGGGCTCGCCGAACTTCCACTGAAAAGCAAAGGTGAGGGCCAGTTCTCCGGGATCTTGAACGAAATTCTGGGCGTCCTTGACACGCACTTTGATCTCAGCACGCTTAACGTTACGGGCCATCGTGTGGTGCATGGAGGCGATCGTTTTTCAGGTCCGACAAGGATCACTGATGAAACCATTCGTTCGATCGAGTCCCTCGTCGAACTCGCGCCACTGCACCAGCCACAAAATCTGAGGATGATCCGCACGCTCGCGGCACTCAGGCCGGACCTGCCTCAAACCGCCTCGTTCGATACGGCGTTTCACCGAAGCCAGAGTCCTCTTGTACAACGCTTTGCCCTCCCCCGAGAATGGTACGATCGCGGCGTCAAACGCTATGGCTTCCATGGACTTTCCTACGCCTACATTGCCAGAGAGCTGACGCAACTTGAGCCAGAGCGCGCGGGCGGTCGCGCCGTTGTTGCTCACCTGGGAAGTGGGGCGAGCCTCTGCGCGATGGAGCATGGCGTCAGTCGCGACACATCGATGGGCTTTTCAACCGTCGACGGCATACCAATGGCCACCCGCAGTGGCGCGCTTGATCCGGGTGTGGTCTTCCATCTCATCAACGGTCTCGGTCTATCGGCGCGGATAGTCGAGGATATGATCTACAAGAAGTCAGGTCTGCTGGGACTTTCGGGCATCAGCGGTGACAGCCGCGTCCTCCTGGAAAGCGCCGAACCGGAAGCATGGGAGGCCATTGACATCTTCACCATGCGGATCGCTGGCGAAATTGCACGACTTGCAGCAACTGTCGGCGGTCTCGACACAATTGTCTTTACAGCCGGGATCGGTGAGAACCAGCCCGCGATCCGAAAGGCAGTATGCGACCGGCTGCGTTTTCTAGGTGTTGTTGTGGACGAAAACGCAAACGACAGGAATGCGGCGGTGATATCGGAAACACATCAACCGGTTACAGTCCGCATTATCGCAACCGATGAGGAGCAGGTTATCGCTGATGAGGCGGTCGCCGCGCTGAAGTGGCGATAGCTGTAGGATTTCTCATTGAAACTGACACTAAACCGTCATCAAGCAAGCCTAGAGAACACCGGAACCCAAGGAGATGACCGGTGAACGAGCGCTTTCATTTGGATTTCACGACAAGCACCGATCGAAAAACGCAGATGGGAAGCCTCACCATCACCAACGCACGTGTGGTGCTGCCGAACATCGTTTTGCATGGAACCGTCACGACTGAAGACGGCATGATCGTCTCCGTTGAGGAAGGCGAAAGCAGGCTTGCCTCAGCGATTGATTTCGGCGGCGACTTTCTTCTGCCCGGTCTCGTCGACATCCACACGGATCACTTCGAAAAGCATATCTATCCTCGTGCCCATGTTCGCTGGGATTTCACACGCGCCGCCTTGGCCTATGATGCGCAAATCATTGGTGCCGGGGTTACGACCGTGTTCGACAGTCTTTGCGTCGGTGCAACGACGGACAATCCCGAACGCGCGGAAATTCTCGCCCCCATGATCGATGCGCTTGAGTTGACGCAGGCAGCCGGCATGCTGCGCGCCGAACACTTCGTACACCTGCGGTGCGAGATCACGGACATGGCAACACCGGAACTGACCAAAGCAAACATTGATCGGGAAATTGTACGTGCTTTATCCGTCATGGAACATCTGCCAGGCATCAGACAAAGCCGCGATGTAGACGCTTATGTGGCACGGGCGGCTCGGTCGACCGGGGAAAGCCATGATCTGGTGCGAGAAAAGATCAAGATACTTCTGGCCGAAAAGAGCGATATCGGCGCGAGCGTCCGACCGCAAGTGATTGCTCTGGCGCGCGCACGCGGCATCCCGATGATGAGCCACGACGACACGGATATCGCCCATATTGATGAGGCGATCGCGGATGGAATGACAATCTCAGAATTCCCTTGCACCATCGAGGCAGCGACCGCCGCCAGGCAAAAGGGCCTGAGCATTGTCGCAGGCGCACCCAACATCGTGCGCGGAGGGTCACAATCCGGCAATATTGCGGTCCATGATCTTCTGACGGCCAAGCTGGTCGACATTCTGGCCTCTGACTATGTTCCGCGCTCGCTGCTGGACGCCGTCTTCATGATCGCCGCAAGCCCTGCCCTCGACTACAATCTCCCCAGCGCTGTCAACCTCGTGACGAAGGCACCAGCAACGGCTGGAAACCTGAAAGATCGCGGCGAGATTGCGCCTGGAAAGCGTGCCGATCTGATCAGGGTCGACGTCTTTGACGGACATCCCTTTATAAAGGCTGTCTGGCGCCAGGGCATAAGGGTCAACTGACGAGCGCGTTTGCCACCTAGGATGGCTGTTCCTTCCAGGCCTGCCGAAGGACCCGCAACCAATTCGTTCGGCAAAGCTTGCCGAGCGCTTCCTCTCCGTAACCGGCATGCTTGAGGGCCTCGATCAGAACAGGATTGCCTGTTGCATCGCCAATGGCACGCGGAATTGTGGCCCCGTCGAAATCCGAGCCCAGAGCAACACAGTCGATGCCCATACGCTCGACCATGTAATCGATATGAGCAACCATTCGATCAATCGGCGTATCGGCAATATCCGCACCATCCGGTCTCAACATGGTGACAGCATAATTCAGACCGACAAGGCCACGACTGTCACGAATGGCATCCATCTGCCGATCCGTCAGATTGCGGGCAACAGGTGTCAGGGAATGTGCATTGGAGTGGCTGGCAACGAGCGGCTGATCGCTGGTGCGGGCCACATCCCAGAAGCCCTGCTCGGTGATGTGGGCGACATCAATCAGGATCCCGAGCTTGTTGCAACGCCTGACCAGATCAAAGCCGAGAGGCGTCAAACCCGGTCCCGTATCCGGGGAACTCGGAAACGCGAAGGGAACGCCATGACCGAAGATGTTGTGACGGCTCCAGACTGGCCCCAGCGAACGAAGACCTGCTGCATAGAAGACCTCAAGCGCATCAAGGTCAGCGCCGATGGCTTCGCATCCCTCCATGTGCAGAACAGCGGCAAACACGTCCGCGGCAATTGCCTGCTGGATTTCACTTGTCGAGACACACATGCGCCAGGCACCGGCCCTGTCGAGTTGCCTGGCAATCGCCGCCATGGAGAGAGCGATGTCAAGCGATGGCCCACGCTCCAGCGGCGGGTCGAGCGGTGTCAGATAGTGACCATCTTCATTCGGCTCGCGAAGAAGAAAATCATGCGGAGATGGGATGTAGATGGCGCAAAGCCCGCCGGCCAACCCACCAAGACGCGCGCGCGGAGCATCGATATGACCTTCTCGCACCCCTCGTTTGAACTCCACGACCGGATCACCGCCCTGTTGTCGGCTGCGCCAGAGGCGCAGCAGCACGTCATTGTGTCCGTCAAAAATGAGTTCCATAAAAATTTGACCCTGCTTTCAATCCAATTGCGAAACTAGGGCCAAAGACAACTTTAATTCAAGCCATGTCCCCCCCGGAGACCCGTCTTAGGATAGGTACCCAGTTTTCGTCTTTCGCAGAACACCAGATCATGGCCGATTATTGGCTGGAGCCAGCTTTGCTAGAGGCCCCACAGAGCGCGGGCATTGTCCGAATAAAGCTTGCGCCTCTCGCCATTCTCCACTCCAGACAGAAGGCCCTGCGTTGCCGCCACCCAGGTGGAAAGACCACCGCCCAAAGTGCAAACCGGCCAATCGGAGCCCCAAAGCGCTCGATCAAAGCCGAAATGACGAATGACATGGTCAAAATACGGCCGAAGGTCGTCAAGTGTCCAATTTATGGGATCGCCATAGGCCGGTATCCCGGAGATTTTCACGAAGACGTTCGGGCGCTTTGCGACTTCAGTCACTCCAGCCTCCCAGGCTTGGTACCCATGACCCTTGATATCAGGAACGCCGCAATGATCGAGGATGAAGGTGACATCGGGCGCATGATCGATCAACGCCAGCGTCTTATCAATCTGATGTGGCAGCATGCAGAGATCGAAGGTCAATCCCGTACCTGAGAGCCGCTTGACATTGTTGCGAAAGATCAGGCTCTCGGAAACATCATCGGGAACAACATGCAAAACCCGGCGAAACCCCTTGATGAAGGGGTTACTCCGTTGTGACTCCAGATAGGCCGGGAACTCTTCGTCTTCTGGACGGCATGAGGCGATCGCACCCCTCAGCATGGAGCCAGATTCCTGCGCCAGATCCTGTACCAAGATGGTCTCGCGCTCGATATCGGGCTCCGCCACGTCGACTTCCATATGGAGGGCGTCGGTGATCCCGAGCCGGCGAGCCTCTGTTGCATAGTCCGAATAGGTAAAATCTGCGTCGAGATTCGGCACACCGGACAGCCATGGATAGTTCAGTCGATCGCGGTAAATCAGATGCAGATGAGTATCAAAGATCATGTCCGGCTCCTCCCAGAGAAGCGTAAGCTGCCACAGACATAGGCTTCACTCAAACAGGAATATGTGCTTGCCACGTGCATCGAACGGAAGCCGCAGAAAGTCGCCTTGACGGTTTGCAAATAAGTGTTTTGCATGTCCCAGACGCTCGCAAGATCGACAGAACTATGCGAGCCATGGGAGACACAGTTGGAGATCAGATCATGAGCCTGCCTCTTGAGGGAAAGCGCGCGCTTGTCACCGCCGCCGGCCAAGGCATCGGGCGCGCCAGCGCATTGGCATTTGCACGTGCAGGCGCCGATGTCGTGGCGACAGATATCAATGCCGAAGCGCTGGCGACACTGCATGGTGAGGATCGGATTACGACACGCATTCTCGATGTATTGAAAGATGAAATGGTGGCGAATGTCGTCGGCGAAACAGGGCCATTCGACATCCTCTTCAATTGCGCCGGCTTCGTCCATGCGGGCACGATCCTCGACATGCCTGACAAGGATCTCGATTTCGCTCTGGACCTTAATGTCCGCGCCATGATCCGCACAATCCGGGCCGTCTTGCCATCAATGCTGGAGCGCGGCGGAGGCTCCATCATCAACATGGCCTCGGTCGCAAGCTCGATCAAAGGCGTACCGAACCGCTGTGCCTATACCGTCACCAAGGCAGCCGTGATCGGTCTTACCAAGTCGGTCGCCGCCGACTATGTGACGCAAGGCATCCGCTGCAACGCCATCTGCCCAGGCACGGTCGAAAGCCCCTCGCTGCAGGACCGCATGCGCGCCCAAGGGGACTACGATGCCGCCCGCGCGGCCTTCATCGCCCGCCAGCCCATGGGGCGCTTGGGCACGCCGGAAGAAATCGCGGACCTCGCCGTCTATCTCGCCGGCGCCACCTATACCTCGGGCCAGGCCTATGCCATCGACGGCGGCTGGACGATCTAGAGCGTTTCCGGTGATCGCTTGATCACCGGAAACGCTCTATCCATCTGTTTTTACGCAGTCCGGACGCAAAACCGTTAACGCACTTTTGCTGGACGTGCTCTCGTTCTGAAGAAGGAAGAAAACCATGAAACTGATGCGCGTTGGCCCGCTGGGTCAGGAAAAGCCTGCGATCCTCGACAAGGACGGCAAGGTTCGTGACCTCTCGGGCCATGTGGACGATATCGGCGGTGCGGCCATCTCGCCGGAAGGTCTGGCGAAGATCGCTGCCATCGACCTCTCCTCCCTGCCTGAGATCGCCGTCGACCGCATAGGCGCCTGCGTTGCCGGCACCGGCAAGTTCATCTGCATCGGCCTCAACTATTCCGACCACGCCGCCGAAACCGGTGCAGCGGTCCCGCCGGAGCCGGTCATCTTCATGAAGGCGACCTCGGCCATCTGCGGCCCGAACGACGACGTCCTGATCCCCCGCACCTCGGAAAAGACCGATTGGGAAGTCGAACTCGGTGTCGTCATCGGCAAGACCGCGAAATACGTCTCGGAAGCCGATGCGATGGAATACGTCGCCGGCTACTGCGTCTCCCACGACGTCTCCGAACGCGCCTTCCAGACGGAGCGATCGGGCCAGTGGACCAAGGGCAAGTCCTGTGACACCTTCGGCCCGATCGGCCCCTGGCTCGTCACCAAGGATGAAATCGCCGATCCGCAGAACCTCAAGATGTGGCTCTCGGTCAACGGCAAGATGATGCAGGACGGCTCGTCCAAGACCATGGTCTACGGCGTCGCCCACCTCGTCTCCTATCTGAGCCAGTTCATGAGCCTTCATCCCGGCGACGTCATCTCCACCGGCACGCCTCCCGGCGTTGGGCTCGGCATGAAACCGCCGCAGTATCTGAAGGCAGGCGATGTGGTGGAGCTAGGGATCGAAGGCCTCGGCACGCAGAAGCAGACCTTCAAGGCGGATCTATGAGTTAAGTCGATAGGATCGTTGTTGACCCCGCCCTTGTGGCGGGGTCTTGCGTTTGAGGCACTCGCGCGTGAAGCCAATGCTGACCACCACACAACTGCGTGGCACAGAGCTACCGTGTCGAGACCAGCTTCGCCGCCCAACTCACCATCTCATCAAACAAACCAACCATTGCAGCATTATCGGCTGCGTCGGCAATCTGCACCCCGTGCTTTAAGGCTGCGGCATGCATTTCCAAGTTGTCCCTAAGCGAACGCTCGATGAACCTGTCAATGACATGTCTGCTGGCAGCATCAGCAACATGGTAGCCGGCCTCAGCGCGAATCCGCTCTTGAAGGACATTGTTGTCTGCGTAAAGAAGGAAACTGCGGATCTCTCGGGACAGGATCTCCCCAAGGTATTCAGGCCTGAGCGCTGAACCCTCGAATATCAATGGAGCTTGAGCGCTTTGGGCGGCACAGATACGCTGCCTCATCATCGGCCACATGTTTTCGTGATGTGCCAGGAGAAACCAGTAGATCGCCTCGTCCGAAAGGCGAGAATAGTATTCTTTCACGTGCGGGCTCACGCCCAGCCAAGGCCGACCAGGATGGCGGGCAAGGCTGTCCGTCGAAATTGACTCCCAACCAAGTTCTTCAGCCAAACGCGTCGCAAAAGTCGTCTTACCAACGTGTGAACTGCCGGAAATCAAGATTATCAAAAGGTCATCCTCAATATTTGCCAAGGCATACACCCATGACCATTGGGCCGGGCCTGTGACGGGTCAGATACTGATGAGCAGACTACATGGCTTTCGGTTGATCGGGGAATATCGAGTTATTCGCGCCAATGACATAATCTCAAGAGCTCAGTTCGTGTAGACTTATACCGGCGCTCATCCTATCTTGCACAGCGGTATCACCCGGTAGTCTGGAGCGACCATGGCGACCTCGCTGAAAATCGATGACGCATTGAAAGAGCGGGTGCAGCAACTTGCCAACGAGCGCAAACGCTCGGCGCATGGACTGATGCTGGAAGCGATTGAGCAATATGTGGAGCGTGAAGAGGCGCGTGAAAGCTTCACCCGTGAAGCGCTGGCATCGTGGACTGCTTACAAGGAAACGGGTCGCCATCTGACACTGGACGAGGTGAACGACTGGCTCGAAACCTGGGGCTCAGCCGACGAAAAACCGGTGCCCGAGTGCCACGAGTAGTCGTGACTGAGGGAGCGGCGATTGGCTTGGAGCGATGCCGTCGTTTCCTTCAGGCTAAGTCACTGGATGCCGCAGAGAAGGCGGCCAAGGAAATAAAGAGACAGTTCACGCTGCTTGCAAGCAATCCGAAACGGGGGCGGCCCCTGCCGCGCTTCCCGGACCTGCGGGAACTGACGATCGGGTTCGGCGCGGCCGGCTATGTCGCTCTTTATCGCTACGATGAACCGGAAGATGTTGTCCACATCCTGGCATTCAAACATCAGAAAGAGGCCGGCTACTAAGACCCCACTGCCACAAAAGCAGCATAGCAGCACCATCAAGAAAGCCGGGCGTCTCCACCCGGCTTCTCATTTCTAACGATGCATCCCGCCTTATTTGATCAATGGTAAAATGCTGTCGATCGACTTCTTCGCGTCACCATAGAACATCCGCGTATTCTCCTTGTAGAACAGCGGGTTCTCGATGCCGGAATAGCCGGTGCCCTGGCCGCGCTTGGAGACGAAGACCTGCTTCGCCTTCCAGACCTCCAGAACCGGCATGCCGGCGATGGGCGAGTTCGGGTCTTCCTGGGCGGCCGGATTGACGATGTCGTTCGAGCCGATGACGATGACGACATCCGTTTCCGGGAAGTCCTCGTTGATCTCGTCCATTTCCAGAACGATGTCGTAGGGCACTTTGGCCTCCGCGAGCAGCACGTTCATGTGGCCAGGCAGACGACCCGCGACCGGATGGATCGCAAAGCGCACGGTCTTGCCAGCGGCGCGCAGCTTGCGGGTAAGCTCCGACACAGACTGCTGCGCCTGCGCAACCGCCATGCCATAACCCGGAACGATGATGACGCTGTCAGCATCATTGAGCGCATTGGCAACGCCGTCGCCGTCGATGGCGATCTGCTCGCCCGTAACTTCCATCTGCGGGCCGGTCGTTCCGCCGAAGCCGCCGAGAATGACCGAGACGAAGCTGCGGTTCATCGCCTTGCACATGATGTAGGACAGGATCGCACCCGAGGAGCCGACCAGCGCACCGACGACGATCAGGAGATCGTTCGAGAGCGAGAAGCCGATGGCCGCCGCCGCCCAGCCGGAATAGCTGTTGAGCATGGAGACAACGACCGGCATGTCGGCGCCGCCGATGCCCATGATCAGGTGATAGCCGATGAAAAGCGCCAGAAGCGTCATCAGGACCAGCGTCCAGCTGCCCGCACCGTTGAAGTAGAGCACCAGCAGGATCAGCGAGCCGAGCGCCGCACCGGCATTGAGCAGATGGCCGCCGGGCAGCTTCTTGGCCTTGCCGTCGACCTTACCCGCCAGCTTGCCATAGGCGATGACCGAACCGGTGAAGGTGACCGCACCGATGAAGACGCCGAGGAAGACCTCGATCTTCAATACGGCAATTTCGGCAGTGGTCTTCTCAGCAATCTTCAGGGCAAAGCCCTTGAAGTCCGCAAAGAGTTCCGGCTGTCCATTGGCTGCCGCGCAGACAACGGCACTCGCCATTTCAGGGCAACGCGAAAAGCCGGAATCGAGCAGCATGCTGGTCACCCGCCACATCTCGATCTCGGCATTGAAGCCGATGAAGACGGCGGCGAGACCGACCAGCGAATGCATGGCGGCGACAAGCTGAGGCATCTCGGTCATCTGAACCCGGGTGGCAACCACCCAGCCAATTGCACCGCCACCTGCGATCAACAGCACCGACAGGAACCAGTTGCCGGCTCCAGGGCCCACAAGCGTTGCCACGACGGCAAGCGCCATACCCACAATGCCATACCAGACCGCGCGCTTGGCGCTTTCCTGTCCCGACAAGCCGCCAAGCGACAGGATGAAGAGAACTGCTGCGACGACATAGGCCGCCGTTGTAAATCCGTATTCCATGGTTCTCTCCCCGCCTTACGACTTCTGGAACATGGCAAGCATGCGCCGGGTGACCAGGAAGCCACCGAAAATGTTGATACCGGCCATGAACACCGACAGAGCGCCCAAAATGATGACCAGGAAATTGCCTGATCCGATCTGCATCAGCGCACCCAGAATGATGATCGAGGAGATGGCATTGGTGATCGCCATCAGCGGCGTATGCAGCGAATGGCTGACATTCCAGATAACCTGGAAGCCGACGAAGCAGGCGAGCACGAAGACGATGAAATGGCTCATGAAGCTCGCCGGCGCATAGAGACCGGCAAGCAGGATCAGCGCACCGCCGCCAGCAAGCATTGCCACCTGGCTCTTGGTCTGTGCTTTGAAGGCCGCAATTTCCTGGGCCCGCTTTTCCTCGGGCGTCAGCTCCTTCACCTTTTCCTTGGGCTTGGCAGCCGCAATCGCCTGAATCTTCGGCGGCGGCGGCGGATAGGTGATCTCGCCGTCCTTGGTGACGGTCGCGCCACGGATGACATCGTCTTCCATGTTATGGACCACGACACCGTCCTTGGCCGGCGTCAGATCAGTCATCATATGGCGGATGTTGGTGGCATAAAGCGTCGAGGCCTGAGCGGCCATACGGCTTGGGAAATCGGTATAGCCGACAATTGTCACACCGTTTTCCGAAACAATCTTCTGATCGGCGACCGTCAGGTCACAATTGCCGCCGCGCTCCGCAGCCAGGTCGACGACAACCGAGCCCGGCTTCATGGCAGCCACCATGTCGGCAAGCCAGAGTTTTGGTGCATCACGACCCGGGATCAGCGCGGTGGTGATGACGATGTCGATCTCGGGCGCCAGTTCGCGGAACTTGGCAAGCTGCTTTTCGCGGAATTCCGGCGAGGACGGGGCGGCATAACCGCCGGTCGCGGCACCATCCTGGGTCGCTTCGAATTCGAGGAAGACGAATTCAGCTCCCATGCTCTCGATCTGCTCGGCGACTTCCGGGCGTACGTCGAAGGCATAGGTGATCGCGCCGAGCGAGACGCTCGTGCCGATCGCGGCAAGTCCGGCGACGCCAGCGCCGATGACCAGCACCTTGGCAGGCGGGATCTTGCCGGCAGCAGTAACCTGACCGGTGAAGAAGCGGCCGAAATTGTTGCCGGCCTCGATCACCGCGCGATAGCCAGCGATATTGGCCATCGACGACAGGGCGTCCATCTTCTGGGCCCGGCTGATGCGCGGCACCATGTCCATGGCGATCACTGTCGCACCTTTGGATTTGGCCTGCTCTAGCAGTTCCCCGTTCTGGGCGGGGTAGAAGAACGAAATCAGTGTCTTGCCGGGTGCGAGAAAATCCACCTCGGCAGTCTCAGGGGGCCGTACCTTGGCGATAATATCCGCCGTCTCGTAAAGACCCGCTGCCCCCTCGACAACCGTCACCCCGACCGCGCGGTAAGCGTCATCCGAGAAACCGGCTGCTTTGCCGGCACCACTCTCGATCACACACTCATGGCCAAGCTTCTGCAATTGGAGAGCACTATCCGGCGTCATGGCGACGCGTGCCTCTCCGCTAAAAATCTCTTTTGGCGAACCGATTTTCAAACCCGTCTCCCTCTCGAACCTTGACGCCTCGATATCCTGCTAAAGTCGTAGCGACTTTTCTGCGCGGAAACCAGCAGATGCTTCATCAACTGTCTAGCCCGCTTTGTCGCAGAAGTGATGGTTTTTGTCGCCTCGTAACGCGGCTAAAACGATTTTTATTGCACCGCAACAAGCGATCCTCCGCTGCATCGGCCCGACGAGAGCCGGAACAATCCATAAATGCGGGTGTTAACTCCAAGAACGCAAATAGAGCGACAGGGAGATTTTGATGCTCGAATGGATCCTGATTCTATTGTTGATCGCTGGTGTGGCAAGCCTCCTTGGCTTTCGCGGCGTCGCGGGTGCATCGGCAGGCGCCGCGAAGATATTGATCTTCATTGTGCTGATAATATTCCTCATTGCCCTGTTTACGGGCTTTCTGGTCGTTGCATGAAAGCCTGACTTCCAGTTCCGCTTGATAACTGGCCCTCGTGGGAAGATCGGGAAGAGCCTCTTCCCGATCAAATGAAAGGTCTGAGAAGCGCATCCTCCGGCTCCCAGCCAGCAACGGAAAAAAGGCCTGACTTGTCCAGAATCTCGCAGCCTCGATCGAGCCAGCGGATTAAGCCCTTGTCGGCAAGTTTCCGCAGCGTCTTGTTCGTATGAACAATTGAGAGGCCAAGCGTGTCGGCAACAAGTGCCTGTGTAACCGGAAGAATCAGATTGCCATTTTCAAGCTGTCCGGAGAACCGGGCGCGCTCATGCAAAAAACCGAGCAAATAGGCAGCACGCTCAAGCGCACTTCGACGCCCCACACTCAGCAGATGTTCGTCCAGGATTGTTTCCTCTCGCGCGGCAAGCCAGGTGAGATCGAAGGCGAGACCAGAATGGTGCTGATAGAGGCCAAAAAGACGCCTACGTTCGAAAATGCAAAGCACCAGGGGCGTGAGTGCTTCAACCGAGTGCTGCATCTCGGCCGTGAGAGCGCCCTGCAAACCGACGAGGTCCCCCGGCACGAGGAAATTGAGAACCTGCCGCCGTCCATCTTCCAGGGTCTTGTAGCGAAATGCCCAGCCGGAGAGAACCGTGTACAGATGTTCGCTACGATCACCTTCCGTTAGGATTGACGTTCCGGGGGCAGCCAGCAATTCGCCTCGCTTGAACTGCGCGACGAAATCAAGCTCTTCGTCGGTAAATGGTCGAAACTGCCGCAGTTTCCGAAGCGGGCAGACAGAACACTGCACCCGCACCGGGACAGCTCTCATTTCAGACGCCATTCGGTGCCACCTTTCGGCTCCAGCGCCCGCTCCAACCAGGGAATAAACCGTCGGGGCACATGTCTTTTTTAAATGACGCGTCCGACTGGCGACCGCATAAGACAAAGATAACCAAAGGATTTACCATGTTAGCACCAGCGCCGAGGGTTCTCATTGCCGAAACCCACTACCTCATCGCGATGGAGGTCGAGCGCATTCTCGTAGAGACACTGTCATGCCAGACCGCCATCGTCCCTGTTCACGAACTTGAGCGACATATCGAAACAAGTGCCTACGACGTCGTCATTCTCGACGCGAGCGCACAGGAGGCACAGAACGCCGATCGCGCTCGGATGATTAAAGATAAGGGCATCATGCCCGTGTTCCTCTCGTCCTACGATGATCCTGCGGGCCACTCTGGCACCACGCTGGCCTATCCGGTTGTACCCAAACCGTTTGAACCGGAGGCCCTCGCGGAGACTGTGCGATTGGCAACTGCAGCCAAGACTTCTAGACCGCAAATGCCTTCTTTATGACGGCAGAGCTGTGGGCATCGGGGCCATAGTCCGCCTCTCCGGTAACTCCCAGCAGTTCCTGCAGCTTGTTGCGGGCACGATTGATGCGACTCTTGATCGTGCCTACCGCACAGCCGCAAATCTCAGCCGCCTCTTCATAGGCAAAGCCTGAGGCGCCCACGAGAATAATGGCTTCGCGCTGATCACTCGGGAGCTTGTCGAGTGCCCGCTTGAAATCTTCGAGATCAAGCGAACCATATTGCTGGGGATGCGTGGAAAGCTGAGAGGTAAAGATACCGTCGGTGTCAGAGACCTCTCGTCCACGCTTGCGCATCTGCGAATAGAATTCGTTGCGCAAGATAGTAAACAACCAGGCTTTCATGTTGGTCCCAGGTTCAAAATGATCCTGCTTTGCCCAAGCCTTCATGATCGTGTCCTGCACGAGGTCGTCTGCCACATGATGCCGACCGGAAAGTGAAACAGCGAAAGCGCGCAGGTTCGGCAACGCAGCAAGAAGGTCGCGCTTGAAGGCGCGTTCATTTGACAATGCCTCATCGCTCATTCAATGCAGCCCTCGATTCACTCGTACCTTCAGCGCGCTTTTCCGCCATGTCGAGTTTTTCGAGCAGGCGGAGAAAGCGGTCAGGAATACCCTCCTCCTCTACAGAGCGATAGTATTCCTTAAGTTGCGCCGAAACGCCGGGGTAGAAGGTCGCAGCTCCAGATGCCCCTTGTGGCACCGGCGTTCTTTTTGGATGTTCAGTCATATGGTCCAACGGCTTTGTTGCATTCGTTGCCTGTAAACGAGCACAGGCCAATTTAGTTCCCAAAAAATCGGCAGAGTTTCTGTCCAGGCTGATTTCGGACTACCGAGACAAGTGGAACTTTGAAGATGTCTCCGGCGTTCTTCATCTATTGAGCGAAAGGAGAAGTAAGATGCTGCATTACGCCGTTGTTTTTCTTGTTATTGCACTGGTCGCCGGCCTGATGGGCTTTGGCGGTATCGCAGGGGCTTCGGCAAGCATTGCACAGATTCTTTTCGGCATATTCATTATTCTATTCGTGATCGCACTCGCGATGCGAGCTCTCCGCAAATAAGGCAAGTCAGCGATAGCTCTTCACAGGGGCGGGAGAGGCGATTGCACAGAGGGCTATGTGGTCAAACTCTACCCCAAGGCCAGCCAGATCAGGAAAAGAGTGACAAAACCAAGAAATACCCCAAAGACTGTGATTGCAGTCATGCTGTAGCGCGGCGGCACTTGGCTCTCCAGATCACGATCAAGACCCGCCTTTTGCTCCATCTGGCGAATTTCTCTGTCCTTCTCTGACGGGTTTGTAGGACTTGTCATCGTCTGGCTCCTGTTCTTCATTTTTCACCATCATTGGGTCTATAGGCGTGAGCCTTCAGATCCGCGTCGCCGCGGATTGGCTCTTCAAGTTGCGCCAGTGCCTGAGGGTCGATGCTCCGATAGATGCTACGCCCAGCCAGAAGCTCGGGATCAACGGGAACACAGTCGCCGTAAACAACGTCTACCACCTTCCGCGCTTCCCGGATCTTGGATGGAAGAACGGCACGACAAGAGTCGGCGTCGACGTAAGAAGCAACAAGAAAGGGTTGCTCCAGACAGGTCGTATCTTCAGCATGGCATGCAACAAGTACCATCAATGCGGCCAAAGCGCTCATGGTTATGCTCCGTGTTACTCAAAGGTTAACGCGGAGCGACAAGCGAGGTTCCGGATGAGGCGAAGCTAAAGAGGATCATACCCTTTGCTCGACCGGATCAGCTGGTGGATATATTCAAGCTTCAGCATGACAGGCTCATTCAGCACAAAGGGATAGAGATCAGGCTGCCCCATGCTGCGGTTGATGCTGTTGATGGCCAGTGTCAAAGGGACCCATGCCTCAACGAGGTCACGGACATCGCGGGCGCGGTAACTGTCAAAGGTCTCGTCCAGAACGAGGCCTT
This sequence comes from Peteryoungia desertarenae, assembly GCF_005860795.2. Classification (GTDB taxonomy): domain Bacteria; phylum Pseudomonadota; class Alphaproteobacteria; order Rhizobiales; family Rhizobiaceae; genus Allorhizobium; species Allorhizobium desertarenae. The sequence goes on from NZ_CP058350.1 coordinate 367,556, forward strand.
GTTTCTCTCCATAAATCTTTGGATTCGTCTTCAGACCGAACGCATCCGCAGTATCGAGAGCGTCTATGATATGGAGGTAATGGGCAAATGTTTCGGCAAAATCCTCCCACGGATGACTGGTCGCATAGGTGCTGATATAGCCTTGATCCCAACCTGGTGGTGGGCCCTCTGCATAATAACTCTCCAAGGCCGCCGCATAGTCCGCGCTTTCGTCACCAAACACTGTTCTGAAGGACGAAACCTGGCTCCGATCCCGAATGAGAACGTTCCAGAAGTAGTGAGCAACTTCGTGGCGAAAATGACCTGAAAGAGTTCGAAAAGGCTCATTCAACGCGACGCGCCTTTTTTCACGCTCCGCATCGGATGCTTCTGCCATGTTCAGAGTAATCAGACCCTCGGCATGACCGGTTAGAACGGAACCTTCCTCGGATGCTGTCGCGTCGTCGGAAAGGAATGCGAAACCTAGCCCATGATGAGGGTCTTCCGTGCGATCCGCGAGCGGCAACCCCAGCCGCAACAACGAGTAGATCAGGGCATGTTTCGCAAGTTCGATCTTCCGCCAGTTAACAATGTTGTCGGGCACCGTGAGGTCGGGGATGACAACGTTGTGTCGGCACGCGCGACAGTAACCGGCTTCTTGATCATCGTCGACGAGCCAATTGCATGCATCATAGCTGGCATTGACGCATGGTTGAACCCGGACAGGATCAACCCCAACAGACCTGAAGCTACCGTCTGGCTCCGAAGAGAGCGTCACCATGTCGAAAGCCAGAGGCCGGTAAGCCAGCCGCATTCCGCAAGCAACGCAAGTAGTGTTATCGAAGTGCACCACGTTACGGCAGTTGGAGCAGCTGAAAAGGCGCATCAGGGGTCTCTTTCAAAAGCGCCGACGAAGGATCAGTCAAAAACTTCCAGCGGAAAGCGCAACTCGTAGCGGACTTCCTGCTTGTCCAAGTGATGCGAGGCTGTTCCGCCGACAGAGGCCGGCACGACACGCTCTAGAACGGTACTACCGAAGCGATTGCTCCGGGCGGCGTTCAGAGCATCTTCATCAGGCGCCGTATGAGGCTCAACCCAGCTGATCGTGACCATCGGACCATCCTGGGTGTGCTCATATGCGCAGCTGACCTCGATAGGCCGACGGGTTTGCAGAAAAGTCCCATGACTGACCGCATTCACGACCAGCTCATGCAGTGCCAGGCCGATGTGAAGGGAGGCATTTGGCGTCAGCAGAACATCATCGCCACGAGCTTGGATCAAATCCGGATGATCCTGCACATAACGATCAACCTGTTGTTTCAGGAGATCACGGAAATAGGCCCCGCGCCAGCTGGAATCGGTGATCAGATCCTGCGATTGCGACAGCGCATGCAAGCGCCCGCGGAACTTTCGCAGGAACATATCCAGCGTGCCCGAATAGCGCGCCGTCTGCGAAGCGATGCTTTGAATAATCGCCAGCAGGTTCTTTGACCGGTGGCTGACCTCGCGCAACAGGGCGCGCAGCAGACGTTCACGTCGGCGGTCTTCGGTCCGATCAATGATCACGGTGATCATATGGAGATCATGCTCGGCCATCTCGACAAGGCGACAACGGAATTCGAAGAAGCTATCGTCGCCAGCCTCCACTTCGATTTCCGCACGGTCTCCCACCTTGTTCAGACCGGCTTTGAGTTCGGCGAGCCTCTGCCCGATGTCGTCACCAAAGATACCAAGATCAGAAGGTGCCTGCCCGGCCTGCAGCTTCCAATAGGAAGGCAGTGTCGTGATGCAAACATATTTGCCCGTCTTGTCCTGAAGGATCAAGCTGGCACCCATGTCGATCAGGGCGGTTATGAAGAACTCGCGCAGTTGATCATCGCCGCGCTGAGGTTCAAACCATGTTAATCGATGCACCAACTTCCTGCTCCGCCGTTGATCGGCGCTCCGATGTTGAGCGAACAATAGCACGCCTCTTCATCGGACCCCCTCACTTCGTCACATGGCCTTTTGTCAGACCTTCTCAGCGACCCGCTCGTTGAAGAAAAGAGCCTGACTGATTAAAGCTTTCACCATGTCGGGGTTAAATGGCTTGGTCACCAGAAATGCTGGTTCCGGGCGTTCTCCAGTCAAGAGGCGCTCCGGGAATGCTGTGATAAAGATAACCGGGATCGTATCGACCTTCAGAATGTCGTTGACGGCGTCAATACCGGAACTGCCATCAGCAAGTTGAATGTCTGCAAGCACCATTTTCGGGTTCGTCCGATTGAAGAGCTCCACAGCTTCGCTATGGGTTCGAGCAATACCGGAAACCCGATGCCCCAGATCTTCGACCATTTGCTCGATATCGAGAGCGATCAGCGGCTCGTCTTCGATGATCATGATATCCGTCGCTACTTGGCGAGAGATTTCAGTCGAAGCTTCATTGAACAGGACGCCAAAATCAGCCTCGCCAACCCCCAGAATTTCGGCGGCTTCGCCGCTGCTGAACCCTTCGACGGTGATCAAAAGGAAGGCATGACGAGCGCGGGTAGGCACTGCAGCCAGATTGGCCGCGGCACGTTTCTCCCACGCAAATGGCGAAGAAACGACTGGGAGCTCGACCTTCGTGGAATCGTAGATGCTCACAAAGAGCTTATAGAGGGCCACTCGATCATCGCCGACATCGGGGAAAACCGAGATATCGGCAATCAGAGCCTCAAGCACAGCGGCCACATAGGCGTCACCAGAAGTCTGGGACCCGGTTACAGCGCGTGCATAGCGCCGCAAATAGGGAAGATGAGCAGCTATGCGGGCAGTAAGGGACATGCAGTTTCTCCAATAGGGTACAGAATATCTGAGCGCGGGCTCGGCAGGAAACGCCTGGTCTTAAAAAAAGTTCCGAACAGTAGGAACTTTTTTGCATTGCCTTTCTTATCAGGCTAATCGAACAATCATATGAGGATTTAACGGACCTTGACAGATATGCCTGGCGAAGCAAATGACAGCAAGAAGACCAAGCGCAGCAGGGATCCGCTGAAAGACAGCGCCAATACACTGATCGCCGCCAAGTTGCGGACCTACTATGACAGCATCGTGCAGGAAGGTATTCCTGACGATCTGCTGAACCTGCTTGAACAACTCGATGAAGCTGAAAAGAAGAGCGGTCGGTAGCGTCATTTTTTTTCAAGTCACGAGATGAGGCGACCAGTTCTTGTTGAACCGACCGCCCCAAACACTCTATTCATCGTCGCTGCCGACGCCCTGGTTTTTGGCGACTGCATAAGCAACACCAGCTATCAGTAAAGTGGTCAGAACCGAGCGGCCCCGCATCAGTGCTGGCAAGCCGGCAAGCATCTGCATTGCCATCGGGCTAGGTAAGCGCTTTGCGGCTTCGCGCTGGCGGGCCTCTGCTCTTTTTTCCGTCTGATGGTTCATACCACTGACTATGGCTAGAATGACACCCGCCAGGATCAGTGTCGCCGCAGCCAGAATGACAAGCGCTGTTATGACGCCAAACGCCTGGGCCAGAACAATGCCTATGGCGAGAATAACGGCCACATAGGCGGTCAAGCCAAGAATTGCTGCGAGGACCCCGCCTATGGCAGAGCGCATCATCCGTCGCATGGATGGTTTCACTCTGCCAAAGACATAGACCCACAGATGATGGAACAAGCCACCCATAACGATCAACGCCGGTTCAGGACGGCCGCCATGTAGCCTACAGCGGCTGCGATAGCGATCGACTGGATCGGACGTGCACGCACATGGGCCTCCAGGTCCTGCTCGACATTCGCAATGCTCTCACGTGCACTCGCCATGTAATCGGAAGAGCTTTCAGCCATACCGGATGTCATCTGGCTCGCACTCTTGCCAGCCTGGCGGATTTTGCCGCTTCCAAACGATGCGACTGTTTGCGCCAGGGATGCCAGATCGCGCCTCAGGTTTTCGACCTCAGCCTGCACATCACCGCTGGTCGCACCAGATGAGGTCGACGCCTTCTTCTCGACACGGTCTGCCACGTCGTTAGCCGTGTCTTCGATCTTGCTTTTTCCCGCTGTCGGTACTTGCGCCATGGATAGCTCCTTGTGCGTTGTGAATCATCATTGTTCCGGTTCCAAACGCCTGAGCGCTTAAGGTGTTCCCCCTGAACACACTTTCTCAAGATTGCAGTGACAATGACGCTGTCAGGGGTGCTGCTGATGAAGTTTCCTGGAACTTCGCAGCGCAAGGACCGTTGACTGTACCGAGTTGGAAAGGCTCGGATCTAAAAGCAAAACAGATGGGAGTATCCCCGATGAATTGGAATCAGATCGAAGGTAACTGGGAGCAGTTCAAGGGCAAGGCCCAGACCCAGTGGGGCAAGCTCAGCGGCGATGATCTGGATGTGATCAACGGCAACCGTAAAGAGCTTTCCGGAAAGATCCAGGAAGCCTATGGCAAGTCCCAGGAAGAGGCCGACCGCGAGATCGACAACTGGATGAACAAAAACTGATCGTCGATCAATCGCTGAAGCAAACCCTGGCAAAATCCGCAGGTTTACCCCTGCGGATTCTCTGTATCAGGCGGCACCACTTGCGCCGTAGCGCACCCCTTTTTCCTTGAGCCACCGCCGATAGGCAATGGAGGAAGCATCCGCCCGCGTGGGGATTTCCTTGCGCGGTTCAAGCGGCAGAAGAACCGGCCGCTGGTTTTCCAGAATGATGCGGTCCTGCAGAAAGATCAGTTGCTGAAAGTGAATGAGCTCGGTCGTCGTGGAAGCATCGTCGATCAGATACATGATCGGATGCGCTCGGCATCGATCCGGATCGAGCGGCTGGACGAACAGCCCGATGACATCCCACCGCGATTCCGAATTCGGACAGGTCTTGTAAAGCAGCGTCGTAAACGGCGTCATCACACGGTAGGTGTAGTGGGTTGTGATCCCGTCCTTGGCCGAAAACGCCGCCTGGGGCTGGAAGAACTTGCAGTTCGTCGCCCAGACCTCATCCACATCCCTGCGGATTTCGACATCATAGTGCTCGACTTCGGTGTAAGGCTCGGCTCCAAGCACGTCAGTATGGACGAATGGGAAATGGGCCATATCGAGAAAGTTCTCGATGATGCGCAGGCCCGAGGCACGAACGGTGACAACGCCACAGGGGACATAACGGCGATCCGGCTCGTCGGCTTCAGGCAAGGGAAAGATTTCACCCTCCGGCTGGCCCAGTGTTGTCCAGAGGAAACCGAACCGATGGCGTATCGGCAACGGGTCCTGACGCCCTTCCGCAAAGACTGAGATTTTGCCATCACCATCCTTGCAGACACTGAGATCACTGCCGAGCAGCCGGTTCCGACTGGTTCCAAAGGGGATCACAGCCTCGGTGTCGATGACATACCATTGATCGAGCGTTGCCTTGTCGATGTCGTTCGCCATGCGGCTGCCTTTTCGTCCGGGTGAAACTGCTTTTTCCCTTGAACCCATAAGGATCTGATCGTTAGATTGCCCAAAAAATAGAGCGCGCACAATTGTCAGGCAGAACAAATCCGAAAGCAAATTGCGGCAGCAGCGATCCGATCGTGACCCTGTTCACCTTTCGGGGCGCGCTCCCTGTCGAGAGCTTCACCGGCTTTGCGGTCCACCGCGCGGCAAGGCTCGACCTCTCCTTGGATCTGGGCGCCTGCTCCGACGACATATGCGCCATGACTGTGTCTGGACCAACTGCTTTGGTGGATGCCTTCGAAATGGCCGTCAGCCTCGGGCCGCAAGACTGCATTGTGTTGGAAATTGACCGGAAAGACCGTCCGCTTGCAGAATACCCATCACCAGAAAGGATCGCCCATGCATGATCATGTCGGCTGGATACCTGTCGCGCTCTCGTCCAGCATTGAAATGGGAACATCGGCCGGCACGCGCATTTTCGGAGAAGAACGCGTCGTGTGGCGCGATGACAAGGGCAATGTTCATGTCTGGGAGGATCGATGTCCTCATCGCGGCATGCGCATGAGCTTTGGCTTTGTGCGCGGCGATCATATCGCCTGCCTTTATCACGGCTGGCGATATGATCGCACAGGCCAGTGCAGCCATATTCCGGCCCATCCTGATCTGGACGTGCCGAAGACAATCAAGGTCCCGACATTCGAGGCTGAAGAGGCAGGAGGGATCATCTGGTGCAAACCGACTGACGAGGATGGCAACAGCCCATTACCCCTTTTGCCCGAGAAAGTAGCCTCGGTCCGATCCGTTTATGTCGATGCATCACTTGCCGGATCTTCCGAAGCCCTTTTGGCCTCACACCCACCCGGATTTGAAGGAACGAGGCCTGAGGCGCTATCACCAGTTTGTCTTTCATGGCGCAGTGAAGGCCGGGAATTGCTGGCGGCTCTCCAGCCGCTCAACGATAAGCAAAGCGCCCTTCATCTGGTGGCCACGGGAAGCCTTCAACCCGAAACACTGAAACAGCTCGTTCACTGGGCAACAGGGCTGCGTCTGGTCATTGAAACATCCATGATCGAGGCGGCGTGATGTCAAACCTGATCCTATACAACTACGACCTTGATGAGGGTTGCTACCGGGTCCGTCTGCTCCTGTCGATACTGAAGCTTCCCTACGAGGCCATCGCGATCGACATGGAACCGGGTCGGGAGCATCAACAACCGCACATGCTGGCATTGAATCCCACCGGTTCCCTGCCAATTCTTCGCGACGGCGATCTGACATTGTTCGGAACCGAAGCGATCCTTGCCTATCTAACACGAGCCTACGACAAGACGGGACAATGGCTGCCGCTTGACCCGGTAGAATTCGGTCAGATCCAGCAATGGCTCGGTTTCTCGCAAGGCCATCTGCATCATGCGGTCCAAGCGCGTCACCAGGCCCTGTTTACCCCGGAGGGAGCGACCACCGGAGACCGGGCAGCCGCCCGACGCGCATTTCGCATCATGGATGACCACATGACGCTGCAGCAGATCGACGGCGCCGAATTCTTCGTCGGCGAGACTCCGACCATCGCCGACATTGCGCTCGTGGCAAGCTTTGCCCTGTCGCGTGATTTTGGTCAGGACCATGACGAGTTTCCAGCTCTGCGCCGCTGGCTGCGGCGCGTTCGAAAACTCGGAGGCTTCATGACGATGCCGGGAATTCCAGACTATCATTGATGTCCCTGACCTTGCCTGCAGCAAACGCCTCGTCTACTGCCAGACAAGCACAAGCATCAGGGGATCGATATCATGCGCATAGTCTTCCTGGACCGGGATACCCTTTCACCGGAGACAAAGCTCCGCGCGCCGGGCTTTGCGCATGATATGGTTGTGCATGACAGGACTCATCCTCGTGATGTGGCCGACCGGATCCGCGACGCCGATATCGTCATCACCAACAAGGCTCCTGTTCGAGCAGAGGCCCTCACCTCTGCCACGCGCCTGAAGCTGATTGCTGTTGCCGCCACAGGAACGGATGTGATCGACCTTCAGGAAGCAAAGGCGCGTGGCATTGCCGTTTGCAACATCAGGAACTATGCCAGGCACACGGTGCCGGAACACACTTTTGCACTCATACTGGCTCTGCGCCGCTCGATAGTTCCCTATCGAAACTCCGTTATTGAGGGGCGCTGGCAGGATGCAGCGCAATTCTGCTACTTCGACTATCCGATTGCCGATCTTGGCGGGACAACGCTTGGGATAATCGGCCACGGCACGCTTGGCCAAGCTGTCGGGCGCATTGCCGAAGCCTTCGGCATGCGGGTCTTGATCGCCGGGCGCAAAGGAGCAGCGGATCTCAAGCCGGGTCAGACCGCGTTCGAGGACGTGCTGCGGCAATCGGATGTAATCACCTTGCATTGCCCGCTGAACAGCGAAACACGCGGCCTGATCAGCACGCAGGAATTCGCCCTGATGGAACGCAAGCCGCTCCTCATCAACACAAGTCGTGGCGGTCTGGTGGACGAATCGGCTCTCGAGGAGACCCTGGACAAAAACCAGATCGCCGGCGCCGGTTTCGACGTGACCGACGGCGAACCGCCCGCAGCCGACAGTCCCATGATGCGGATAGCGACGAGGCCCAACGTCATCCTGACACCGCATGTCGCATGGGCCAGCCGTGAGGCAATTCAGGCCCTTGCAGACCAGTTGATCGAAAACATCGAGCTCTTCGTCGCTGGCACGCCCCGGAACCGTGTCGCTTAACCTCGACCAAAGGGGACTTGCCCCGGGCACGTCAGAATGGCTAACTCGCCACCAAACGAGGAGGACATGATGCGATACATAGAGGCTGACTATCAGGGCGAAGAGATTCTGACGGCGCGTCAGGGGTCGCTGGGTCTGATTTCATTGAACCGGCCAAGGGTACTGAACAGCCTCTCGCTTGGCATGGTGGAAGCCATGACCACCGCCCTCGACCGCTTTGAACAGGATGAGACGACCGCAGCCGTGCTGGTTACAGGCGAGGGCGAACGTGGCCTTTGCGCTGGCGGCGATATCCGCATGTTCTATGAAAGCGGCAAGGCAGGCGACAGCAAGGCATCCGAATTCCTCAAGGCAGAATACCGGCTGAATGCGAAGATCGCCCGCTATTCGAAGCCTTACATCGTCTTAATGGAAGGTATCACCATGGGCGGCGGTGTGGGTGTTTCCAGCCATGGCAGCCACCGCATCGTCACCGAGACGACGAAACTCGCCATGCCCGAAACCGGCATCGGCTTTTTCCCGGATATCGGCGCCACCTGGCTTCTCGCGAATGCACCGGGAGAAATCGGAACCTGGATGGGCCTGACCGGTGACACCATCCTGGCAGCAGACACGATCGCAGCCGGCTTTGCCGATTATTATGTCCCCGCAGACAGGCTCGGCTCCTTGGCCAATGACCTGGCAACGCTTCCACCGGAAGCCGGGAGCGATGCGGCAACGGACATGATCAAGACCTTTGCCACAGACCTGCCGACAGGCAAGCTCGCCGATAATCGCGCCATGATAGACCAGTGCTTTGCCTTCGATACGGTCGAAGAGATCGTAAAGGCGCTGCAGGCTGCAGGCACGGATGTCGCGACAGCCACCCTGTCCACCATGCTTGCAAAATCACCCACGAGCCTCAAGGTCACGCTCCGCATGCTGCGCGAGGCCCGCCGCTCGAGGGACCTCGAAACCTGCCTCGAACGCGAATTCGCCGGCACCCTCCAGGTGGTGAAAGTCCCCGACTTCTATGAAGGCATCCGGGCGGCAATCATCGACAAGGACCGCAACCCGAAATGGTCCCCAGCGACGCTGGAGGATGTGGCGCCGGAGAGCGTGGAGGCGTTTTTTGCCGCGAGGGATGTGCGGTTGTTTGGGTAGTTGGATCAAACCGAGCCTGGCAACGGATCGATGGCGCTGACGACGCGGGCAACAATCTCGTCGACCGTCGCCTTGTCCAACGTCTCGATGAAACTCGCCGAACGTTGCTGAACTCGGGCCGCGATATCGAAACTGCGCACTTGATTGCAGACCGCGATACCCGTCGTATCGTGTCCGTGGATTGGCACGGCAAGTCCGATGTCACGTGTGAAGGCACCGCCAGTAGTCACCGGAACGGTCATGCACACACCGAATACATTGATTTCATGCGGCGTAATGACAACGAACCTATGCCGGTTTTTCATTTCGCGCCCGGCGACCGGATTGGGATCGATCCAGTAGACATCGCCCCGGCGAGGAACACCGCTGCGGACCATCAGCCGATCTCGCGACCAATGGCATCGCCGTCCATGGTCTCAGCCAAAGAAGCATTGAGTTGAGCCAGTTCTTCGGCACCGACCAGCAATTCCGCCAGAGTATAGCGCTTGACACCGGCCCGCAGTGGCTTTGCCACCAACTCGCCGTTCTGGACATCGAGAGACAGCTGATCACCAACCTCGACGGCCATGAGCTTGAGCAGCGCTGGCGGAATGGTGACCACCGCAGCTCCACCCTGCTTTCGTACCTTCGTCGTTACCGTCATTCTCACCTCCGGATTGTGCTACAAATATAGCACATCAAGACCAGCGCACAACACTCACTCAATCTCATACGGCATCGGGTTCCTTACCCGATGATCCACCACCAGCTTCCTTTTCAACGGCGGCACGGCGCGGCTGGTGCATTTGATGCGCTCGCAGATGCGGCAGGAGATGCCGATGGGGTCGAAGGCGCCGCGGCTGGAGAGGTCGAGGTCGTCGGCATAGACGAAGGCGCCGGCATAGGAGATCTCGCAGCCAAGCGCCAAGGCATAGCGCGGATTGGCGGCGCGGAAGCCGGCGGAGCCTTTCGACACTTGGGTCGCGATGCAGAGATAGCGCACGCCATCGGGCGTTTCCGCCGTCTGGCGGATGATCCGGCCAGGCGTCTCGAAGGCCTGATGGGCATTCCACAGCGGACAGGCCGCCCCGAAGCGGGCGAATTGCAGCCGCGCCGCGCTATGCCGCTTGGTGATGTTGCCGGCCCGGTCGATGCGGGCAAAGAAGATCGGCACGCCCTTGAGGCCGGGCCGCTGCAGCGTCGAGAGCCGGTGGCAGACCTGTTCGAGCGAGGCCTCGAAGCGGGCGGCGAGCAGTTCGATGTCGTGGCGCAGATCCCGCGCGGCAGTGAGGAAGCTGCGATAGGGCAGGATCAGCGCGCCGGCGAAATAGTTGTAGAGCCCCATGCGACAGATCTCGACCGCCTCTTCGCTGCGGAAATTGGCCTGTTTCAGCACCTGGTCGATCTTCGTGGCTGCCGCCAGCTGGGCAATCTGGATGGAGATCTGGAAATCGCGGGTGGGGGCCGAGGCGTAGCGGCTGACGGTCAGGATCCGCCCCACCGGATCGAAACGGCGGATTGCCTCGTCACCCGCTTCGCCGCGCACGACGCGCACGCCATGCCGCGCCTCAAGATAGTCAGAAAGGGCTGCGTAATTCTCCCCTCCCCGAGCTTCAGTTCGGTTGCCAGTTGCTCGGCGGCGAGGTCGAGATCGTGAATGTAGTTATCGACGAAATGGAAGAAGTCGCGCACCTCGTCGTAAGGCGTCACCTCCTGGCTGGGTGCTGCCCCCAGCCGGTCATCAAGGCTCGCCAGCTGCTCATTGCCCCGCCGATAGGCGTGGTGCGCGGCAATCAGCGCATGGGCGAAGCCGGGGGCGTTCTGGGTGACGAGCTTCAGCTCCTGCACGCTTGGCGAATAGGTCTCGAACAAGGGATCGGAGAGTGCCTCCGTCAGCGCCGACATCAGCCGGTCGTTCTGGCCTGAGGACAACTCGGTGATGTCGATACCGAACTTTTCCGCCAGCGACAGCAGCACCGAGGCCGAGACAGGGCGCTGATTGTTTTCGATCTGGTTGAGATAGCTGGTGGAAATGCCGACCATATCGGCAAACTGCGCCTGGGTGGCCCCGTTCGCCTGGCGGATGTCGCGGACCTTGCGACCGATGAAGAGTTTCCCGATAGCCATTTCGCAAATTCGCAATTTTCAATTTGCAAATTCATAAATCCACAGATGCACCTGTTCAACCGTTTTCTTCTGCGGCACAGTGGAATAACTGTCATATCAAGGCTCAGAAGCCAGAAGACCTTTCGGGAGGACTTATGCTCACAATCCTGGACCAGCTCGAAGCCCGCCGCGACGAGGCCCGCCTCGGCGGCGGCGAAAAGCGCATTGCCGCCCAGCACGGCAAGGGCAAGCTGACCGCCCGCGAGCGCATCGAGGTCCTGCTCGACGAAGGCTCGTTTGAAGAATACGACATGTATGTCACCCACCGCTGCGTGGATTTCGGCATGGAGACCCAAAAGGTGCCGGGCGACGGCGTCGTCACCGGCTGGGGCACGATCAACGGCCGCCAGGTCTATGTCTTCTCCCAGGATTTCACCGTGCTCGGCGGCTCGCTGTCGGAAACCCATGCCCAGAAGATCTGCAAGATCATGGACATGGCGATGAAGGTCGGCGCACCCGTGATCGGCCTGAACGATTCCGGCGGCGCGCGCATCCAGGAAGGTGTCGCCTCGCTTGCCGGTTATGCCGATGTCTTCAAGCGCAATGTCGATGCCTCAGGCGTCATTCCGCAGATTTCCGTGATCATGGGCCCCTGCGCCGGCGGTGCGGTCTATTCGCCCGCCATGACCGATTTCATCTTCATGGTGCGGGACTCATCCTACATGTTCGTGACCGGCCCCGATGTGGTGAAGACCGTCACCAACGAGATCGTGACGGCCGAAGAACTGGGCGGCGCCTCGACGCATACGAAAAAATCCTCCGTCGCCGATGGCGCCTATGAGAACGACATCGAAGCCCTGGAACAGGTTCGCCTGCTTTTCGACTTCCTGCCGCTCAACAATCGCGAAAAGCCGCCGGTCCGCCCCTTCCATGACGATCCCGCCCGCGTCGAAATGCGGCTGGACACGCTGATCCCCGACAGTTCCAACAAGCCCTATGACATGAAGGAGCTGATCTACGCGCTGGCCGACGAGGGCGATTTCTTCGAAATCCAGGAAGCCTTTGCGAGAAACATCATCACCGGCTTCATCCGCATGGAAGGCCAGACAGTCGGCGTCGTCGCCAACCAGCCCATGGTGCTGGCCGGCTGCCTCGATATCGATTCATCGCGCAAGGCCGCCCGTTTCGTGCGCTTCTGCGACGCCTTCTCGATCCCGATCCTGACGCTGGTCGACGTGCCCGGCTTCCTGCCCGGCACCGCCCAGGAATATGGCGGCGTCATCAAGCATGGCGCAAAGCTGCTCTTCGCCTACAGCCAGGCGACCGTGCCGATGGTGACCCTGATCACCCGCAAGGCCTATGGCGGCGCCTATGACGTCATGGCCTCGAAGCATATCGGCGCCGATATCAACTACGCCTGGCCGACCGCCGAAATCGCCGTGATGGGCGCCAAGGGAGCTGCCGAAATCCTCTACCGCTCGGAACTCGGTGATCCCGAGAAGATCGCGGCGCGGACCAAGGAGTACGAAGTCAACTTCGCCAACCCCTTCAAGGCCGCCGAACGCGGCTTCATCGACGAAGTGATCATGCCGCATTCCTCGCGCCGCCGCATTGCCAAGGCGTTTGCGAGCCTCCGCTCCAAGCAGGTTGGCACGCATTGGAAGAAGCACGACACGATCCCGTTGTAACAGTGGCCCGTTGTGATCATGCATTGAGAGTGGGCAAGGACGACACGGAAGGCCTATATAACTCTCGGCGCGCCCGAGGCGCTTCACCGAGAAAGGATCCGATTTCATGACCGAGACAAAATTCCCGCCCGAGAAGAACCTGCCCACCGGCTATGTGCCGCCGAAGGTCTGGACCTGGGAGCCCGGCAATGGTGGCGCCTTTGCCAGCATCAATCGCCCGATCGCGGGCGCAACGCATGACAAGGAACGCCCGGTCGGCAAGCATCCGCTGCAGCTTTATTCGCTGGGCACGCCGAACGGCCAGAAGGTGACGATCCTGCTCGAAGAGCTGCTGGCAGCCGGTCACGGCGGCGCCGAATACGATGCCTGGCTGATCAATATCGGCAAGGGCGACCAGTTCTCCTCGGGCTTTGTCGAGGTGAACCCGAATTCCAAGATCCCGGCCTTGATGGACCATGCGCCGGTCGATGGCGGTGAGCCGATCCGCCTGTTCGAGAGCGCCTCGATCATGACCTATCTCGCGGAAAAATTCGGCGCCTTCCTGCCGACCGAGACCCGTGCACGCGCCGAAACGCTGAACTGGCTCTTCTGGCAGATGGGCTCCGCCCCCTTCCTCGGCGGCGGCTTTGGCCATTTCTACACCTATGCGCCGATGAAGATCCAATATGCCATCGACCGCTATGCCATGGAGGTGAAGCGCCAGATGGATGTGCTGAACCGCCATCTCGCCAACAACGAATTCATGGCCGGCAAGGATTACACGATTGCCGACATGGCGATCTGGCCCTGGTATGGGCGTCTCGCCCTGCACGGCGCCTATGACGATGCCGGCACTTTCCTTTCGGTCGACGAATACGAACATGTCCAGCGCTGGACGAAGCAGCTCGCCGCCCGTCCGGGCGTGAAGCGCGGGGCGATGGTCAACAAGACATCCGGCCCGCTCTCCGAACAGCTGCATGAACGCCACGATGCCTCCGACTTCGATACGAAGACGCAGGACAAGATCGCTGCGGCGTAAGGAGAGACCATGCCAAGCCTCCCCGACATGACCAAACATCGCGGTTTCCCCGGCGGCATGCCGGGGACCGGTGTGCAGTTCACCATCCGCCGCGCCAATCCGCGCGGCGTTACCCCGATCAAGGCCCTGCCCCGCAAGGCGCGCCCCGGCACCAAGGAACACCGCATCGACGCGGCCTTCCTGCATGCGCTCTGGCACCATTTCGGCGCAGAACCCTTCGAGCGTGGCAATCTCGATGCGGCACGCTTAAGCCTGCTTTTCGGCCGCGAAGTGATCCCGGCCACCAAGGAATTCGATCCACTGTCTTACGAGGCGATGCTGGTCATCGACGAGAAGGTGGCGCGGAAGAACTTCCCCGAATCCTTCGAAGACGTGTTCGAGGTGTGAACCCATGGCAAAAGATGCGCTGATGCCGAAACACCAGGGCTTTCCGCTCGGTCTGCCTGGAACGCAGTGGCAGTATACGATCCGCCGCGCCAATCCGAAGGTAACGCCGGTGACCAACTGGCCACGCCACCGCACCATGGATCAGACGGTGGCGCTTGCCGATTTGGGCTTCATGCAGGCGCTCTGGCAGTATTTCGGCACCGAACCCTTCGAGCGCGGCAATCTCGACGGCGAACGCCTCTGCCGCCTCTTCGGCCGCGAAGTCATCGCCGCCGAGCGTGGTTTCGATCCGCAATCCTACTTCGCCAAGCTGAAGATCAACGAGCCGCTGGCCCGGAAGAACTTTCCGGAAGCCTTTGGCGAGGCCACGAGCGAGCAGAGCGTGGGCAAGGGCTTGAAGAAGAAGGTCAAGGAATAGCGGACGGCTTTTCTCACGTGCGTGTGGAGGCTGACCCAGATGATAAACGGCAGGGAGAGAAAATACGTGATCCAGAAAATCCTCATCGCCAACCGGGGCGAAATTGCCTGCCGGATCATCAAGACCGCCAAGAAACTCGGCATCAAGACGGTCGCCGTCTATTCCGATGCCGACCGCAATGCGCTGCATGTCGAGATGGCCGATGAGGCGGTGCATATCGGCCCGGCACCATCCAACCAGTCCTATATCGTTATCGACAAGATCCTCGATGCGATCAGGCAGACCGGAGCCGATGCCGTCCATCCGGGTTACGGCTTCCTGTCGGAAAATGCGGCCTTTGCCGAGGCGCTGGAAAAGGCGGACGTGACCTTCATCGGCCCGCCGGTTGGTGCAATACAGGCCATGGGTGACAAGATCACCTCGAAGAAGCTGGCCGCCGAAGCCGGTGTTTCGACGGTCCCCGGCCATATGGGGCTAATTGCCGATGCCGATGAAGCCGTAAAAATCTCCGATCAGATCGGCTATCCCGTGATGATCAAGGCCTCGGCCGGCGGCGGTGGCAAGGGCATGCGCATCGCCTGGAATGCCGAGGAGGCCCGCGAAGGCTTCCAGTCCTCGAAGAACGAAGCGAAGAACTCCTTCGGCGACGACCGCATCTTCATCGAGAAATTTGTCACCGAGCCGCGCCATATCGAAATCCAGGTGCTCGGCGACAAGCATGGCAACACGCTTTATCTCGGCGAGCGCGAATGCTCGATCCAGCGGCGAAACCAGAAGGTCATCGAAGAGGCCCCCTCGCCCTTCCTCGATGCCGCAACCCGCAAGGCCATGGGCGAACAGGCCGTGGCTCTCGCCAAGGCCGTCGGCTATCACTCCGCCGGCACTGTCGAATTCATCGTCGATGGCAAAGAGAACAAGTTCTACTTCCTCGAGATGAACACCCGCCTGCAGGTCGAGCATCCCGTGACCGAGCTGGTGACCGGCCTTGATCTCGTCGAACAGATGATCCGCGTGGCGGCGGGCGAAAAGCTCTCCTTCGGTCAGGATGATGTGAAGCTCAACGGCTGGGCAATCGAGAGCCGGCTCTATGCCGAAGACCCCTATCGCAACTTCCTGCCCTCGATCGGCCGCCTCACCCGCTACCGCCCTCCGGCAGAGGGCACGACCGCGGAAGGCACCGTCACTCGCAACGACACCGGCGTCTTCGAGGGCGGCGAGATCTCGATGTATTACGACCCGATGATCGCCAAGCTCTGCACCTGGGCACCCGATCGCCTGACCGCGATTGGCGCGATGAGCGAAGCGCTTGACAGCTTCGAGGTCGAAGGCATCGGCCACAACCTGCCCTTCCTCTCGGCGGTGATGAACCAGGAGCGCTTCCGCTCCGGCAAGATCACCACGGCCTATATCGCCGAGGAATTCAAGGACGGCTTCACCGGCGTCACCCCGGATGCCGCGTCCGCCGAGAAGCTCGCCGCGATTGCCGCCGTCATCCATCTTCGCCTGCAGGCGCGTGCGATCCAGATTTCGGGAACGATCGGCAATCACACCCGCAAGCTCGGCAAGGACTGGGTCGTCAATCTCGCCGGAGCCGACCATGCCCTTGAAATCACCGAAGGCACCGGCAATACCCGTGTCTCGCTCGCCTCCGGCACCGAGCTGGTGATCGCCACCGACTGGCTGCCGGGCCAGACACTGGCAACCGTCGATATCGGCGGTGACACGCTTGCGGTGAAGGTCGACCTCAAGGGCCCCGCCATTCGTCTGCGGTGGCGCGGCATGGATTTGACTGCCCGCGTCCGCTCGCCGCGCGTCGCAGCACTTGCCAAACTGATGCCCGAAAAGCTGCCGCCGGATACCTCCAAGATGCTGCTCTGCCCCATGCCGGGCGTCATCACCGGGGTTGCGGTCAAGGAAGGCGAGACCGTGGAAGCCGGTCAGGCGCTCGCCACCGTCGAGGCGATGAAGATGGAGAACATCCTCAAGGCCGAACGGCGCGGCACCGTGAAGAAGATCGTCGTCAAGCCGGGCCAGAGCCTCGCGGTTGATGAGCTGATCATGGAGTTTGAGGGCTAAGCGCCTAGCACATGAAGTGATCGGCCCGCAGTGCAAGCGGAGCAGGGAGAAGACCGGATGACCAAAAAAACCATCGCCGACTGGCAGGCGCTTGCCGAAAAGGAACTGAAGCGTACGGCAGAGAGCCTCGTCTGGGAGACACCGGAGGGCATTCCGGTGAAGCCGCTTTATACGGCGGAGGATATCGCCGGGATCGACCATCTCGACAGCCTGCCGGGCTTTGCCCCCTTCGTGCGCGGTCCTCGAGCCACCATGTATGCCGGGCGCCCCTGGACGATCCGGCAATATGCCGGCTTCTCGACGGCCGAGGAGAGCAATGCCTTCTACCGCAAGGCGCTGGCCGCCGGCCAGCAGGGCGTGTCCGTCGCCTTCGACCTTGCCACCCATCGCGGCTATGACTCGGATCATCCCCGCGTCGAAGGCGATGTCGGCAAGGCGGGTGTGGCGATCGACTCGGTCGAAGATATGAAGATCCTGTTCGACGGCATTCCATTGCAGGACATCTCCGTCTCAATGACCATGAACGGTGCGGTCATCCCGATCCTGGCGAACTTCATTGTTACGGGTGAGGAGCAAGGGGTATCGCGCGAAAAACTGTCGGGCACCATCCAGAACGACATCCTCAAGGAGTTCATGGTCCGCAACACCTATATCTATCCGCCCGAGCCCTCGATGCGGATCATCGCCGATATCATCGAATACACGGCGAAGGAGATGCCCAAGTTCAACTCCATTTCCATCTCCGGCTATCACATGCAGGAGGCCGGTGCGACGCTGGTGCAGGAGCTTGCCTTCACGCTGGCTGACGGGCGCGAATATGTCCGCGCGGCCATCGCCAAGGGCCTGAATGTCGATGAGTTCGCTGGGCGCCTCTCCTTCTTCTTCGCCATCGGCATGAACTTCTTCATGGAGGCCGCAAAACTCCGCGCCGCCCGCCTGCTCTGGACCCGCATCATGCAGGAATTCGAGCCGAAGAAGGCATCTTCTCTGATGCTGCGCACCCATTGCCAGACCTCCGGCGTGTCGCTGGCGGAACAGGACCCCTACAACAACATCATCCGCACCGCCTTCGAGGCCATGTCGGCAGCGCTCGGCGGCACCCAGTCGCTGCACACCAATTCCTTCGACGAGGCAATTGCCCTGCCGACGGAATTTTCCGCCCGCATCGCCCGCAACACCCAGCTGATCCTGCAGAACGAGACCGGCGTGACCAAGGTCGTCGATCCGCTGGCCGGCTCCTACTATGTCGAGAGCCTGACCAACGAACTGGCGGAAAAAGCCTGGGCGCTGATCGAGGAGGTCGAAAACCTGGGTGGCATGACCAAGGCCGTCGATGAAGGGTTGCCAAAGCGCCTGATCGAAGAGGCCGCCACCCGCCGCCAGGCCGCCGTCGACCGGGGCGAGGAAGTGATCGTCGGGGTCAACAAGTTCCGTCTGGAAAACGAAGAACCCATCGACATCCTCGAAATCGACAACACCGCCGTTCGGCTGTCGCAGGTCAAGCGCATCGAACAGACGCGCCGCCAGCGCGATCCGAAGCGGGTAGAAACCACCCTCGCGTGCCTCACCGAAATCGCCCGCTCAGGCGAGGGCAACCTGCTCGAAGCCGCAGTCGAGGCGGCCCGCGCGCGCGCCACCGTCGGTGAGATTTCGGATGCCATGCGTGCCGTCTTTGGCGATCACGTCGCGGTCCCCGAAGTCGTGCATGACATCTATGGCAAGGCTTATGAGGGCGATCCGGAAATGGAGACGCTGTCGACCCGCCTCAAGGACTATGGCAAAGCGGCCTCCAAGCCGCGCATCCTGATCGCCAAACTCGGCCAGGATGGCCATGACCGGGGCGCCAAGGTGATTGCATCCGCCTTCGGCGATATCGGCTTCGAGGTCGTGGCAGGCCCCCTCTTCCAGACGCCGGAGGAAGCGGCAGACTTGGCCGTGGCCAACAAGGTGCAGGTCGTCGGCATGTCATCGCTTGCGGCCGGCCACAAGACGCTCGCCCCGCAGCTGGTCGAAGCGCTGAAGGCCAAGGGCGCCAATGATGTGATCGTGGTCGTGGGCGGGGTCATTCCGCGCCAGGATTACGACTTCCTGCTGGAGCACGGCGTCTCCGCCGTGTTTGGTCCGGGCACGAATGTCATGGATGCCGCCCGCTCCGTGCTTGACCTCCTGGAGGGTCGCCTGCGAAACAGTTGAGACGCTGGCAGCGGTCGGGGAGGAGCATGGAGACTTTCGATTACATCGTCATCGGCGCCGGCACAGCCGGCTGCCTGCTCACCAACCGGCTCTCAGCCGATCCCGCGCGCCGTGTGCTGCTCTTAGAAGCTGGCGGCAGCGACAACTATCACTGGATCCATATCCCGGTCGGTTATCTCTACTGCATCAACAATCCGCGCACCGACTGGTGCTTCAAGACGGAGGCCGAACCGGGGCTGAACGGTCGCGCCATCGGCTATCCGCGCGGCAAGGTGCTCGGCGGCTGCTCCTCGATCAACGGCATGATCTATATGCGCGGCCAGGCCCGCGACTACGACCAGTGGCGCCAGATGGGCTGCGAAGGCTGGGGCTGGGATGACGTACTGCCCCTCTTCAAGAAGATGGAAGACTTCCACAAAGGGGCCGACGAAAAACATGGCGCCGGCGGTGAATGGCGCGTGGAAAAAGCCAGGCTTCGCTGGGAGGTGCTGGAAGCCTTTCGTGAGGCGGCCAAACAGGCAGGCATCCAGGAGACCGACGACTTCAATCGCGGCGACAACGAAGGCTCCGGCTTCTTCGAGGTCAACCAGCGCTCCGGCATCCGCTGGAACACGGCCAAAGCCTTCCTCAAGCCGATCCGCCACCGCAAGAACGTAACCATCCTCACCTGCGCCCATGTGAAGCGGCTGACCATCGAAGGCGACCGCGTGACCGGTACCGAGGTGCATCACGACGGCGAGCTGAAACGCTTTGCCGCCCGCCGCGAGGTGGTGCTGTCAGCCGGCGCAATCGGCTCGCCGCAGATCCTCGAACTGTCAGGCATCGGTCGCGCCGATGTCCTGCAAAATGCAGGGATCGAGACCTTGCGCGAAGTGCCAGCCGTTGGCGAAAACCTGCAGGACCACCTGCAGCTCCGCCTCGTTTTCAAGGTCAAGGGCGTACCGACCCTCAACGAGCGCGCATCGAGCCTCGTCGGCAAGGCGATGATCGGGCTGGAATATGCACTCCGCCGCTCAGGCCCGATGTCCATGGCGCCAAGCCAGCTCGGCATCTTCACCCGCTCCGGCCCGGACAAGGAAACCGCCGACCTCGAATATCATGTCCAGCCGGTGTCACTCGACAAGTTTGGCGACCCCGTTCACCCCTTCCCAGCGATGACAGCGAGTGTCTGCAATCTGCGGCCCGAAAGCCGGGGCTCGGTGCATATTGCGGGGCCGGACTTCGCCGCCCAGCCGAAGATCGCGCCGAATTACCTCTCGACGCCTGGTGACCGCGACGTCGCCGTCCGCTCGATCCGGCTGACCCGCCGCATCGCCTCTCAGCCCGCCTTTGCCCGCTATCAGCCGGAAGAATATCGGCCTGGGCCTGACCTTGAAAGCGATGCCGAGCTGGAGAAGGCGGCCGGCGATATCGGCACCACGATCTTCCACCCAGTCGGCACCTGCCGCATGGGGGCGGATCCGGACAGCGTCGTCGACCCACGCCTGCGGCTGCGGGCCTTAAGGGGCCTGCGCATTGCCGATGCCTCGGTCATGCCGACCATAGTGTCAGGCAATACCAATTCCCCGACCCTGATGATTGCCGAAATGGCGGCCGCAATGATCATCGCGGATCACTGCTGAGGCTTGGACAAATCACCTGCTTGATGTAGCCAGTCTGCATGCAAACCGGCAAAAAGAAGAATGTGGCAATCATCGGCGGCGGCCCGGCGGGGCTTATGGCGGCAGAACGGCTGGCCGCCCTGGGCTTCGCGGTAACGATCTACGACGCCATGCCAAGCGTGGGTCGTAAATTTTTGCTGGCCGGCAAATCCGGGCTGAACATCACCCATTCCGAAGACTTTACCCAGTTTGCAAGGCGCTATGGAACTGCCAACGATTGGCTGAAGCCACAACTTGACCTGATGCCACCAGAGGCGATCCGCAAATGGGCAGCCGAGTTGGGCACGGAAACCTTCGTCGGCTCCTCCGGGCGGGTATTCCCAAAGGTGATGAAGGCCTCACCTCTCCTGCGCGCCTGGTTACGCAGGCTGGATACGCTGGGCGTATCGATCCTGACACGCCATCGTTGGATTGGTTTTGATGGCGATGCTCTGGTCTTTGAGACGCCGGAGGGCAAGAGATCGGTAACATCAGATGCCACGCTTCTTGCGCTTGGTGGCGCCAGCTGGCCAAGGCTTGGCTCGGATGCGGCCTGGGTGCCTATCCTCGAACGCGAGGGCATCAGCATCTCACCACTCGTCCCATCGAATTGCGGCTTCGATTGCGCTTTCTCGGAGGAGTTCGCCACAGGCTTTGCCGGCGCACCCGCGAAGTCCGTCAAGGCCAGTTCTGCAGCCGGTACGACTCAGGGTGAATTTGTCATTAGCCGTGGCGGTGTCGAGGGAAGCCTGATCTATGCCCATGCCGCAGCGCTTCGTGAGGGCTGCGCGCGTCAGGGACAAGCGGTCCTGTCTCTCGATCTTGTTCCTGGGCGAACGACCGAAAGACTGACCCGTGATCTGGCGCGTCAGGATGCGAAAGCAAGCTTTTCAACGCGGCTGAAAAAAGCGGCGGGACTCGACGGGGTCAAGGCAGCGCTGGTGAGGGAGATGGCTCCCGGGGCGAACCACCTTCGACCAGAGGGCCTAGCTGCCATGCTCAAGGCCTTGCCACTTACCGTGCAGCGCCCCCGCCCGATCGCGGAAGCCATATCGACGGCTGGCGGCGTGTCCTTGTCTGCAATTGATGAAAAACTCATGCTGCAGGCCAAAGAAGGCATCTTCATCGCCGGTGAGATGCTGGACTGGGAGGCGCCGACCGGCGGCTACCTCCTAACTGCCTGCTTTGCCACGGGTCTTGCTGCCGCAAATGGCATCCATGTCTGGCTCAGCGACCGCTGACGAAGCCACCAATCACTTGGAGGCCGCCTGTGACCCGTAGCCCGGCTTGCGAAACTCGACTGTGGTCTTGGCGACCGGCAAGCCGAATTTGGTGACAAGCGCCGTGTTCAATACCGTACCATCGTCACGAAGCACCATCTTGTCCCAGAAGCGAACCTTGTTGCTCTGGGTCTGAGGCGTCAGATAGACGAGATAGTTGAAGCGCGCAACAGAGCCATTGATCGTGACTGTCGTCTCTCCAATCACATCTTCACGCGTGCCGGAATAGGTAGACGGACCGGTCTTCGTAAAACGCCAGGTCTTGCGATCCTTTGTGCCATCATCGAAGACAAAGTCTTCTCTCAACGTCAGTGTCTTGCCGTCCCACTGGCCATGCAGATCAACGGTAAAGGTCCGCTTGACGCCATTGATGGCGCTGAAAGACCCGACTGCTTCGATGCGGCCGGTGAAGTAGTCCTCAAATGTAAACTTCTCGGCTGCCTGTCCGGCGGACGGCAGCAGGCTCAGGGCAAGCCCGACAAGGGCCAAGCTGAACTTGGGCATGGGTGCGTCTCCATCTTTGGCGCAGTTGTGCACCTAGTACGCAGGCCAATGCCCAGCGGATTGGAACAATTCCAGGAAAGACGATAAAACCCTAGCGTCAGGAATTGTCGCGCTGGTAGATCCAGTCGTGGTCCGGATGGTTCTGGAAGCGCCATTTGCGCATCGGCCCGGCCATGACATTGAGATAATACATCTCGTAACCATGCGGCACACCGCAAGGGTGATGCCCCCTAGGCACCAGCACCACATCGCCATCCGACACGGCCATGGTCTCGTCTAGCGAGCCGTCTTCGGTGAAGACACGCTGGAAGCCGAAGCCCCGGGCCGGATTGAGGCGGTGGTAATAGGTCTCTTCGAGATAGGTCATCTCGGGATAATTGTCCTCGTCATGCCGATGCGGCGGATAGGACGACCAGTTGCCCGAGGGCGTAAAGACTTCCGTCACCAGCAGGCTGTCGGCGACATCGCGATCTTCCATGGCGATTGGGTAGATATAGCGCGTATTTGCACCCTTGCCGCGCTCGACGAATGAAATGCCCTCTGGACCTATCTGCTGTGCCTCGCGACCGGGCATGGCCGGTGCTGTGCAGATGGCCAGCACACAATCGGTGGTGGCCTCGGCGGACCAGTCGCTGCCAGCAGGAATATAGACGCAATGCGGCGGCGTTCTTTCAAAGACGGACATGCGATCGCCGAGTTCACCAAACTTCTTCCCGCTACCGGAAATCCGGGCCTTGCCCTCGACCAGAACGAGAATGACCTCGGTTTCTCCAGTCTGCTCGGACGCTGCCTCGCCGCGTTTCAGACGGTACAGCCCGAAACCGACATAACCCCATCCTGCAGAGGCGGGCGTGATGTCATGCACCTTGCCCGCCTTGCCTGAAGGCTTCCGCAGCAGTTCGGTCATGCAATGTCTCCTTATTCCTCGTCTCGACGCTCGGCTTCCGCCGCAAGGCGAGCCCGGTCTGCCTCTACCTTTTCAGCAGCCTTCTTCATCGTGTGGTCGTACATGAACAGCAGCTCGTAAGCTGCATAGGCAGACGCCGCAAAGAACATGATCGCCCAGCCGGTCGCCCCATTGTAGTATTCTACGGCAGCCCAGACACCCGGCAGCAACACCGACAGCACGCGCCGCCAAAGCGGCTTGAAGAATGGATGGGTCGGGTCAAGGATCGTGATCTTCACGTCGGCTCCTGTGGCTGGCATGATCGCAGCAATCATTAGAGTGGAGACCACCGCCCTGTCAAAGCAGAGAGATCCACACCGAAGTGATTGGGCTCAAATTCAGATGAGGCCCGCTTCCTTCGCAAAACCCTTGAGCGACTTTAGACCCAGGCTCTGATACTCGAAGGGATTGCGCACATCCGGATCCTGCTCGGCCTCGATGACGATCCAGCCCTGATAGCCATGCTCGGCCGCGATCTTCAGCACCGGCGGGAAGTTCACGCCGCCTTCGCTGTCACCCGGAACGGTGAACACACCGCGACGAACACCTTCGAGGAAGGTGAGCTTTTGCGCGCGCACCTGATCGGCGATGACGGGACGAACATTCTTCGCGTGGATATGGCCGACACGGTGCATGTATTTTTTCGCAACCACTTCCGGATTGCCACCACCAAAGAAACAATGGCCGGTGTCGAGCAGCAGCTTGGCATGCGGGCCGGTATGCTCCATCAGCTTGTCGATCTCGGCCTCGGTCTCGACGACCGTACCCATGTGGTGGTGATAGACCAGCGCAATGCCCTGCGAAGCAGAGAATTCGGCCAGCGCCTCGACGCCGGCGCCGAACTTTGCCCATTCGGCATCGGACAAAACAGGACGGTCGGCCAGCGCCACATCATCAGCGCCATGAATGGCATTCGAGGTTTCGCAGACAATGATGACCTTGCAGCCCATGGCCTTCAGCACATCAAGGAAGGGCTGCATGGCGGCCTTTTCTTCCTCGATCGTGTTGGTCAGCAGGTTCAGCGAATGCCAGCCGGAGACGAATTTCAGGCCGCGCGGCTCAAGCACCGACTTGAGACCCGCTGGATCGGTCGGCAGCTTGTGACCCTTCTCGATGCCGTCGAAACCGATCTTGGCGGTTTCGTCCAGGCATTGTTCAAGGCTGATATGGGCACCGAGACGGCGGTCGTCATCGTTCGACCAGGCGATTGGGTTGGTTCCGAAAAGGATCATGATCAGGTTCTTTCCTTCAGAGCCGCTTCATAGGCAGTGCGGGCTTGATTGACTTCGGCGCGGGCGGAGACTTCCGGCACCGCGACATCCCACCAGGAACCGCCGGCTCCGGTGGTCGGATAAGGATCGGTATCGATGACGATGACCGTCGTCTCGGTCGCCGCGCGGGCGGCATCGAGGGCTGCTTCCAGCTCTGCAATCGACGACACCTTGTGCGCCTTTGCCCCCATCGACGCTGCATGGGCTGCAAAATCGATGGCGATGGGGCTGACATTCGAATGGGCATAGAGATTGTTGAACTGCGCCCCGCCGGTGCCCATCTGCAGCCGGTTGATGCAGCCATAACCCCTGTTGTCGGTGATCACGAGCGTGATCTTCACGCCCATGCCGACAGCCGTTGCCAGCTCCGAATTCATCATCATATAGGAGCCGTCGCCGACCATGACGATGACGTCGCGATCCGGTTCCGCCATCTTGATGCCGAGACCGCCGGCGATCTCGTAGCCCATGCAGGAAAAGCCGTACTCCATGTGATAGGAAAGCGGCAGCTTCGACTTCCATAGCTGATGCAATTCCCCCGGCATCGTGCCGGCGGCGCACATCACCACCGTGTTGTCACGCGAGGCGCGCTGCACGGCACCGATCACCTGCATGTCGGTCGGCAGCGAATTGCTGTCCTTGGGCGCAGCCGTTACGGCATCCGCCTTGGCAAACCAGGAGGCCTTGAGACCGGCATCGGGTGCGGCATACGTGTGATCGCCCAGCGCCGCCGAGAGCTTTTCAAGGCCGATCTTCGCATCTGCCACCAGCGGGATCGCGTCATGCTTGGCGCTATCGTAAGGCTGGACGTTCAGCGCCAGGATCTTCCGGTTCGGGTTCTTGAACAGAGCCCAGGAGCCGGTGGTGAAATCCTGGAAGCGCGTGCCGACGCCGATGACGAGATCGGCCTTTTCCGAAACCACATTGGCGCTTTCGGAACCGGTCACACCGACAGGGCCGAAGTTCAGACCATGATCCCACGCCAGTGCCGACTTGCCGGCCTGCGTCTCGACCACTGGGATCTGGTGCTTCTCGACAAAGGCCTTCAGCGTGTCTGTGGCGCCCGCAAAATGCACGCCGCCACCGGCGACAATCACAGGGTTCTTCGCCGCCTTCAGCGCCGCAACAGCCGCTTCGAATTCCACGACATCGGGTTCCGGACGGCGGAAGCGCCAGGTCTTGCTTGCAAAGAAGCTCTCGGGGTAGTCATAAGCCTCGGCCTGCACGTCCTGGCAGAAGGCAAGCGTGACCGGGCCGCAATCGGCGGGATCGGTGAGCGTGCGCATGGCACGCGGCAGCGCGGTCAGGAGTTGTTCCGGTCGCATGATGCGGTCGAAGTAGCGCGAGACAGGGCGGAAGCAGTCATTCGCCGACATCGTGCCGTCGCCGAAATCCTCGATCTGCTGCAGCACCGGATCCGGACCGCGATTGGCAAAGACATCGCCGGGGATGAAGAGCACCGGCAGGCGGTTGACATGCGCGAGTGCCGCCGCCGTCACCATGTTGAGCGCGCCGGGGCCGATGGACGAGGTCACCGCCATGGCGCGGCGGCGACGCAGCTGCTTGGCATAGGCGATTGCCGCATGCGCCATCGACTGCTCGTTCTGGCCGCGATAGGTCGGCAGTTCATCGCGGATGCCATAGAGCGCTTCGCCGAGACCGGCGACATTGCCGTGACCGAAGATAGCCCACATGCCGGCGATGTAAGGGACACCATCCTCATTCAGCTGGTTGGCGAGGTAACGCACCATCGCCTGAGCGGCGGTCAGCCGGATCGTCTTCATGCTTTTCCTCCCTTGGCGGAAACCGCCTTTTGGCGCGCCGCATCCCAGATCGCGCAGAGGCTCTGGTAACGGGCCGCCATGTCCTCCACGGCCTGGGCGTCATTGATGCTGCCGGCGAGCCACTTGCGGGCGGCGTCGCCAAAGATGGTCCGACCGACGGCGAAACCTTTGACCAGATCGAAACCGGCAGCAAGCTGGAAGCTCTCCTCAAGCTCCGCCTGCGGCGCATCGAGACCGAGCACGACGATGCCGCGCGTGTTCGGATCGTTGCGTTCGATCGTGTTGCAGGCATTCGCCCAGGACGCCGTGGTTTTCATCGGCTCCAGCTTCCACCAGTCGGGATAGACTCCGATTTCATAGAAACGCTCAATGATCTTGGCCACCGTTTCGTCATCGCAGGCGCCGACCTTGGAGGGAATGACCTCCAGCAGGAATTCGAGCCGATTGCGGCGCGCCGCATGGAAGAGCCGCTGCACGGTCTTTTCCTGCTCGGCCTTCATCTCCGCGCTATCGTCGGGATGATAGAAGCAGAGCACCTTGACCACATGTTCGAGCGGCCATTCGACCAGGCCGCCGAAATCGGGGCCGATTTCCGGCTCCAGCGTCAGCGGGCGCGAGCCCGGCCATTCGACGGGGCGACCGATCCACAGACCCGTGCCAGCCGCGCGATAGAGTGCCTCGCGACCGAGACGGCTGTCGCAGAGCAGGCCGTAACCGGCCTTGCCGCCGGAGACCTTGAGTGCCGCATCGAGGCAGAGGTTCTTGAAGGCGCCGATCTTTTCGTCGGCAACGCCTGTTTCCCTGGCCATGGCTTCGAGCTGCATGCGATGATCGAAGGCAAAGACCCGCATCGTCGACCAGTCATTCTTGCGGTTGGTCGACCAGTGGACCTGCTCCAGGGCCTCGTCCTTGCGCAGCGCCTTGTTCCTGATGCCGGTCTTGAAGAAATACTGCAGTTCTTCCCAGCTCGGATAGGCCGGCGTGCAGCCGTGGCGGGAGACGGCAAAGGCGCCGCAGGCATTGGCAAACTTCAGCGAGGTCGGCCAGTCTTCCCCTGTCAGCCAGCCTTTGAGCAGACCCGACATGAAGCCATCACCGGCACCCAGCACATTGAAGACTTCGATCGGGAAACCTTCACCCGTCTGCCCCTCGTCGAGGCTGTCAGGAATGGCATCTTCGAACACCACAGCGCCCATCGGCCCGCGCTTGCAAACGAGCGTGGCCGGCGATACCTGGCGCACGGCGCGGAGCGCCTCGATCGTATCGGTCGAGCCACCAGCGATATGGAACTCCTCTTCCGTGCCGACGATCAGGTTGAACAGATGCAGGGTGGATTGCAGCTTGCGCGTCACCTTTTCGGATTCGACGAACCGGTTTTCGCCGTCGCCATGGCCAGCCAGGCCCCAGAGGTTCGGGCGGTAGTCGATATCAAGCGCGGTCAGGCCGCCGGACTGACGGGCAATCTCCAGCGCCTTCAGCACCGCCTGCTCTGTACGAGGATGGGAGAGATGCGTGCCGGTCGCACACACGCAACGCGCCTCGGCGATGAAGTCCGGATCGATATCTGCTTCCGACAGCGCCATGTCGGCGCAGTTTTCGCGGTAGAAGATCAGCGGAAACTGGTGCTCGTCCCGGATGCCGAGCAGCACGAGCGCGGTGAGCCGCTCCTTGTCCGTCTTGACGCCGCGCACGTCCACGCCCTCACGCACCAGCTGCTCGCGGATGAAACGGCCCATATGCTCGTCGCCAACGCGGGTGATCAGCGCCGACTTCAGGCCGAGCCGCGCAGTACCCGCCGCGATATTGGTTGGCGAACCCCCGATATACTTATTGAAGGAGGCCATATCCTCCAGCCGACCGCCGACCTGGGCCCCGTAAAGGTCCACGGACGAGCGACCGATCGTGATCAGATCGAGCGAAGCCAAGCGATGTCCTCCCTGTGATGCGGGATCTGACGCCCCGCCTCGCGACCGCTCCCGTTTTGGAACAGCCATTCATAAAATGGACTATAAATTCTATTTTGCAGGATTTCAATACGGGCGTTCAGTCATCCTGACGTGCCGTACCGACCGCAACCGAAAGCGTGATCGCCAGACAGAGCGTGGCCGACAGCGAGCGGAAGGCGCCGAAATCGACTTCCGAAACGGAAAGCAGCGTCGCCCCCATGCGGCGCAGTGGACTGACGACCGTATCGGTGACCGCGACGACCGGAACGCCGCGCGCCCGGACTTGCTCGACAAGCTCAAGCGTTTCGGCGGAGTAGGGCGAAAATGTCACGGCCAGCAGGGCATCCCCCGGCCGAATTGCATGATGATTGTCGAGCCGACCGACGACGCTATGCAGCATGGCCGGCACACCCATCTTCTCGAAGGCATAGGCCATGTAGCTCGCCACAGGAAAAGACCGCCGAAGGCCCATGATGTGGATCATCCGCGCCGAGGCCAACTGCTTGACGGCGACCTCAAGTGCCTGGGGATCAACGGTTTTGACGAGATTTTCCAGCGAAAGCCGCCCTGCCTCGACGAACTCGGCGAGAAGCGCAGAGGGCGAGCCTTCAGCCTTTTCGCGCAAATGCTGAAGGCGCGTGGAATAATCCGGCCAGCCGCCGACAAAGCTTTCGCGAAACAGCTTCTGCATCTCCGAGAAGCCCGAAAAACCCATGATCTGGCAAAAGCGCATGAAGGCCGAAGGCTGCACGCCCGCACCCTCCGCCATCTCGGCCACCGTGGACACGGCAATACGATCCTTGTTCGCCGCAACATAGTCAGCGCATTGCTTCAAGCGCTTGGGCAGACCGCCGGAAACCTCCAGCAGACGATCCTCGAAGTCCTTGATTGTCTGCGGTCCGCCGTTCTCGCTCATTCGCTCTCCAACTCTTGCCCGGACACATCGTCCCGCTTGACAGAAACCGTATCACAATCTAGCAAAATGGAACATATATTCCAAAACGCGGCATTTGCCAGCAGGAAATGGAACACCGGCCAGGCGTCTCTCTTAGAGCGTCCTACGACAACACAATCGCTTCGTTCGAGAACAAGACCGAGGCACAGGGAGGAATGATCATGGTCACGAGACTGGCACTTCTGGGCGCCGGCAGAATCGGCAAGGTCCACGCAAAAGCCATTGCCGAAGACAAGCGCGCGAAACTGGTCGCCGTTGCTGACGCCTTTGCGGACGCCGCAAACGCCATCGCCGCCCAGACCGGCTGCGCGGTCAAGACAATCGCGGAGATCGAGGCCGACAAGGACATCGACGCCGTCATCATCTGCACGCCGACCAACACCCATGCCGACCTGATCGAGCGCTTCGCCAAGGCTGGCAAAGCGATCTTCTGCGAGAAGCCAATCGATCTGGACGTTAACCGGGCCAAGGCCTGCCTCGAGACAGTGCGCGCCGTCGGCGGCAAGGTCATGCTCGGCTTCAACCGCCGCTTCGACCCGCATTTCCAGGCCGTGCGCAAGGAGATCGACAAGGGCTCGATCGGCAAGGTCGAGATGGTGACGATCACCAGCCGCGACCCGGGCGCACCGCCTGCCGAATATATCAAGGTCTCCGGCGGGATCTTCCGCGACATGACCATCCATGACTTCGACATGGCTCGCTTCCTGCTGGGCGAAGAGATCGAAACGGTTCAGGCCTCGGCCTCCGTTCTGGTCGATCCCAAAATCGGCGAACTTGGCGACTATGACAGCGCCTCGCTGATCCTGACGACGAAGAGCGGCCGCCACGCGATCATCTCCAACTCGCGCCGCGCTTCTTACGGCTACGACCAGCGCATCGAAGTGCATGGCTCGCTCGGTTCTGTCTCGGCCGAGAACCAGCGCCCGGTCTCGATCGAAGTCGCCAACAAGGACGGCTACACCCGCCCGCCGCTGCATGACTTCTTCATGACCCGCTACACGGCAGCCTATGCAGCCGAAATCTCCGCCTTCATCGACGCACTCGACAACGGCACGCCGATGTCGCCGTCCGCCGAAGACGGCCTGATCGCACTCGCACTCGCCGATGCAGCGGTGAAGTCGGCGAAAGACAAGTCTGCGGTCACCGTCAGCTACTGATCTTCAACAGCTCCCGCGCCGGTCGATAACGGCCAGCGCAAAATGGAAACGCCGCCCGAACCTCCTCGGGCGGCGTTTTCGATTTTAACGTCAGGCCATGCCGGCCCAACTCGGGCCGAAGGCCTCAGAGACGCATTTCTCGCCGCTCGATCTCCGTGCGCAGGGCTAGATCCAGAACCTTTTGCAGCTCCGCCGCGTGACGGAACGTCGGCTCCTCCTGATAGCCTCCCCTTATGGCAGCAATGAATTTCTCGTAATTGGTCTTTACCGGATCGACCTCGATCTCGCGCCAAACAGCCTTTTCGACATCCTCCTGCAGGCAGGCCCGAAGGCTTGAGCCGTCGAGGCGGTGGATGACCTCAAGCGCGCCCTTGTCGCCATGCACCCTGAGGCGTAACTCATTGAGATGCCCCGTCGCCCAGCGGCTGGCATGGATGACACCCATGGCACCGTTGGTGAACTCGGCGGTCATCGTAAAGCTGTCATTGGCGTCGAGATCATATTCACCGATCTTGTTGCCCGGCGCCTTCTCGAAGGTTTTGAGCCGCGCAAAGACGTGGTCGATATCAGTTGCCGCGCCATAGCCTGCAAAATCAAGGATATGGATGCCGACATCGCCGAGCACGCCATTCGACCCGTGCTTGGTCGACAGCCGCCAGAGCCACTGGCTTTCGGTTTCCCAATCCCCCCAGGCCTTGGAGACCAGCCAACTCTGCAGGTAGGAGGCTTCAATATGCCTCACCCTGCCGATTTCTCCATCGACCACCATCTGGCGGGCTTTCTGCACCTGTGCGACGTTGCGATAGGTCAGGTTCACCATGTTGACCAGACCGGACATTTCCGCCGCCGTCGCCATCTCGTCGGCCTTGGCATAGTTTTCTGCCAAGGGCTTCTCGCACATCACGTGCTTGCCTGCGGCCAGCAACGGAAGTGTCGTCGGGTAGTGAATGCTGTCCGGCGTCACGTTGGTAACCGCGTCGAACTCACCCCACGCGATGGCATCGGCAACGGAGGTGAAGGTGTTGGGAATATCGTGTCGGAGCGCAAAAGCGCGTACCTTGGCAATGTCGACATCGACCGCAGCAACAAGCTTCACATCCGCAATGGTCGAGAAATTCATCGCATGAGTATTGGCCATGCCGCCGGTCCCGAGGATCAGCAGACGAATGGGTGCGGCACTCATTTATAGCCTTCCTCACCGGCCTGATGCAGACGCGGACCCCGCTCGGTAATCGGTTCCAGAGCCTGTTCGACCGGAACATTCGGCGCATCATGCACGCCCGAATAGCACGGGATCGGATTATAGGCCCATTTCACGCCGTTGCGGATGACCTGCTGCACCGTCGCATCGTGATAGGTCGGATAGGTCTCGTGGCCGGGGCGGAAATAGAAGATATTGCCCGCCCCACGTCGCCAAGTGAGACCCGAACGAAAAACTTCCCCGCCGGCAAACCATGAGATGAAGACCGTCTCCAACGGCTCCGGGACCGAGAAGAACTCGCCATACATTTCCTCGTTTTCGAGCACGAAGTTTTCCGGAATGCCTGCGGCAATCGGATGGCCGGGATTCACCGTCCAGATCCGCTCACGCTCACCTGCTTCACGCCACTTCAAAGCACACGGCGTCCCCATCAACCGCTTGAACGGTTTCGAAAAATGGCCGGAATGCAACACGACGAGGCCCATGCCCTCCCATACCCGTCGCGCGACCCGCTCGACGATCTCGTCGGAGACATCGCCATGCGCCTTGTGGCCCCACCACACGAGCACATCGGCATCAGCAAGACGATCTAGAGACAAACCATGTTCCGGCTCCTGCAGCGTCGCCGTTTCAGCCTGGATCGCGCCGTCCCTGTTCAATGCCGCTGCAATGGTTGTGTGCATCCCATCGGGATAAATCTCGCGCACCACATCATTTTCACGCTCATGGATGTTTTCACCCCAGACAATGGTTCGAATTGCCACCATCTATCTCCTCAATTCGTTTGATTGATCCGCATGTAGCGTATGTCTCGCCACCTAACGCCTCAAAACGCGACCAGTTCATTTCCGTCTTAAAATTGAAAGCGCTTTCAAAATCTGAAATCGCAGAATTGCTTCTCACTGTCAAAGTGAATTAGTTTACGGCTATGAATTGCGGGGCTGAATGCTTGTTTGTTGGTTGAAAGCGCTTTCATGAACTGATCACGCTTTTTCCAGCCACGGTTTAGCTCTCTTCAAATCTCTGCACGCGCTGAACCCCATTTATCTCTGAAGGACTCTGGGCAAGCCGATGAAACTGAAGGAGTTTGCAGCCCAAATTGGCCTTTCGCCGACCACTGTGAGCCGTGCCTTAAGTGGCTACCCCGAGGTCAGCGACGCAACGCGCCGTCGCGTCGAAGAAGAGGCAATCAGGCTGGGTTATCGCCCAAACATCAATGCCGTGCGGCTTGCAACAGGCCGCGCCGGCGCCATCGGGATTGTGATGAGCCAGGCTGGCCAGCACCAGTTTTCGGAATTCATGATCGGAATGGCCGAGCGTTTAAGCAAAAACGATATCGACATTCTGGTCACTCCGATGGCTCAGGATGGCTCACGTGACGAGTTACAGATCTACAGGCGACTGGCCGAAAGCCGTCGTGTGGACGCGATTGTCGTCCATTCACCCAAGCCGGATGACCCTCGGATTGCGCTATTGAGCAAACTCAAGATGCCGTTCCTTGTGCATGGCCGTTCCCACACAAAGATCGCCCATGCATGGCTCGATATCGATAACGAAGATGCAATCCGGCGGGCGACAAATCATCTGTTGGACCTGGGGCACAAACAGATTGGCATGTTGAACGGACCTACTGGGCTGACATTCACCAGAGATCGGGCGTCAGGCCACCGTATGGCGCTTGAGCAACGTGGCCTGGGATATCGGGATGATCTTGTTCTCCACGGTGAGTTCACCGACGAGATCGGCTTCAGGAACGCAATGCGTCTGCTCTCTCGCCAAGACCCGCCCACCGCAATTCTTGCCGGGTCGATGATGACCGCGCTTGGCGTTTATCGGGCCGCGAGATCATTGGGTTTATCTGTTGGCAGCGACCTCTCGGTCGTTGCTCATGATGATGTCTTTCCCTTCCTCACCGCCGAAAACATGGCCCCACCGCTTTCCACGACGCGCTCATCCTTGCGTTCTGCCGGCGGTCGCGTGGCTGAGCTGGTGATGCGGTTGCTATCGGGATCGGATGCATCTGAGATCGGAGAACTATGGCCGACCGAATTGATTTTGCGCGACTCCAGCAGACCCATAAAGGAGGGAGGAAAAGAATGACGGACAACTCCCGCAAGCGCCGGATCCTGGTGATTGGCCATATCAATCATGATCGGATCTGGAGGTTGAATGAGCCTTTGAGATCGGGGGCGAGGATCGCCTGGCACGAACGAACAACAAGACTGGGCGGCGGCGGATATTTTACGGCGCACAGACTTCTCGATTACGGGCACCGGGTTAGCCTCCTTTCAAACCTCATGGCCGACATACATGGGAGTGAAGCGCTTAATGAGTTGATGGCCTTGGGTTTCGACACCAACTTGATCACAATCCATGACGGTGAAACGGATTTCGCAGACATTCTGCTAGATCCGCTTGGAGAACGAACGATCCTGTCGAGCGAAAAAAGACTGGCTAGAAAGTTTCACCTGAACGAACCGGCAGCCGCTGATGCAATCTACATCAATGGACCCCACGTTCAGGAAGCCGTCCTCGCTACATTGGACAAATCGCCCTTGGTTGTCTCGCAGTTTCCACTACGCAATGCAGATCCCCGACCGGCGGATTGTCTCATTGGTTCCATGGCCGACATGCCAGGCAGAACACCTGCTGAACTATGGCGGGAGGCAAAGCGTCTGGCGGGCGAACGGCTGCGTTTTCTTGTCATGACCGATGGTCCGGATCCGACACTGATCCATGACGGACATGAAACGCGGCGCATTCCGGTGCCAAAATATGTGACTGTTCGCGATACTATAGGTGCTGGCGACAGCTTCAGCGGTGCGCTGATACACCAACTCCTGCAGGGCTACGACATCGAGACCGCCACCCACAACGCAAGTCTCAGCACCGCCGACTGGCTAGCCGACCGGGAGAGCCACCCCAACGACAGGCCTCGCTGAATCTGACCCGTTAAAGCCATTTCTAAGTGGAATGGGAACTCCTCTCCGCCTGATCAGTTCATGGGCGACATGGAGGATCGAATGACTGAAGATGAATTCAATTGGGCCAAGCCAGTGGAGTTGACGCTCCCAAGCGGTATCACCCGTCGCTTTTGCAACGCCTACGATGCACTCGACTTTCTGGACGCCGAGTGGCCGACCCGCAGAGGAGCCGCCTACGAGCGTGCCATTCGCCTGTGTCGAAACGCTCTTCGCAGCGACAAAGCCGCTGAATTATCTCGCATTGGGTTCATCGCTGCGGCAATGGAAGCAGGGCTTGAGCAAGCAGATCCGCAGGCAGACCTGCCGCGGTTTTCTCCGAGAAGAAGAGCGGTAGCCTGAGTAACTACCGGTCCAACAAAGGTCATGCCATGCTGGGAAACTGGCGACATATCTGTGTCGACATGCAGCGCATGTTTGCAGAAGACACGCCATGGCATGTTCCCTGGATGCGAAGAGCGCTTCCAGATGTAGTTGCGATAGCGGAGGCGACAACCGACCAGACAGTCTTTACGCGCTTCATTCCCCCGGCGACATCAGAGGAGGCAATAGGGGCCTGGAAGCGATACTACCAGAAATGGTGGATGATGACGCTGGAGCATTTGCCACTGGATATGCTGAATCTCGTTCCAGAACTTGTTCCCTGCGCGCGCTGCGCTCCGATGATCGACAAATCCGTTTACTCCCCTTGGACACAGCGGCAACTCCAAACACTTTTGCAAAAGTGGCATGTGGAGACCTTGATTATCACAGGAGGAGAGACCGACGTTTGCGTTATGGCGACCATTTTGGGAGCAGTTGATCTTGGCTTTCACGTGATCGTAGTTGAGGACGCAGTCTGTTCAGGTGTCGACGATACTCATGATGCGTCGATGGAGCTCCTGAAACGGCGCTTCACATCACAGATTCAGGTCTTGCCGACATCCGACGTTCTCACCATCCTGGCGGAAGGATAGTGTCCTGCGGCCTGTCCTTCTACCGGGTATTCAATAGTATAAGATTCAATCAAACATTTTCATCAACCGGATAGCACAGCTATATCTGGTTAAATCTGAATATGACGATATTCTGTCTACGGAAACTGATTCGAGATGGTTTCCATGGCTAAATGACTTAGCTAAAGGTGCAGAATGAATAACCAAACTGATATCGAGACGTGGGCAATTGCCCGCGCGCATCAGATCGTAATGCAGCATGGCGCTAATCTCGTCGTCGCCGCGCAGCATCTGGATCGCAAGAAAACTACAGCCAACACTTATGCATTGCGTGCTGCGATCATTGAATCTCTTTTGGAAGCGATGAAGTCCGCGCCGCAGAGGTCGGAAGTACTCGATGGTGATGCTTCGCGCTCCAGACAACGAACGATGTCCGCCTGACCCCTAGCGTTTTCTATCTTCTGGTCAGCGACGGAATTGTCCAGCGGTCCCCAATGATCCTATCATATTCCGGTGGGTCAAATGCTTCATATCCTCCGCCAGGATAGAAGGTCAGTTCGCCAATATAAAGCTGATCGCCGGTGTCGAAGAAGTCGACACGAACAAAATCGATCCCCTTTCCGACCTCAGAAGCGAGTTCCACCATTTTATCCAGAAGCAACGGCCTTGGCAGCTCATGCGGACAATGGGGATAGTAGTCCGGATCATAAAACGGCAAGCGCTCCCAATGGGGCGTATAGGTTGCAGAATAGCCCTCGTTATCAATGCGTGTATCGACAATGATGTGTGAGACCTTTCCGTCGAATACAAAGCACCGGTAGTCCCAGGGAACCCCACCATCTTTTGACAGCATTTTCTCAATGACCAGCTTGCGCTGCACCTGACTATAGGCCCACTCCCTGTTGAAGCGGGCATGATCAACGGCCAGCCAGTCCTTGGTCGGATCATTGCGAAGCAGGTCGTCGATGTCGCTGCGGGTATAAAGGAATAGCCCGAGGGCACTCGCATGGTTCGGCTTGATGACAGCCGGCAACGGTATCTTGTCCCAGTCTACCGCATGAATATCCGTCCCGGTCCAGTAGGTCGGTATCGCGTGTTCAGGCCCAATTCTGGAGGCGATGTAGTCCTTGACCGCGATCTTGTCGACGAGCTTTCCATAAAGTGGGTTGCGATCGTAAAGCTTACGATACTGAACCTTTTCACAAAATGTCTTCGGATTATGAATGTTAGGCCACTTTCCTTTGATGCTTAGGAACTGCAGCGGAATGAAAAGCCGATCGGGAAGAGGCCGGATCAGACGCCAGAATATCCGTTTGAGAAGATATCCGACGGAGTTCTGTTCATATCCTCCACGAAGAAACTTCTCTTTTGGTTTATCTATCACCGCTTGAATCCTTCCGTTTCCCTTGATGGCATCAGTTGGTCACGCGATCTTTGACGATCACCGATTAGATCCAGCTTTATAACCGGCGCGTTTAGCAACGGGTTAAAGGTTGCGGTCTATAAGATCGCATGCAAACCACGATGCGCAATTCTTTCCTTAATTTGGTGTCAGCCATAGTCTCTATGGCGAGCGGCTTCATTGCCGCTGTCGTTGTCGCCCGATTGCTGGGGGCAGAGGGTGCGGGAGTCACGGCGTTTGGATTCTGGGTTGCATCATGCGCAGCGGTCATCTTTGATCGCGGCTATCCACAAGCCATGCTGCGATTTACTGCCCAGAGCGAATCCAAAGCGGCGCAGCGGGACGTCATTCGCTCCAGCTTTCGGCGGTTCGTACCGTTAATGGTCATCGCCTTCGTTGGTGCCAGCCTTTTGTCCGTCGCAACCCATGGATGGATGCGCAGCAGTGATCTCGCGGTATGGCTGGCAATCGCCGTCCTTTTTCTTGTCTATGGGCTGTCGACCTTCTCGATATCCGCGTCTCGCGGCAGTGGCGATTTCTATCGTCCAGCGCGAAACACCATCCTTGGCAGCATCCTGTTCGTTCCCCTGTCAGCAATCGGCGCCCTGACCCTTGGGCCCGCAGGGGCGATCCTCGCGCTTGCCAGCCGATACATGCCTCAGGCGCTTCAGTTGACAACGCTGGTAGCGGCCAAACACCGTCGGGATGAGACGTCCGCAACTCCCAAAGACGAGGAATTCCGGAGTTACCGAAGACAGATGTGGATCAACGACGTGATCAGCATCATTGCACTGTCGCGTCTCGAATACCTCTTTCTCCTGCTCCTCGCGACAAAGGCCGATATGGGATATTTTGCGGTCGCGATAGCATTTGCAGGCCTTGTAGAGCAGCTTGCAATGCAGCTTTCATCTCCACTTGTCGTTACCTTCTCACCGACTTCCCGGCGCGGCGCCAATGGCGCCTGGCTCGGCGTTGCATTGCTGTTTGTTCCGATCGCTATGGGCGGAAGCGCGATCGCGCCTCTTCTCGTTCCCATGGTCTATGGGCGGGAATTTGCAGACACCGGATCGACTGCTTCCATCATGCTCCTGGCAGGAGGGGTCTCAGCGCTCCAGATCGTTCCCTGGACCTACCTTGCAGCCAAGGGGCATGCCTTGGCCATTACCCGCGTAATGATAATTTCAGCGATCGTGACCAGCGCGACTGCACCGATCGCCATCTTGATTGATGGCGTATATGCCTTGGCGTGGTCTCGTCTGCTTGTTGAAAGCGTGATCCTTGGGGTTCTTGTTTTCTATGCCCGAAAGATGGAGCACATGCGACCGCCATTGCGTCAGCTAGCCAGCGTACTGATTTCCGGCCTCGCATGCTCTGTGGCGGCATCTGCCATTTGCCTCTGGCTCCCGACAGTCGCAGGCATGATTGCAGCGATGATCGTGGGCGCAGCATCCTTCCTTTTGATGTTGAAGCTGACAGGTGCAATCCCACGACATGAGCTTGCGGAACTCATTCAGTTATTCGATGGCAAAGACCAAAGCCGCATCACCCAGCATCTCAAGACTGGCTTGCTCTGGATCAGTCGCGCGTGAGAATACGTCAGGAAACTGTCGCGAGAGAGGCCTCTGCAACGTCACACCAAGTCATGGCAGAGACGCGTAGATCATGTTTCTGCTTCAGCTCCAACGCAGTCTTGACGAGCCCTGCCCAATCATTCTGTTGGCCGCGCTGATAGCGAATCTCATTGCCGCGATTGACCGGAAGATTTGCCGGAAGAATGATCGGCAGGCCACAATAGCTGTATTGCAAGAGCTTCAAGCTCGATTCAGCGAGATAGTCTTCCCGCCCGTCCGCACGATAGGCGGCAAGACCAATATCTGCATGCCGGACAAATGGCACGATTTCGGCAAATCCCCTTTCTCCGTAAACCTTCACATTTGAAGGCACATCTTCGCTCCAGTTCAGACCAAAAAGATGAAACTGGACATCCGGCGCAGATTTGGCCAATTCACGAGTTGCCTCATGATCGAACAACATGTCACCGATTGAGACTATGTTGATGGTGCCCTGCGCATATGGCGATTGCTCGGCCCGATCAAAAAGCTGTCGATCAATGCCCTGCGGTACGAAATGAACCCGCCCACCAGGTGGCAACATCTCGCCCAGCTTCCGCGAAGGTACACACACACTATCGAAACGCGCCATCCACTGAACCTCAATGTCGAGGAGATGCTGAGATGCGCCAACCGTCGAGAGCAGATCGCGGCAGAAATACAGAAGCTTGGCCCGCTTGTTGAGCCGCCTGACCAGAGGCAAGAAAGCTAGGGGCGTACCGCCTTCAACCACCACCACATCGGCATCTCGAATGCTGCTTGCCATGAAGTCGGGAAGCCGTGAAGCATAAAGACGGAAAACAAGCCCGGTAAAAGGCTGCGCGAATGCTCGTGATGTGCTGAAGGCGTGCACCGCTGGTAGATAGGCCCCGGCGAATAGATTGCCCTGGACTTCAACAAACGCATTTCTTTGGGCAAGCGGCAGCGTCTCAAAGCGCGAACGGCGCGTCCAGCGGCTGAGTTGGCTCAGTCCGAGGGTCGCAAAATGCACTTGATGACCGAGCCGGGCCCATTCCTGAGCGACGAAGTGAACGCTTGCCTTGCGCCCCCCATCTGCAAATACATGCGCCGTCAGAACAACAATCTTGAGCGGCGCGAGTTTTTGTTTCACCGTTTCGTCAAACACCATGCCTTAACTGTCCCTCGCCCACGTAGTTTGCCCGCCCGACACTGGCCGGCAGCGGCTGATGTACGTTTTGACGGAACCATACCGGGAAAAATCCTAATTTTCTCCAAGGAGAACGACAGGGAACACATTGCCATACGCGTGTTTCTTGGCTTTTGTCGGTATCAGGCAGGCAAACGGACGGAACGAGCCGCCTCACCTCGCGACAAGGGCACTCCCTCCGTCAAGGGCATTCTCTCCAAGGACTAGAAAGGTCCCGATTGCAATGGAGATAATTGTATGTCGCTGCAGCCCCCGGTCACGCGGAGGCCGCAAGACGCATCAGAGGAAAACAGGCGCGACTATCGAAGGTCTTCCATCGCCACCGGATCGACGTCGGTATAGTCGACATTATCGCCGGCCATAGCCCACACGAATGAATAGTTTGACGTGCCTGCACCGGAATGAATCGACCACCCGGGCGACAGTACAGCCTCCTCATTCTTCATCACGATATGACGCGTCTCATCCGGTTCGCCAAAGAGATGGAACACACGTGCTTTTTCAGCTAGATCGAAATAGAGGTAGACCTCCATGCGACGATCATGAATGTGGCACGGCATGGTGTTCCAGACCGAACCCTGAGCAAGGCTGGTCATGCCAACCACCAGCTGGCAGGTTTGCAGACCTTCCGGATGAACGAATTGGAAGATCGAGCGCTCGTTACTGGTCTCTTGCGCCCCAAGATCGAGCCTTTTGGCGTTGGCAATGCCGACATGTCGGGCCGGATAGCGTGCATGGGCAGGCGCGCTGAGGAGGTAGAACCTGGCTGGATTGTCAGCGGAATCAGACGCAAAGGTCACGCTGGACCCCATTCCGGCATAGACCATGTCACGCGGCCCCGTCACAAAGCTCTCGCCATCAACAGTAACTGTGCCTGCCCCCCCGATGTTAACGGCGATCAACTCCCGGCGTGACAGGAACTCTGGCGTTCCAGTCGGCTTGATTGTTTCCAGAGCCAGCGCAGCGGAGACCGGCATGGCGCCACCCACAATCATGCGATCATAATTGGTGTAATGCAGCTGAATTCTTGAGGGTACGAACAGTGGCGGAAGCATGAAGTTTTCACGCAACTGATCCGTTCCAAAGCCTGCGGCGGTCATCGGATCCACAGCAAAACGGTGGGTGAAATCTGTGTGCGCCATAAAACCTCCCATACATGTTAATCAAATTCATCATACATGTTGAGGCTTATGTGGCAAGTCTTTCAACACAGTTTTCACGACAAACAAAATGAACGTCCGCCGAAATGCAGTCACCGCTCCAAGCGCGTGAGAGGATAAACAACCTGGCCATCCTCCTCACCTCTTGGATATGCCCCTTCGCGGTTGCGGCGTTCCGCTTCCCGGTAGCCGGCCGGACTGACACCAATATAGCGCTTGAACATACGTGAAAAATAATAGGGGTCCGAATAGCCCGAAAGCGCAGCTGCCCGCTTGACGTTGCACCCTCCAGCAAGCAAGCCCATAGCCCGTTCCATCCGCTTGAACTCCTGGAACTTTTCCGGTGTCCAGCCAATACGCTTGCGAAATTCGCGCTTGAAATAGTCAGGGTTATAGGGCGCCTCCTCAAGCACGACGCGCGCAACCTCGTCGTTGAGAGGCTCGGCGCTGATGCGGCTGGCTGCCACCATCACAGCCAGTGACAGGGCGTCCGGATTGCTGACATTGCCAACCGACTGCTCGCGCCAACCTTCAAAAGCCTCCTCGATGAAGGAGATCAGGAGAACCATGAAGACATGATGCTGCAGAAGTGTCGTGGAATAAGGGGGTGCGGTTTCCCGATAATGGGAAACCAGTTTTTCCAGCATATCCCAACGGGAAAAGCGGATGCTCCGTTTGAGCTGCATCTGCTTGATCAGATCAAGTCGACCGAAGAGGTCTACAGTAAAATGCTGAGCAACACCGGTGTAGAGCTCGCTTGACACCGCCGCTCCGACGAAGCGGGTTTCTGCGGGAAGGAGCATCGCCGATCCCGGCTCCATCCAGATCTCTTCACCCTCGACCTCATAACGTCCACGCCCCGTAAGACATATGACAAGATCATGCACCCGATTGGACTTGTCGATTCGCCATGTACTCGAATGCTGCATCTTGATGGTAGAGCGGGTGAGCGTAAGCGCCAAAGCGTTCATCGGAATGCCAGCCAGAACTCGACCTTCAATTTCGTCCATCATTTTTCCCGTATTTGTCGATTTTGCTAGCGCATAATCCGCAAGATAGTAGTCATACATTTGGCCGCCTGGGAATGGCCAAGGAGGAAATTGGAGGAGAACCGGGCATGATACAGCTGGCAGACGGCGGTCTGCAGCGATGACTTCTCATGCCCTGAGGATTGCCATGCTAAGACACAACAGATTTAAGTCCGTAAGCCAACAGCATGCGAACGCTGTGCCGCGTGCGGCGCATGCCACGTTCAGCTTTGAGACGACAAAGGCACATCCTGCGAGAATGCCGGTGACTGTCGTATTTGCGACGGAGCTCCACGCATGAGTGGGGATCATCGCTTTCTCGGGCTGTTGTATCTGTCGCCGTACATAATTGGTTTGCTTGTTTTCACAACCATACCCTTTGTTGCATCCTTTTACCTGAGCTTCACCGACTACAATCTGATGTCGGCGCCTATTTTCACTGGCTTCGACAACTATTGGCAGCTGTTCACCAATGACCGAACGTTTCGCAAATCACTCTCGGTAACGCTCTTCTATGTGTTTATTACTGTTCCCCTGGAACTGGCCTTTGCGCTCTTCATCGCCGTAATCCTGAATTACAAGCTGAAATTCATCAACGTTTTCAGGACGGCTTACTACGTCCCCTCGATCCTTGGTGGCTCAATCGCGATTGCGGTGATGTGGCGATACCTCTTCGCGGATGTGGGCGTAATCAACATGGGTTTGACTGCAATCGGCCTCGAACCGGTGAACTGGTTTGGCGATCCGACCAACGCGCTGTTGACCATCACCATGCTGCGTGTCTGGCAGTTCGGATCGGCTATGGTCATTTTTCTCGCCGCACTTCAGAGCATCGACAAGTCACTCTATGAGGCTGCCTCGATTGATGGCGCCGGCAAATGGGCAACCTTCCGGCACATCACCGTCCCGCTGATCACCCCTGTCAT
Source organism: Peteryoungia desertarenae (assembly GCF_005860795.2). Lineage (GTDB taxonomy): Bacteria > Pseudomonadota > Alphaproteobacteria > Rhizobiales > Rhizobiaceae > Allorhizobium > Allorhizobium desertarenae. The sequence goes on from NZ_CP058350.1 coordinate 410,576, forward strand.
TTTCTTCAACCTGATCATGCAGATGGTCCATGCCTTCCAGGAGTTTAATGGACCCTACATCATCACCCAGGGTGGACCTTTGAAATCAACCTATTTCCTGCCGCTCTACATCTATGAAGAGGCATTTACGCGCTTCGACATGGGTTACGCATCTGCCATCGCCTGGGTTCTCTTCACGATCATCATGATCCTCACCCTCATCGCCTTCTGGTCCTCGCGCCATTGGGTCTACTACGCCGGCGACAAGAGGAGCTGATCATGGCCGAGAACCTCATGACATCCACCGCGATCGTTGCAGATGATGCCGACCGGATCGTCCGTCGTGACAAAAGACGGCACTTGATCGGTACCGTCCTGCGCTATGGAGTGCTGGTCTTGGTAGGGCTGTTCATGCTCTATCCGCTACTCTGGCTGATCGGTGCGTCCTTCAAGCCGAACGCCGAAATCTTCGCAAATCCCGGTTTCATTCCCGATGAGGCAACGATCGACGGCTATGTGAAGGGCTGGCAGACTTCCACGCCCTACACATTCACGACGTTTTTCCTCAACACGTTCTCGATTGTGATCCCGAAGATCATCGGCACTGCAATCTCCTGCACCGCCGTAGCCTACGGTTTTGCGCGGTTCGACTTCCCGCTCAAGAAGGTCCTGTTTGCTGCCCTGATCGCAACCCTTCTTCTGCCGAATGTCGTAACCCGTATTCCCCAGTATCTTCTGTTCCGCGATCTGGGATGGCTGGATACCTACCTGCCGCTCTGGGTACCGTCGGCCTTCGCTGGTGACGCGTTCTTTGTCTTCATGCTCGTCCAGTTCCTGCGCGCCATCCCGCGTGACATGGAAGAAGCGGCGCGTGTCGATGGCGCGAACACCTTCCAGGTGCTGATCTTCATCGTGGTGCCGTTGCTGATGCCTGCCCTGATTTCGGTCTGCCTGTTCCAGTTCATGTGGACGATGAACGACTTCCTCGGCCCCCTGATCTACATCTCGTCGGTGGAAAAATTCCCCGTATCCCTCGCTCTCAAACTCTCGATCGACACCACCGAAGCCTTCGAGTGGAACCGAATTCTCGCAATGTCGGTGCTCAGCATCCTGCCAGCACTCGTCGTGTTCTTCCTCGCGCAGAAATACTTCATCGAAGGCATCTCCACCGGCGGTGTGAAAGGATAAGAACATGGCTCGTCTGCAACTTCGAAACCTCCAGAAAAGCTACGGTGATTTCAAAGCCGTCCATGGGATCAACCTTGAAGTCGAGGATGGGGAGTTCATGGTCCTTGTCGGGCCGTCAGGCTGCGCGAAGTCGACCACATTGCGCATGATAGCCGGCCTCGAACGCGTTACCGGCGGTGAAATCCGGATCGGCGAAACCCTCGTCAATGACAAGGCTCCGGGCGAGAGAGGCATAGCGATGGTGTTTCAGAACTACGCCCTCTATCCGCATATGAAGGTCCGTAAGAACCTGTCATTCGGCCTCAGACTGAAGCGCCGACCAGCAGATGAGATAGAAGAAGCAACCCGTGACGTCTCGAACATTCTGGAGATTGGCGACTATCTGGAACGCCTGCCGAAACAGCTTTCCGGCGGTCAGGCCCAGCGCGTGGCCGTAGGGCGCGCTCTGATCAAAAAGCCGCAAGTCTTTTTGTTCGATGAACCGCTGTCCAACCTGGATGCCAAGCTGCGCGCATCGATGCGCGTGCGCATCACCGATCTGCACAAGCAACTGAAGGCCGACGGCATGCAATCAACTGTCGTCTATGTCACCCACGATCAAACGGAAGCCATGACAATGGGGGACCGGATCTGCGTGATGAAGGACGGCCATATCATGCAGGTCGCCGACCCCGTGACCCTTTACAACAGGCCCGCAAATGCCTTCGTAGCGGGCTTCATCGGCAGCCCGGAAATGAACCTGGTGGATGCCAATCTCAAGGGAAACGTCCTGTCGATCGGCGCGCAAAGCCATGCGCTCTCCGACCAGGTCATGGCGCGGCTCGATCAGGGCCATTCCCCGGAACTGATACTTGGCGTCCGCCCCCAGCATTTTTCGATCGCCGATGCGGACACGGAGAACACGTTTGAGGGCCGGATCTCCCATGTCGAGTTCATGGGACACGAAGTCTACCTCTACGTCCATGTGGAGGGACAGCAAATGATCGTGGTTGTGTCGGCAACGAACTATGACCGCAGCAAAATCAACGGGGATCATGTCCGGCTTCAGCCGCAACCGGCCGCCATGCACCTGTTTGACCGCAAGTCCGGGGAAAACATTTCCCTGGGTCATCTTCAGTAACTACGTTCGGGAGGAACACATGAGACTGACAAAAATCTTTTTGACTGTGGCTATGGCTACAACAAGCCTGGGAACCGCCCAGGCCGCTGATCTGCGCATGTCCTGGTGGGGCGGCGACAGTCGGCATGTTGCGACCCAGGAAGCGCTGAAAGTGTGTGGCGAGAAGCACGGCCACACAATCAACGCCGAATTCACCGGCTGGGACGGACATCTTGCAAAGGTAACGACACAGATTGCTGGCGGCACGGAAGCCGACATTATGCAAATCAATTGGCCATGGCTCCCGCTCTTCTCCGTTAACGGCGATGGCTTTGCTGATCTCAGCCAGTTCAAGGATCAGATCGATCTTAGCCAATGGACGGATGATCAACTTGCCGCTGGCAGCATGAACGGCAAACTGAACGGCCTTCCCGTTTCGACCACCGGTCGCGCCTTCATGTTCAACAAGACGACTTTCGACAAGGCTGGCGTTCCGATTCCAACCAACTGGGACGAACTCTTTGCATCGGCAAAGGCGCTTAAGGAAAAACTGGGACCAGAATACTATCCGATGAATGCCGTCAGAGAGACAGCAGTACTGCTTATCTCTCTGTACGCTACCCAGAAGACCGGTAAGGACCTGGTCGACCCTGAAACCATGCAGGTTGCCTGGTCGGAAGCTGAGCTGGCAGAAGCCATCGACTTCTATGGTCGCATGGTCGAGGAAGGCGTCGTCGTCTCACAAAAGGATACCGCTGCCGAAGGCAACCTTAACCTGTTTGAGAATCCGAAATGGGCCGATGGGCGCATCGCGGGCTCTTACGAATGGGACTCGACCTATTCGAAATTCGCTGATCCCTTGCAGGAAGGCCAAGTGCTGCAGGCCGTTCCGATCCTCAAGGGCGCCGATGCCGTGACAGAAGGCGTCTACCGGAAACCGTCCATGGTGTTCTCGATCTCGAAGCGCTCCAAAAATCCGGAGGCTGCGGCACAGATCCTTAACTGCTTGCTGAACGAACCTGAAGGAATTGCAGCTCTCGGGACCTCCCGAGGTTTGCCGGCAAGCAAGGTCGCAGCACAGGCACTGGTCGATAGCGGGAAGATTGAGCCTGAACTGGCAAGCGCAAATGCCATCATCATGGCTGGCACCGGCCCGACCGTATCGCCTCTGAACGAACATCCTGAAATCCGCGGCACCTTCACCGATACACTCGAAGAATACGCCTACGGCCAGATCAATTCGACCGAGGCTGCCCAGCAGATCATCGAGGAAGTGAACAAGGTCCTGGCCAAGTTCTAAGCACAAGCGGCGGCCCCGTCAGGGGCCGCTTCACCATTCCAACAGGACGTTTCTATCAATGCCAACCCTATCCCTGATTGCCGCAACCTGCAGAACTGCCAGCGTCAGCTATGACGCTGAAAACAATCTGTTTGCGCTGGCACAGGCGGCTGCTTGGGATCTGCTTGGCATTGGTGGTGATGTTGTTGCGTCAGGAAACACGCGACAGGTGACCTGGACGCTGTGCGGGCTCCGCCCGGATACAACCTATCGGCTTTTGGTCGAGCACGAAACACTCGAATTCACGACCAAGTCCGAAACCACACTGCTCGACATCAGGGATTTCGGCGCCACGCCGGATGCAACAGACAATTCTGCCGCGATCCAGAGCGCGATCGAGGCAGCGCCGGCGGGCGCAACACTCCGGCTGCCCGCCGGCACTTGGTTCTCCGGGCCGATTTTCCTCAAGAACCACCTCACGTTTCTTCTTGACGAAGGAGCAGTCCTTGCCGACATCGGCACACGCGATAACCGCCCGATACTGGACGCCCGTCATGAGGACGGTCGTGTGCTCGGCACCTGGGAAGGGGTTGCAGAGCCCTGCTTCGCAAGTCTTGTCAATGCCATTGACTGTGAAGATGTCACCCTGACGGGAACCGGCGTCGTTGATGGTGGCGGTGACCGCGGCGATTGGTGGAGTTGGCCAAAGGAAACGCGGCAAGGCGCAAGACGCCCGCGCACCCTCTTTTTCTCTGGCTGCAGGGATTTGACGCTGACGGGCGTTACAGTGCGGAATTCGCCGTCCTGGACCGTCCATCCCGTCCTCTGCTCGCGTGTTCTTGCAGCGGACCTGCAGATTCTCAACCACCCCGACTCTCCAAACACAGACGGCTTCAACCCGGAGGCAAGCAGCGACATCCATCTTGTCGGCCTCGATATCTCTGTCGGCGATGACTGCATTGCCATCAAGGCGGGAAAAAGGGACCCGCGCGGCGGACCCGATCGGCCAACGGAAAAGGTCCAGATCAGCAATTGTCGGATGCAGCGCGGCCATGGTGCGGTTGTCATGGGCAGTGAAATGAGCCGCGGCATATCCGACGTCATCGTCCGGAACTCCCATTTCATCGGAACAGATCGGGGACTACGGATCAAGACGAGAAGAGGACGCGGCGGGTTTGTGAAGCGCATTCGTCTTGAGGCTTGCCAAATGGACGATGTTGCAACGCCCATTGCTGTCAACGCATTCTACTTCTGCGACAGCGACGGACGCTCGGACTATGTGCAGTCACGGAGTGTCCTTGCCATTTCGGCTGAAACTCCAAGCATTTCCGATATCAGTATCCGCAATCTGTCGATCACCGGTGCGAAGACAGCTGCCGCCGTATTTTTCGGCCTGCCAGAAGCCATGATCGAAGAGGTCGAAATCGATGGGCTAACCATCCGCTATGATCCCGATGCAGAGCCCGACATTCCTGAAATGGCCTGCCATCTTCCAACACTTCGCCATGCCGGCATCATCGCCGAAAACACACGTTTTCGCACCCTCCGCCGGCTTACACCCGCATCCATACATCCGGACTTCTGAGAACCAATGCTGACCACCTATTTCGACGAATACGCCCGAGACTATGAATATTATAAAGGCGGCGCCTGGTGCTACGAGGACGGTTGCCTCTATCGCGGGTTGATTTCCCTGCATCAATCCAGTGGCGACGATCGATGGTTTGACCATCTGCAGCGCCTGGTCGATGGGCAGATTCGCCCGGATGGGCGCCTCGTGGGCTATCAGATCGAAGAATTCAATATTGACAACATCCTGCCGGGTCGCGCCCTGCTCTATCTTCACGAGCAAACGGGCGAACAATCCTATCTTGACGCCGCGATGCCGCTGGCTCGCCAGCTCCGACACCACCCACTGACGAAAAGTCAGGTCTACTGGCACAAATTGCGTTACCCGCACCAGATCTGGCTGGATGGCCTTTACATGGCGCTGCCGTTCAAGGTGGAATTGAGCAAGAGCCTGAACGACAAGGCAATGGAAGAAGAGGCAATCAACCAGTTCAAGACGGCATTGGAACTGACGTGTGATACGCAGTCCGGGCTTTATCGCCACGGCTATGATGAATCTCGCATTCAGCTCTGGGCCGATCCAGACACCGGCAAATCCTCTGCCCATTGGGGGCGAGCAATCGGCTGGTTGTCGATGGCCTTTGTCGATATCATCGAAAATCTGGACGAAGGTGAACACAAGGATGAATTGCTTTCGCGCTTCGAAGAGCTCGCTTCGCGACTGACAGAACTTCACACCAAGGATGATCGCTGGCTGCAGGTTCTCGACAAGCCAGATCTGCCCGGAAACTATCCGGAGAGCTCCGCTACAGCCATGTTCTCCTATGCACTCCAGAAAGGCGCCAGACTTGGCCTGAGCGCGAGCTTTGCAAGGGCCGGACGGGATGCCCTCGTTTCGCTCATCTCCAAGGAACTGCACCGGGACGAAAGCGGACGTCTGAAACTGCATCATATCTGCTGCGTAGCGGGACTTGGTCCATTCAAAGGCCTTTATCGAGATGGCAGCGACGAATACTACCTGACTGAGGCGATCAATCCCGATGACATCAAGGGCGTCGGACCATTGATGATGGCACATGCCGAGCGACAGAGAGCGGAAAAGGACCAGCAGGCAAGCCAGCCCGCATCGGAAATCGTCGCTTCTGCAAGCTCAATCTGAGCGCTTTCAGGGATTGCAGTGAGGGCACAAAGCCGGATCGCCGAAACGCATACCATCGCTTCGCGGCATAACGAGTTCATGGTCACAGCAAGCACATGAAGAAACTTCGTGACTGACCAGATGAGTGGGGCCACCGCACCACTCACAGGGAAGGCCGATCCGCGTGCCGGTAACGCCAAAGCCAGGAGTCCCGCAGGAGGGACACAGAGTGGCGATCCGGTCTGCAAACCTAGCGGCGAGCTTTTCCAGGAAACGCATGCGTGTCGGGTTGCGGTCAGCGCGCATGTCGTTCATCACGATCACACGTTGGCTCCCGCTTGCCGTGAGCGCCCGTCCGAAAGCGCCTTCAAACTCGACATGTGACCGGATACCCTTGCTCAGACCCGCAAGGATACCCGACCCGTCAACGGCACGCACCATCACCGCATGTTGAGGAAAGCCAAGCCGCGTCAGCTGATCCAACGCTTCTTCAAGTGTACTGGCCTCAAAACTTCCATAGGCTGGCGCTTCGTCGACCATATGTTCATGTATGACGATATTGCGATCGCGATCAACAAGAACCATCAACTCGGTACCGGCAGCCAGAAACGCAACGCGCGGATGCGGACCATAGGCACCTTCACTGGCAATTCCAATTGTCGCGCCGGTCTTGTCCATGGCCATGTTCGCCTTGGCGACCGCTGTTTCGAGAATGCCCTGACGACGGGGAACTTCTCCTGAGAAGGTTCCAAGAACATCCGTATCCAGATCTGCTGGTACAAAAACAGCGAGACCAAGTTTTGCCAACAGAGACGGCGCGATCGCCGCCTCCTTGCCATGCATCGTCGCAAGCACGGCGCGGCGACCTTGGTAGATCGCCGCGGCTTGATCAGGAAGATGAGATGGCGACGATTGTCGCATTATCCGGCAGCCCTTCTCGCCGGTTTGTCAGCCTTTTCAACTTCGACCTTCTGCCACTTCAGATCACCGCCGTAACGCCAGGCCATATTGCCCTGGTCATCCAAGGAGAAGAGATGAAGCCAGCCATTGTCAAAGAGTTCGCGAACGCCGGGATGACGACGCAGGATATCCGTCATCGCCTCGCATGGCGCCTCGATCATCACCGACAGGCGAAGTGGTTCATGCATCAGCTTTTCGCCATCGTGAACCGACTGCCAGGGTAGGCCCGCCCGCATGAGGCCGCCATTGCCTTCGAACACGCCAATACCACCCACAATGTTGTGAAGCAGCTTGTTGCCGGAACCAAACAGAGAAGGCGCAACAGCAGAGCCGTAATACTGGAGGCTAATCCAGCTTGCGACCACGACCGGTGCGGTCAGGATCAGTTCGAGGACCTTGAATTCCTGATCATTGCGCCAGACGTAATCATGAAGGAACGCCCGTCCCTCCAGCGAGAGGGCATTTGTCCGGTTTCTGGGCGCGGCAATGAACGCCTGACAACCCGCCAATGCCCATTCCGGACGGATTTCCGCCCAGTCACGGCTACGGTTCTCAACCGTTTGTCCGGTAGCACCCGGCAGCCTTTGAGCCCGTTCCAACCGTGACAGACGACCCGCTGTCGCAAGCAACTGCTTCAGTTGAGCAAGCTCTTTCTGATGCCGCTCGACCGCAGCATCCTCCGAATAGAGGATCACAGCATCTGTGGTGGTGTCGTGCAGACCCGCCAGGAAAAGCGTGTCTTCCGGAACCGTAATTCCACGACCAATGAGACCCTTGCGGACATCGGCGTCATTCAAGAGACCCGCAAGCAGCCGCGCGTTGACTTCACCCGAGTAACCGCCGCATGCACCGCAATGAAGAGCACTGGCAAAGGGGTTGTTCACAACATTGGCGCCGTGACCTGCAAGAAGAACAATCCGCGCAAAGCGTTCGGTAAGGGACATGGCCCGCAAGACGGTCTCGGCCATGTTGATCCGGTCATCCAAACCAACGGCTGTTGCAAAACTTGGTGCCGGCTCGGGCGCCTGCTTGGACTTCTTCAGACCAAGGCTGTCCTTCAGAAGCTTGGCGCCATAGACAGGGCCCATGGCTTCCACAAAGGCAAAGGATGACACAGCGGCCAGCTTGAACCGTCCCCACGCACGCGCTGCGCGGGCAGTGAAGCGCTTCAGGTTCTCGCTCTGACCGTCATCCTCGACCTGCGAACAGGTGAAGACACCCGGATTGAGGAGAACAGGTAGGCGACGCTCCACCACATCGGAACCGAAGCTGCGATGGGCTGCGCCAAGGCCGAAGAAGCCGGCAAACCCTAGGGTCTCAACGGAAGTGTCCGTCGTTTCGAGCGCCCGCCTGAAGACCTCGGAACGGACATCGATACAGAAAGCGGCCTGTACGGAAGGTCTTGCGTTGAGTGGCACGATCGTGGCGGTATCCTTGCGCTGCAACAACTGGCTGCTGAGCCGGCGTTGCGCAGCATATTCGGCAGCCGATTGCAGCAATCCGTCGATCACAAGCTCCGGACCCGGGACGATCGGCGCCCGGTGAGCGGCAAGAGACACCTTCCAGGCATCGCCGATCTTAATGGCGGTCTGTAGATAGAGGGCTTCCTCAAAAACCAGGCGCACGGCCAGGAGGTCACGAAGACAAAGGTCTGTTCGTCCGGCAAGCTCGGCATTCCAAAGATTGTGCCGAGCATATTGTGCCCAGCCACCAAGCGTCAGAAGCAGCTGATGGAAATAGGTGCCAGGATCGCTTCCGATCCCAAGCCGCAGAGCCACGCGTTCGATAGCTCCCTCTGCCGTTTCCGGCAGGTCAGCAACGAGAGCGCCAAACCCCTTCAATCCGGCAATTTCCGGCGTCAGATCATGCGTGGCAAAGGCGCGCCAAGCGCTGTAGAGCCCTTTATCCTTCGGCGCAGCCCAAAGGGCTTGCCCCTCGTCAAAATAGCCGCCACAAAAAGCGCCAACCCGGTCGGAAATCAAGCGGGGCCAGTCCTGCCCCGTCTGCTGAAGCGCGAGATCAGCAACTGTCGGCACACGTTCTGCCGGCTTTGAAACTGTCTTCGCCGCAGATTTCAAACCTTCCAGGTCGGGCGTTCCGCTGGCCTTGCTGGCTGTCAGTGCCGCCAGCAAGTCGGCATCAGTTATGCTCCCCTCGGCGATCTTCTCGGCGTACCAGCTTCTTGGCATAGCCAAGGAAATACCGGCGATCCGACCGAGCCGCTCTGCGGTCTGGCTCAGCGATTCTCCGCTCTGCCCGAGGAAGGGGTTGACCGCAACCGTTGCCGTCAGGGGCCATACCGGAGGAATGGCTCTGATTGCCTGCTCGGCAGCCTTGGTCAATGCTTCGGCATGAATATTGTCTATCCGGGACTGATTTGACATCGGACTTACCTCTTCGCTGGGTTCATTGACCGGGAAACGGACCAGCTCCCCAGCAGGCGATCAAACAGGGCATTCAAATAAAGGCCATTGGCCAGATGGACACGCAGGCCCGCTGCGGCAGGATGATACGCCCAGAGCGGGAACATTGCCTGAGCAACAGCCACGACACCGAAGGTGAAGACTGCCAGTACCATCAAGGTCCACTCGAGGGAGGAAGGGTCAGGCGTTGCCGGCAGCGTCCCGTCCATCAGTTTGTAGGTTGCCCACTGCAGGCCAAAGTAGCCGGTTGCTGCAGCAGCGGAGTAGAGCGACGTGCGCCATGTCAGTGCCCATGGAGCAGCGTCGGCGAGCCCCTGCGCAATCAGATAGGCAACCCCAAAGATGAGGATCGCACCGAGAGCCAGTGCTTGCGGCGGCTTGTCCCAGAAGCCGAAGAGCAGGCCGACCACGGCATAGATCGCCAGTGCCAGCAGGAATGCGCGGCCAACCGCCCGACCATCGGGAATGGCCACCGGGCCCGGCTTGCGGATCGAAGCCACGGTCTCAACCGCCGAACCGGAAGCAAGGAAGGCATGGGCCTTGTAAAGAGAGTGAGCGACGATGTGCAGGAGCGCAATCGGGAACAGGGCAAGGCCGCACTGCAGGATCATGAAACCCATCTGAGCGACAGTCGACCAGGCCAGCGATGTCTTCACTGCATTCTGGGTCAGCATTACCAGACCGCCGAAGACGGCCGTAAAGCCACCGATCATGACCAGCACCGCCAGAATTCCAGGCGACAGGATCATCACATCCGCAAACCGGATCAGAAGGAAGCCCCCGGCATTGACCACGCCAGCATGCAGCAGAGCCGAGACAGGGGTGGGGGCCTCCATGACTTCTGTCAGCCATCCATGGGTCGGAAACTGTGCCGACTTCAGCAGCGCGGCAAGCGCCAGAAAACCTGTGGCCCAGAGTGCCGCAGCGGGTGCCATTCCATCCCGTGCCTGCTCGATGATGGCACTGATATCGCCAGTGCCATAGGCAACGACCAGCAGAATGGCAGCGATGGCCAGTGCTGCGTCACCGATGCGCGAGACAACAAACTTCTTCGAAGCGGCCCGTTGTGCCGCAACCCGCCCGGGATAGAAGAGCAGCAGACGATGCAGAAAGAGGCTTGTGCCGATCCAGGCCAGAACGAACTGTAGGATCGTTCCGGACAAGACAAGCAACATGACGACCGCGAGCGTCGCGCTCATCCAGCCCATGAAGGCGCCCTGTCGTGCTTCGCCGTCAAGATAGGTCGCGCTGAAACGCAGCACGACCCAGCCGATGAAGGCGACCAGGAGAAGCATTATGAGGCTGATCAGATCCAGTCGGATACCGAAGGTGAAATAGCCGATCCCGAACGGCGTCGTTGCACCGGCTCCATGCAGGACGAGAATGATCCCGGATCCAAGCGCTGCAACCATCGACAAGATGGCGGCCACATTGGTTGCCAACAAAAGGGAATGTGGACGCATACCAGGCGTCCGGATCGCAAGCACTGCGACCAGAGCCAGAACAAGGGGCGATATGAGAGGAACTGCGTATAACATAGGCTTCTCCAGCCGGAGGGACACTTCACGGCGGTGTTACCAAGAGTCATTCACCAAGAAAAATTCATTGTTTCTTCGAATTCGTTCTATTAAATAGAACAACTATGGCTGAACTGAACTACCATCATCTGCGCTATTTTCGAGCTGTCGCCCATGACGGCAATCTGACGCGCACGGCTGCCCGCCTCAACCTGTCGCAATCGGCGCTCTCCATTCAGATCAAGCAGCTGGAAGAACGTCTCGGTCACCCGCTGTTCGAAAGGCGTGGGCGACAGCTTTATCTCACCGAGGCGGGACGAATTGCCCTCGACCACGCAGACACGATCTTTGCCGCTGGCGAAGAACTCATGGAGACACTGCGGGAGACGGGACGAAGCCGCCGTGCCATTCGCATAGGTGCATTGGCTACCCTGTCACGGAACTTCCAGATGGAGTTTCTAAGACCTATTCTGGGTCGCGCCGATGTCGAATTGATCCTTCGTTCGGGCAGCACGGCGGAATTACTGGCGGCACTCGAAACGCTCAATCTCGACCTTGTCCTGTTGAATCAGGCACCTGCAACCGATGCCATGACGCCGTTTGTTGCCCAGCATCTTTATCAGCAAAGCGTTGGCCTTGTCGGCAAGCCAGGCCTGACGTCCTCAAAACTGCCCTTGTCGGAACTGCTGACGAGCCACCCGGTCATTTTGCCGACACTGGAAAGCAGCGTGCGAATACAGTTCGAAGCCCTGACCGAGAGGTTGGACATCGTCCCACAGATTGCCGCTGAAGTGGACGATATGGCCATGATGCGCCTTCTGGCGCGTGAAGGTATTGGTCTTGCAGTCATTCCGCCGATCGTCGTGAAAGGTGAACTTGAGGCTGGCGCGCTGGTCGAGTTCAATGAACTCCCTGGCATTGCAGAATCCTTCTACGCCGTGACCATAAAGCGGCGCTTCCCAAATCCTCTGATCCGTCCACTCCTTGAAACAAGCCAGGCATCCCGTCGAGATGATGCAGCCAAAACCGTCGGCAGCTGAATAGCGTAGTGGAGCCATCAGCCGGGTGGTCGGGCGCAATCGAAGGAGTACCAGTGAAAAAGAGAATAGCCATCGTCGGAGCAGGAATCGCAGGCCTTGCTGTTGCACGCACGGTTCAGGACTTCGCAGACGTCGCGGTCTTCGAAAAAAGTCGCGGCCTTGGCGGTCGAATGGCCCAGAGGCGAAGAGAAGACTATGCTTTCGATCATGGAGCGCAGTATTTCTCAGTCCGCGGCAGGGATTTTGCGAAGGTCATCAATGATGCCGAGAAGGCGGGTGCCGTGGCGCGCTGGCCGTCATCGATATCGACTTTTCCGGCGCGTGATTTTGCTATGGCTCAGTCATCTGCAGGACAGGATCGATATACCGGCGTGCCGGGCATGAGCAGTCTCGCAGCCTATCTTGCAACTGGCCTTGAGATCAGGCGTGAGTTCGAAGTGAGCACCTTGGAGCGTGGTGAGGCCGGGTGGCAGTTGCGGCCCCTGAATAAGGAAAAGACCGGGGTTGTCATCGGCCCGTTCGATTTTGTCGTGTGTGCAACACCAGCCCCGCAGGTGCTTCGCCTGATGCCCACCGACTTTTCCGGACAGGAAACGCTCGAAAGCGTGCGCATGAGTGGCTGCTTCACCTTGATGATCGGCGATGTGGAAAGGCGTCGGTTGCCCTTTCAGGCTGCCCGGATCGACCATCCCATCCTGTCATGGGTAGCGGCAAATGATACCAAGCCAGGTCGCACCTCGACCTTGTCGCTCACGGTACACAGCCGCAACGACTGGGCAGAAGCCCATCTGGAAGCTGACCGTGATTGGATCAGACAAACCATGCTCGCAGCGCTTTCCGAGGTGCTCGGAATGGATTTCTCTGATGCGGCCTGGATCGACCTTCACCGCTGGCGATATGCGAATGTCGAAAATGCTGCGGGCAAGGACTATCTCTGGGACGAAAAGCTGAATCTGGCCGCTTGCGGTGACTGGTGCCTCGGCAATCGCGTTGAGGCCGCGTTTGATAGCGGGCGACAGTTGGGAGCGGCAATTAGAAGATGGGCGGAAAGAGAATGAGCATGTATGGAGAAAAGCCACTGACGCTGACACTGACCTATCTCGGTGCAGTTCCCTTTCTGGCAGCCGCCCTGGCCACCCTCCTCAGCATCGGGGGTACCTTCCCTGCCCAGACCTTCCTCGCCTACGGAGCCGTGATTTCGGCATTCATGGCAGGAACAGCCTGGATGCAGGGGCAGGCCTTCTCTGTCCAGCCAAAACAGCTCTTGTTGCTGAGCAACGCAGCCGCGCTCATCGCCTTCAGCGCGCTGATTTCCCCTGCGCCTCTCAAGCTGTCGCTCGCCATGCAAGCCATCGCCTTTATCGCACTTCTCTACTGCGACTACCTGGTTGCAGGTCAGGGAAAACAACCGGCCTGGTATTTCGCGATGCGGCGCAACGTTACGATGATCGTGCTGGGAACCTATGCTGTAATGTTTGTCGCGGGCTAATGACCGGCGTCACCCATTGATTCGATTGACTGGGCAAGATCGAGCCCCAGCTTCAACGCGCCACCGCAGGCCACGACCATCTGCGGCAGGATCATCCATTCGAGCGTCCAAGCAGCACCGGAACGCTCCTGCTCATGAACGAGAGAATGATGCAAACCGGAGAGCTGAACAGCGTTGAATCTCGCCAGCGTCACCAGAACCTCAGCCTTTACCGGATTTCGTTTGTGCGGCATTGCAGATGACGCGCCACCTCCCGATAGGCGGACGCTGCCGTTGTCGGCCATCAACGCAATGTCCTGACCGAATTTTCCGAGACTGCCGGTTATCAAGGAAACCAGATGTCCAAGATCTGCAATCACGGTCCTCTGGCTATGCCATTGGGAATGGTCTGCCAGTTCGAGGCGACGCGCAACATCGGCTCGAATTTCCGCAGCTTTGTCGCCGAGTTTTTCGAGTGTCCCGACAGCGCCACCAAGTTGAAGTGGGAGCCCAGTTTCTCGAAAAGCCCTTAGCCGAGCATCGAGATCCGCAAGTGGATCCTGCCAGCTCGCGATCCGGTCACCTGCGAGGATCGGAAGGGCCGCCTGCATGCGCGTGCGCCCCATCAACTGTACATGCCCATGCCTTTGTTTCAGAGCGGCAAGCTCTGCGATGAGGTTCAATAGACGCTGGGCGATCAATGAGAGCGCCGGCTTCAGCCTTAACATCAACCCGGTATCGATAGCGTCCTGGCTCGTCGCTCCGAAATGAACATGGGGCGCGTGCTCACCCAGCGCCTCTCGCCATTGCCTGACCAGTTCGGGAATGACAACGCCATCCGACCCTATGGCCTGGCGGAGCAACACCACGTCGGGCGCAAACCCTGAGGGCAGTCGGGCAATCGCATCCGCTGCTTCGTTCGGTATCAGTTCAAAGGCCGCCTGCGCCTGTGCCAGCGCCACTTCAAAAGCAAGCATGGCAGCAAGTTCCGCCTCGACAGTGAAAAGCTCATAAAGGCTTTCGTCGCCCAGGAGTCCTGCAAGCACAGGATGGTCAAACACACCAACAGTCATCAATCACCACAACAAGAGGGCTCAGAGATCAAAGAATATGGTCTCTTTATCACCCTGTAGATGGATATCGAAACGATAGTGGCCACCCTCACCTGTAGCAATCAATGTTGGCAAACGTACCTTGTGCTCGACCTTCATCAGGATCGGATCTTCAGCGTTTGCAGCCTCCTCATCGGCAAAGTACATTCGCGTATTCAGACCGAGATTGATGCCACGCGCTACGACCCAGAACGAGATATGGGGCGCCATCAGACGACCGTCATTGAAAGGCACTCGACCAGGCTTGATGGTTTCAAAACGGTATTCACCCGTTGTCAAATCGCAGGGACAACGACCCCAGCCGGTGAAATTAGGGTCCGCAGCTCCACGCATCTCCGACGGACTATTGTAAAGGCCGGCCGCATCTGCCTGCCAAGTCTCGATCAATGCATCCCGCAGCGGTGTTCCTGATCCGTCTATGACGCGCCCACTGATTGTGATCCGCTCTCCAGCGGTCTTGTCATTTACCATCGCTGTTCCGAGGTCGACCGGATAGACACCACTGATCTCGGCGAAGTTTGGGGTCAAACCGATATGAACATATGGCCCCGCGGTCTGAGACGCACTTTCTTTCAGATATCCGAGTGACTGAACCATCAGTTGCCCTCCAGGCGATTCTCAAACAGTGTTGAACGACGGCCGCGCAGGACAATGTCGAATTTGTAAGCACGCGCATCCATGGGGATCGTTGCGGACCAATCCAAAGCAGCAACCAATTGCTCAATCGCCGCTTTGTCAGGGATCGTGAGAACGATTGGACACTTCCAGATCATCGGATCGCCTTCGAAATACATCTGGGTGATCAACCGTTGGGAAAACCCGTGGCCAAAGATTGAAAAATGGATATGGGCGGGCCGCCAGTCATTTACGCCGTTCGGCCAAGGATAGGGGCCTGGCTTCACTGTTCGAAAGATATAGTAGCCATCTTCATCCGTAATCGTGCGACCGCAGCCACCGAAATTCGGATCAAGCGCTGCCAGATAGCTTTCCCTCTTGTGGCGATAGCGACCGCCAGCATTGGCCTGCCAGAATTCGACGAGAGCACCCGGAACAGGCCGTCCACGCTCATCGAGCACGCGGCCATGCACGATGATCCGCTCGCCGATCGCGCTCTCGCCGGGCTTGGCGAAATTGTGGATCAGGTCGTTGTCCAGCTCACCGAGTATCGAATGGCCAAAAACCGGACCCGTGATTTCACTGATCGTGCCATCGAGAGAGAGAAGCGCCTTTTGCGGGGATCGCAGCACGGAAGTCTTGTAGTTCGGCGTGTAGGCGGGCGGGTGCCCGTTGCGATCACGGGGGAAGAATGCCCCTGTTTCAGGCTTGCGATTTTTCAGATCACGCATTGCTTTCTCCTGCCGTTTCCCCATCCATCTCTTCAAACACATGCTTTGCGATCTTGAACGCGCGATTGGCCGCCGGCACCCCAGCATAGACCGCGACATGCAACAAGGCCTCACAGACGTCGTCGCGCGTTGCACCCGTATTTGCGGTCGCCCGCACATGCATCGCAACTTCCTCGTCATGACCGAGCGCCGCCAGCAAGGCGATCGTCACCATCGACCTCTCGCGCTTGGTCCAGTTCGGCCTCGACCAAACGGTACCCCACGCGCCTTCTGTAATCATATCCTGAAATGGACGATCAAAGGCCGTAGAGGTCTGCGACGCCCGATCAACATGCGCATCGCCCAAAACAGATCGCCGGGTTGTCATGCCTTGCCGATAGCGATCGCTCTGACCCTTTGCATCAGCCATGCGAGGCCTCCCCTGATATGGTTGAACTGATGAAAGCAGAGAGAACCTCGCTGAGGGCCTCAGGCTGCTCGACACAAGGAATGTGTCCTGCCGCCGATATGACTTCGAAGCGCGCCCCCGGTATGAGACCCGCCATTTCTCGCACAAGATCAGGCGGCGTGGACCCATCCTGATTTCCCACCACGCAGAGGACTGGCACGCTGATCCGTTTTGCCGTTTCGGTAAAATCAGCATCTCGAATGGCTGCACACGTGCCCGTGTAGCCAGCTTCCGGCTGGCGAAGCATCATATTTCGATAACCCGGATATGCCGCGTTTGCCTGGCTGCGAAATGATGGAGTGAACCAGCGCTCCATCACGGCATCCGCAATATCCTCCAGTCCGCCCTCTTCTATGGCCGCAATGCGGGCGTTCCACATGGCGTCGGTACCAATCTTGTGCGCCGTATCGCACAGGATCAGGGCATGGACGAGGTCAGGTCGGCGGGCAAAAAGACCTTGGGCAATCAACCCTCCGACGGACAAGCCAACAAGGATGGTACGCCGGACCTGCAGATGATCGAGAAGCCCGACAAGATCATCGACATGATCGTCAATCGTATAGGGCGCATTTCCAACATCTGAGAGACCATGACCGCGCTTGTCATAAACCAGCAGCGGAAATGGCTGGTCGCCAGCCAGACGTACGATGACATCACGCCAGATACGAAAATCGGTCCCAAGCGAATTGATGAAGACGAGAATCGGATTGTCAGCAGCGCCGCCAATCACCTGATAATGCAGCGACACATCACCTACACGTATGAATTGCACGATTTATTCCTCCACAAAATGATATTGCCGTGTCAGTTTGGTTAGGTAAAATGATGTTTTCCACCTCATCATTAACCAATGGGTTATGTGAATAATGATTGATAATCGGGTCAAATTCCGCCACCTGCAGACATTTGTGGAGGTTGCGCGGCAGAAAAGCGTGATGAAGGCCGCAGATCTGCTTCATGTCAGCCAGCCCGCCGTAACAAAGACAATCCGTGAGTTGGAAGACGTGCTGGGGGTTGCAGTATTTGAGCGAGATGGTCGAGGCATTCGGATCACGCGCTATGGCGAGGCCTTTCTGAAGCATGCTGGAGCAGCGTTGACTTCGCTCCGCCAGGGGTTCGATTCAGTTTCACATGCCCTGCATGCCGAAGCGCCACCCATCAGGATCGGCGCCTTGCCGACGGTGTCGACACGGATCATGCCACGCGCCATGACCATGTTCCTTCAGGAAGCCATTCCGGCCCGGATAAAGATCGTGACGGGCGAGAATTCGGTTTTGCTCGAGCAATTGCGGATCGGTGATCTGGATCTGGTCGTCGGTCGACTTGCTGCACCCGAGCAGATGACCGGCTTCTCATTTGAACACCTCTACTCGGAACAGGTCATTTTCTGTGTTCGGAAGGGGCATCCGCTTCTGGCCAAGCAACACCCGGTCTTTTCGGCGCTCGAACAATACCCGATCCTAATGCCAACGCGGGCATCGATCATTCGCCCCTTCGTCGAGCGCTATCTGATTGCCAATGGCATCTCGTCCCTTCCCACCCAGATCGAAACCGTCTCGGATTCCTTTGGAAGAGCATTCGTGCGCAGTACTGACGCGATCTGGATCATCTCTGCAGGAGTGGTTGCAAGAGATATCGAGGACGGCACGATCGTGGCGCTGCCGATTGACACCAGCGAAACCAAGGGTCCTGTCGGACTGACAGTGAGGGCCGATTCAACACCTTCGATGCCACTCGCAGTGCTCATGGGCACCATCCGCGATGCCGCGAGACAGATCGCGGCATCTTGATCGCGGCCTCACAACACGCTTTGCAACTGCAGTTGGATCTCACGCATCGGCGGCAAGCAGACGGCCGCAAGATCCTTGGCAGGCAGAACGGCAGCTGGAGCGCCCACATTGATGGCGGCCATGACGCGGCCTTTTCGTTCAAGGACGGGGAGTGCAATTGAGCATAGACCGATTTCAAGCTCCTGATCTATCACCGCGAAACCCTGCCGGCGCACCGCTTCTATTTCGGCAACAAGCGATGGAATATCCGTTTTCGTGTAAGGCGTATTCGCCTTCAGGTCGGACGATTTCAGAATTTCCAGAATCTCGCTGCGGGACAAGACAGAAAGCAGAACCCTACCCATCGAGGAACTGTATGCAGGTAGACGAGAACCGGGCATCAGATTGATGGACATCACTCGGCGCTGGAAAGCCCGTGCAATGTAGACGATTTCACTGCCATCAAGGACCGACGCGGACGCACTTTGGCCGACACGTTCGCTCAATTGATCGAGATGTGGCTGCAACAATGAAGGCAAAGGGGTCGCCGATAGCCAAGCATGACCCAAACGCATGATCTTCGGTGTCAGCGAGAAAAACTTGCCGTCATAGTCCGCGTAACCAAGTTCCGAGAGCGTCAGCAGACAGCGCCTTGCCGTGGCCCTGTCGAGACCTGCAAGCTCTGCGGCGGCTGCAATTGAGAGACGCGGCCTTTCAGCGCTGAAGGCTTCGATGACCCGCAACCCCTTTGCAAATCCACCCATCAAATCGCGCTCACCGACAGCCATTTCCTACTCCATTTGTTCGATTATCGAACAAATATCGAATAACGCACAATTCCCTTGATGTCCACGCCTTGTCCGACGTATTTCGTTGAACGAGGCCGGCTTGACCGCGCCTGGAGGAAACGGGAGTTCCCATGGACAAGACTATCCCAAGCCTGGCGGAAGCCGTGGCCGGCATCGGCGACGGCGCGACCGTCATGATCGGCGGCTTCGGCGGCTCCGGCGCACCGATCGAGCTCATTCACGCCCTGATCGACCAATTCAGGGAGACGGGGGGCCCGAAGAACCTGACGGTCATCAACAACAATGCCGGCAACGGTCGCATCGGCATCGCCGCCATGATCGATGCGGGTCTCGTGAAGAAGATGATCTGCTCCTTCCCGCGCTCCTCCGACCCTCGCGCCTTCACCGACCGCTATCTGGCAGGCGAGATCGAGCTGGAACTCGTGCCGCAAGGCACGCTGGCCGAGCGCATCCGCGCCGGCGGCGCCGGCATCCCGGCCTTCTACACCCCGACCGGCTTCGGCACGGAACTGGCCGAGGGCAAGGTCATCGCCGAGTTCGATGGCCGCAAATACGTGCAGGAGCGCTGGCTGAAGGCCGATTTCGCCATCGTCAAGGCGCATCTCGGCGACACCATGGGCAACCTGACCTACCGGATGGCCGGTCGCAACTTCAATCCGCTGATGTGCATGGCCGCCGCCAAGACCATCGCCCAGGTTTCGAAAATCGTGAAGCCAGGCGAGATCGATCCCGAGCAGGTGGTCACCCCCGGCATCTTTGTCGATGGCGTCGTTGAAGTCGCCAACCCGCAACAGGAAGAAGAGCTCATCCGAGCCGGAGTGGCATACGCATGACCGACGCTGCTGCAATCGACACCCGCGAAGACATCAAGCTCTCCAACGCCCAGATCGCCTGGCGCGCCGCCCAGGACATCGAAGACGGCACCTATGTGAACCTCGGCATAGGCTTCCCGGAAATGGTCGCCAAATTCCAGCCGGAAGGTCGTCAGGCGATCTTCCACACCGAAAACGGCGTGCTGAATTTCGGTGAAGCGCCAGCCGCCGGCGAAGAGGACTGGGACCTGATCAATGCCGGCAAGAAGGCGATCACTTTGAAGCCGGGTGCGGCTTTCTTCCACCATGCCGACAGCTTTGCCATGGTCCGCGGCGGCCATCTCGATGTCGCCATCCTCGGTGCCTACCAGGTGGCCGAAAACGGTGACCTCGCCAACTGGCGCGTCGGCTCCAAGGGCGTTCCGGCCGTCGGCGGCGCCATGGACCTCGTGCATGGCGCAAAACAGGTCGTGGTCATCACCGAACACGTCACCAAGGACGGCAAACCGAAGCTCGTTGAGCGCTGCTCGTTCCCGCTGACCGGCGTCGGCTGCATCACGCGCGTTTATACGAGCCATGCCGTGATCGACATTGTCGACGGCAAGTTCGTCGTGCGCGAGAAGCTCGCCGCCATGACCATGGACGAGCTGCAGGCCATGACCGGCGCCAAGCTGCATACCGACGGTCCGGTCGCCGACCTCGTCGTGCCCGCGCTGTAAGGAGTACAAGTCATGACCGAAGCCTTTATCTTCGATTACATCCGCACGCCTATCGGCCGTTTCGGCGGCTCGCTATCCTCCGTCCGTGCCGATGATCTCGGCGCCGTGCCGCTGAAGGCCCTGATGGAGCGCCATGCCGGCATCGACTGGGAAGCCGTCGAGGACGTCATCTACGGCTGCGCCAACCAGGCGGGCGAAGACAACCGCAATGTTGCCCGCATGTCAGCGCTTCTGGCGGGTCTCCCCGTCTCCGTCACCGGGACCACGATCAACCGCCTCTGCGGCTCCGGCATGGATGCGGTCATCACGGCTGCCCGCGCCATCAAGGCGGGCGAGGCCGAGCTGATGATCGCCGGTGGTGTCGAAAGCATGAGCCGCGCGCCCTTCGTCATGCCCAAGGCTGAAACGGCCTTCTCCCGCAATGCCGAGATCTACGACACCACCATCGGCTGGCGCTTCGTCAACCCGCTGATGAAGAAGCAATACGGCGTCGATTCCATGCCGGAGACCGGCGACAATGTCGCGATCGATTTCAAGGTTTCCCGCGAGGACCAGGACGCCTTCGCCGTGCGCAGCCAGACCAAGGCGGCGGAAGCTCAAGCCAATGGGCGGCTGGCGAAGGAAATCGTTGCTGTCACCGTGCCGCAGCGCAAGGGTGACCCCGTGATCGTCGACCGTGACGAGCATCCGCGCGCAACCTCGGTCGAGGCGCTCGCCAAGCTGAAGCCAGTCAACAAGGTGGAAGGCGCCACCGTCACCGCCGGCAATGCCTCCGGCGTCAATGATGGTGCCGCCGCCCTGATCATCGCTTCGGAAGCGGCCGTGAAGAAATACGGCCTTAGCCCGATCGCCCGCATCCTGGGTGGCGCAACCGCAGGCGTTCCGCCGCGCATCATGGGCTTCGGCCCGGCCCCAGCCTCGAAGAAACTGCTCGCCCGCCTCGGCCTGACGCAACAGCAGATCGACGTGATCGAGCTGAACGAAGCCTTTGCGAGCCAGGGCATCGCAACGCTCCGCGATCTCGGCATCGCCGACGACGACCCGCGCGTCAACCGCAACGGTGGCGCGATCGCGCTTGGCCATCCGCTCGGCATGTCGGGCGCCCGCATCGCCGGAACGGCAGCCCTAGAACTGAGGGAAACAGGCGGACGCTACGCGCTCTCCACCATGTGCATCGGCGTCGGTCAGGGCATCGCGATTGCCCTGGAACGGGTTTGATATCGGATTGAAGGCGCCCCATGCGGGCGCCTTTTCAATTCAGGGATTGAGGAAGGCGAGGATCAGCTGGTGCACAGCACCGCCCGGTGACATCTCGACCTGATCGTATTCGCTGTGACGCGCCACATGCGCATCCGAAATCGGCTTCAGCTGCGCCTGAAGTGCCGCGCGCACTTTCTTGCAGCCCGGATCGTTTTCGTCCCTCAGACCAATCGACACGTCCTGGATCTGTTGGGTCAAGTCCTTCATGAACTGCCCGTGCAGCTTTTCGTGGGTGACGATGCCCTCATAGAAGGCCTGCCATTTTGCCGCCACATCGGGAGAAAGCCTCTCGACCGGCTTCGGCAGCGTGTAGGTGATGATGAGCTTCGGCTTTGCGGATGCGAGGACGCAGGCCTGCCCCTGCTGCTGATAGTCGCGCTGCCAGGTGAGCTTGAACGTCGTATGGGCGATGACTCGACCAAGGCTCAGTTTCGGGCCGCGCTCGCCGATCGACTGGTAGAGCTCCATCGGTGACGTGCCATTGACCCTGTAATGTTCGATTTTTTCAATCGGCTCCCATGACTGCGCGAATGCTGGGGCTGCCACGGTCATCAACCCACCTAGCAGCATGGCTATACGCAAACGACTCAAGACCGGTGCTCCCTTCTGATGTTTTGCCGTGTTCATTGGGGGACTGGCGCAAATCGGGCAACAAGGGCATGCCGATCACCGGGATAAGTGAAACGAACATATGTAACAGCACCCGAATGGCTCCAAGTCCGTCGTTCGACCACAAGACATGCTTCGTTGCGGGCAATTTCAAGACAGCGCGCCACGTCCACCGATGCCCCGGTTGCAAAGATGCGATGCTCGGCGGCACTCCACGGGATTACTTTCAACAACCATGCTCCAGGCGACAATTGGGAGAAATCAGGTTTTGCCGCGGCAGGCACGGTCTTCAGATTGATGAGACGCTGTTCAAGGCAGAACGGACGCATAGCGGCACGATGCAGACAGGATACTTCAGCTAACTGATCACCCGGCGACACATCAAGTTTTGCCAGATCACCCTCTATCGCCCGACGGACGGAGAAACTCCCTATTTCATAAGCATATTCAAGCCCAAGCGCGCGAACCTCGGTCTCGATATCGTGAATTTCCAGAACAGCCGACTGGCTTCTCGGCTGGCTGACGAAACTGCCTGACTTTTTCCGACGCTCGATAAGCCCCGCCTTGGCAAGCTGGGTCATCACCTTGTTGACCGTCATGCGCGAGCAACCATAGTGCTCGGCAAGGTCAAGTTCAAACGGCATGCGATGGCCAGGTGGCCAATCACCGGACGTGATCTTCTGCTCTATCTCACTCAAAATTCTCTGGTGAAGCGTCGCGTCGCTCGTCTTGCCAATGGTCACGTAGATCCTTCCATTTCCGACACTCCCTGCCTTTAGCCCACGGCCAGAACGGGGAAAAGTGACTTTCAATGACCATGCTGCCCCATCAGATCAATCATCGCGGCATGGAAGCGTCGCTGGATTTCATCACGTTTGACATGGCGACTATCATGAACAAGGCGGGTCGCGCGAATCCAGACATCTGAAATCCGGATACCGTCGGCGAACAACCAATGATCAAGGATCTGAGCTGGCGGCAACCAGGGAACCTCTGAAAGGTCGAGGCTGATCAGGTTGGCCGGTGCACCGGCTGCAATTCCGCTCTCAGTCCCAAGGGCATATGAACCGCCCCTAAGCGCGTGTTGATAAAGTGCCAAGCCGGTAGACCCACCTGGAGGTGCAATGATGTTTCTGGAGCGAAGTCCTAGCCGCTGCGCGTATTCCAGCATTCGGAGTTCTTCATGAACCGAAATGAGGACATTGGAGTCGGTTCCGATCCCAAAACATCCGCCCTGCTCTGTGAAACTCGGTCCCGAAAAGATGCCGTCACCGAGATTTGCTTCAGTGATCGGACAAAGCCCCGCAATCGCACCGCTCGCTGCCAGCCTTTGCACTTCGTTTTCCGAGAGATGGGTGGAATGAATAAGGCACCAGCTTTGATCAACGGGAGCGTTGTCGAGAAGCCATTCAACAGGTCGTGCGCCCAACCAGGCCAGACAATCTTCAACCTCCTTCGTCTGCTCGGCTGCATGGATGTGGAATGGCCCACCTTTCTTGAAGTGCAGGAGTTTCGATAACTCGTCGGGGGTGACCGCCCGCAAACTGTGGGGAGCCAAACCCAACACTCCGCCGGGCAAGCCGGCAACAAGGATCTCTGTTTTCTCCATGAGTGCGGCAAATCCATCCAGATCATGGATGAACCGCCGCTGACCTTCCGCCGGAGCCTGACCGCCAAAATTCGAATGGGCGTAGAAAACCGGCAGGAGGGTGAGTTCAATCCCGGCTTCCATGCTTGCTGCTGCAATCCGTTCGCTCATTTCAGCAGGGTTGGCGTAGGGTCGACCATCTTGGTCGTGGTGAAGATAGTGGAATTCCCCAACCCGAGAGAATCCGGCTTCCAGCATCTCCATGTAAAGCTGGGCTGCGACCGCTTCGACATGGTCGGGGGTCATCGAAAGCGCAAAGCGATACATGACCGTGCGCCAGCTCCAGAAATTGTCGGTACCTGGGCCTCTTGTTTCCGCAAGACCTGCCATCGCGCGCTGGAAAGCGTGACTGTGAACATTCGACATGGCTGGCAGCAAGACAGAGACAGAAATGTCATTCGCTTCCCGCTGGGCACTGGGGATGACCGCCGCGATCGTCGATCCATCAAGGACAACGCGGACATTGCTGACCAGTCCGCCGGAGAGCAAAGCGAACTCAGCGTGAATTGCCGTCATTTAAACTGCCTCCGGGTAAATGGCCGCAACATTTACATCTTGCGGCACCGATAATAAGTATATACATATTATCACATCCCATCGAAATCACAAGGCGTAGGAACGCAGCTATGACAGTTCTGAGGCGGATCTGGACCAATGCTCGGCTGGCAACGGTGAGCGCTAAAGACGAAGGCTTGGGGATCATCGAAAACGGTGCGATCGCCAGCGAAGCTGGACGGATTGTTTACGTTGGTCGATCAGCCGAGATGCCGTCGGCGCTCAGGTCCCAGGCCGAACAGATTGATTGCGAGGGTCGGTGGATCACTCCCGGATTGGTCGATTGCCACACACATCTTGTCTATGCGGGCAACCGCGCCAAAGAATTCGAACTGCGCCTGAATGGGGCAAGCTACGAGGAGATCGCCCAGAATGGCGGCGGAATCGTCTCGTCAGTCAACCAAGTGCGCGCTGCAAGCGAACTGGATCTTGTTAACCAGAGCCTTCCACGACTTGATGCACTTATCTCGGAGGGCGTAACCACAGTCGAGATAAAGTCTGGCTACGGCCTGACAAACGAAGATGAAGCCAAGATGTTGCGAGCGGCACGGCAAATCAGCCGCCGACGGGCAGTAACAGTCCGAACCAGCTATCTCGGAGCCCATACGGCGCCAGCAATCTATAGGGGCCGCAATCGCCAGTTCGTAGAGGATGTGGTCTTGCCCGGGCTGCTCAGCGCCCATGCACAGGGCTTGGTCGATGCTGTCGACGGCTTTTGCGAGGGAATCGCCTTTTCACCGGACGAAATCAGACTGGTGTTTGCGGAAGCAAAGCGACTTGGCTTACCGGTCAAACTGCATGCCGACCAGCTTTCCAATCTGCAAGGGGCAGCTCTCGCTGCTGAGTTTGGTGCCCTCTCCGCCGACCATCTGGAATACACGGATGAAGCTGGTGTGATCGCCATGGCAAATCATGGCACGGTCGCTGTCCTATTGCCTGGAGCTTTTTACTTCCTTCGGGAAACCCGCAAGCCACCAGTCGAGCTCTTTCGCCGCCATGGTGTCGCGATGGCGCTGGCTTCGGACAGCAATCCCGGAACATCTCCGCTAACATCACTGCTACTCACGATGAACATGGGAGCCACCCTGTTCGGGTTGACCATTGAGGAGTGCTTGGCGGGCGTAACCCGCGAAGCCGCAAAAGCACTAGGAATGCAAAACCAGATCGGGAGCCTTGAAGTCGGCAAGCGCGCCGATTTCGCGATCTGGAATATCGAAGCGCCTTCAGAACTCGTCTACCGGATTGGTTTCAATCCGCTGCATCGTCGTGTTTGGAACGGCGAAATGACACGCATGTCGGGAGGAGAAAGAGCATGACACTGACACTTCATCCAGGCAGCGTCACCCTAGCCGATCTGGCCCGCATCTACTGGAGCGGCGAAAGCGCCGTGCTCGACTGCAGCTTCGATGCCGGCATCGAGAAGGCTGCCGCCCGGATCGCGGCTATCGCCTCCGGCAACAAACCGGTCTACGGCATCAATACCGGCTTCGGCAAATTGGCCTCGATCAAGATCGATGCGGCGGATACGGCAACCCTGCAGCGTAATCTGATCCTCTCGCATTGCTGCGGCGTGGGTCAGCCGCTGGCGGACAATATCGTGCGCCTGATCATGGCGCTGAAGCTGATCTCGCTCGGTCGCGGCGCCTCCGGCGTCAGGCTCGAACTGGTTCGCCTGATCGAGGGCATGCTGGACAAGGGCGTCACTCCACTCATTCCGGAAAAGGGCTCCGTCGGCGCCTCCGGTGATCTTGCACCGCTCGCGCATATGGCCGCTGTGATGATGGGCGAGGCGGAAGCCTTCTATCAGGGCGAACGGCTTTCCGGCGCCGAGGCGCTGAAGCGGGCGGGGCTGACACCCGTCGTGCTGGCGGCCAAGGAAGGTCTGGCGCTGATCAACGGCACGCAGGCCTCCACCGCGCTGGCACTGGCCGGCCTGTTCCGCGCCCATCGTGCCGCACAGGCGGCGCTCATTACCGGCGCGCTCTCGACCGACGCCGCGATGGGCTCGTCGGCGCCCTTCACCGCTGACATTCACACGCTCAGGGGCCACAAGGGCCAGATCGATACGGCGGCGGCCTTGCGCGGCCTGCTTTCCGGCTCCGTCATCCGGGAAAGCCATCTGGAAGGCGACGAGCGGGTACAGGATCCCTATTGCATCCGCTGCCAGCCGCAGGTCGACGGCGCCTGCCTCGACCTGTTGCGTATGGCAGGGCGCACGCTCGAAATCGAAGCGAACGCCGTCACCGACAATCCGCTCGTGCTGTCCGATATGAGTGTTGTCTCAGGCGGCAATTTCCACGCTGAGCCGGTAGCTTTTGCCGCCGACCAGATCGCGATTACCGTTTGCGAAATCGGCGCGATCGCACAACGGCGCATCGCGTTGCTGGTCGATCCGGCCCTGTCCTATGGGCTACCGGCCTTCCTCGCCAAGAAGCCGGGGCTCAACTCCGGCCTGATGATCGCGGAGGTGACGTCGGCTGCGCTGATGAGCGAAAACAAGCAGATGGCGCATCCGGCCTCGGTCGATTCGACCCCGACCTCGGCCAATCAGGAAGATCATGTTTCGATGGCCTGCCATGGCGCGCGGCGCCTGCTGCAGATGACGGACAACCTCTTCTCGATCATCGGCATCGAAGCTTTGACGGCCGCCCAGGGCGTCGAATTCCGCGCGCCCCTGACAACGAGCCCGGAACTGCGAAACGTGATCTCCACCCTGCGTGCCCACGTCGCCACCCTGGAGGAGGACCGCTACATGGCGCCCGATCTGGAAGCCGCTGGTCGCCTGGTTGCGGATGGCACACTGATTTCGGCGGTCTCCGCCAGCCTGTTGCCGGGCCTGGAGGGTTGAGATGGCCGTCTTTGAAGTCAAGCAAGGCACCTCCCCCGTTATTGTCGCCTTTCCACATACGGGCACGGACGTGCCGCCCGCGATCTGGGATCGCCTCAATGATAACGGCAAGCTGCTGGCTGACACCGACTGGCACATCCATGAGCTCTACGCTGGATTGTTGCCGGACGCGACGACGGTCCGGGCGACCTTCCATCGCTACGTGATCGACGCGAACCGCGATCCCGCAGGGGTGAGCCTCTATCCCGGGCAGAACACGACCGGCCTTGTGCCGGAAACGGATTTCGACGGCGTCGCCATCTGGAAAAGCGGCGAGGAGCCGACCGAGGACGATATTGCCGATCGGCTGGCAGGCTTCCACGGGCCCTATCATGCGGCGCTAAAAGCCGAGATCGAGCGCGTGAAGGCGATGCATGGCGTGGCGGTGCTTTACGACTGCCATTCGATCCGCTCGCTGATCCCCTTTCTTTTCGAAGGCCCCCTGCAGGACTTCAACATCGGCACGGACATGGGCCGCACCTGCGATGCCAGGATCGAGACAACTGTCGCCGAGATCGCCGGTCGGGCCGCAGGATACACGTCGGTGGTCAATGGCCGCTTCAAGGGCGGCTGGACGACCCGGCATTACGGACAGCCGGATACAGGCGTGCACGCCATTCAGATGGAACTGGCGCAGATCAGCCATCTGGCCACCGAAGCACCGCCTTTCGCCTATGACGCCGCAAAGGCCGAGGCGCTGCGACGGCATCTCAAGAACATTCTGACATCAATCGAAGCCATCGCGCTCGAACTGAAACGCTGAGGAGCGAGGACCATGAGCAATCCCCGACACAATATCCGCGACGTCCGCGCCGCCACCGGAACCGAACTCTCGGCCAAGAGCTGGATGACGGAAGCGCCGCTCCGCATGCTGATGAACAATCTCGACCCTGATGTCGCCGAGCGGCCGCATGAGCTGGTCGTCTATGGCGGTATCGGCCGGGCAGCGCGCACCTGGGATGATTTCGACCGGATCGTCGAGACGCTGAAGACGCTCACCGAAGAAGAGACGCTGATCGTCCAGTCGGGCAAGCCGGTCGGTGTGTTCCGCACCCACAAGGATGCGCCGCGCGTGTTGATTGCCAATTCCAATCTCGTGCCGCATTGGGCGACCTGGGACCACTTCAATGAGCTGGATAAGAAGGGGCTGGCCATGTACGGCCAGATGACCGCCGGCTCGTGGATCTATATCGGCACCCAAGGCATCGTGCAGGGCACCTACGAGACCTTCGTGGAGGCCGGGCGCCAGCACTACAACGGCAATCTCAAGGGCAAGTGGATCCTGACCGGCGGCCTTGGCGGCATGGGTGGCGCACAGCCGCTCGCCGCCGTCATGGCTGGCGCCTGCTGCCTTGCCGTCGAATGCGACGAGACCCGTATCGATTTCCGCCTGCGCACCCGCTACGTCGATGCCAAGGCGCATACGCTGGACGAGGCGCTTGCCCTTATCGACCAATGGACCAAGGCGGGCGAAGCGAAATCCGTCGGCCTCGTCGGCAATGCCGCCGAGATCTTCCCGGAACTCGTGCGTCGCGGCGTGCGCCCCGACATTGTCACCGACCAGACCTCTGCCCATGACCCTGTTCACGGCTATCTGCCGCTTGGCTGGACGGTCGCCGAATGGCGGGCGAAGCAGGAGAGCGATCCGAAGGCGGTGGAAGTTGCCGCCCGCGCCTCGATGAAGACCCATGTGCAGGCGATGGTCGACTTCTGGAACAGGGGCATTCCGACGCTCGACTATGGCAACAACATTCGCCAGGTCGCCAAGGAGGAAGGCTTCGAGAATGCCTTCGCCTTCCCAGGCTTCGTGCCGGCCTATATCCGCCCGCTGTTCTGCCGCGGCATCGGCCCCTTCCGCTGGGCCGCACTTTCCGGCGATCCGGAGGATATCTACAAGACGGATGCCAAGGTGAAGGAGCTGCTGCCCGACAACAAGCATCTGCACAACTGGCTGGACATGGCGCGCGAACGCATCGCCTTCCAGGGCCTGCCTGCCCGCATCTGCTGGGTCGGCCTTGGCGATCGCCACAAGCTGGGCCTTGCCTTCAACGAGATGGTGCGCAATGGCGAACTCAAGGCTCCCGTTGTCATCGGCCGTGACCATCTCGACAGCGGCTCCGTCGCCTCCCCCAACCGCGAGACGGAAGCGATGAAGGACGGTTCCGACGCCGTGTCCGACTGGCCGCTTTTGAACGCGCTTCTGAATTGCGCCTCGGGTGCGACTTGGGTTTCGCTGCATCACGGCGGAGGTGTGGGCATGGGCTTTTCGCAGCATTCCGGCATGGTGATCTGCGCCGATGGCACGGATGATGCTGCGCGCCGGCTGGAGCGGGTGCTCTGGAACGATCCGGCAACCGGCGTCATGCGGCATGCCGATGCGGGCTATGACATCGCGCTCTACTGCGCCAATGAAAAGGGCCTTCGTCTGCCCGGCATTCTCGGCAATTGAGCGAGTTGCAACAGTCTGCTTGATAATGGGGTGACCGCCGGTCAAACGCGACCGATTGAACCAACCTCTGCGATTTTCGCAGAGGTTTCTGTATTTGTCATATCGCTCAACCAGCGCGCAGCGAGCACGACGCCTGCCAAGACGTAGGTCAATGGGCATGCGACCAGCATGATCGAACCCGCAAGCTGCTGATCAGCTAGTAGAAAGCTGCCGTCAACGGAGTGCATGAAGGCGAGTCCGGCTATGATTTCCGGATAAAGAGCGCGCGGCGCAAAGACGAAAAGAACAGCCAAAAGGCAAAAAAGTTTGCCAGTAACCAATAGCGCTACAATCGGCTTCCACCTTTGGTCGCCACGATAACCCAGAACCGCCCACCAGAACGCCAAGGCGCTGAGGAACAGCGACGCTTGCATTGCAAAAGTAAGAGCGATTGAGTCCATGGTACCGGTCAATATCGGCGGCGCATGCCAACCCCAGAGCGCCAGCAGCTGCAGGACGCTGAAGACCGCCAAATGATAGGGTGCTGGGACTTCGGTGGTGTCGCGAAACCGGAGACCAACGAGCGCAAGAACGGGGGCCAGCAGGTTCATCAGAATGATGTGCACAATCATATGATGGGCCAGTGGTCCCATTGTTCCTCTCCTGCAGTGAAGGCAGGGCCGGTCAGCCCCAATCCTGTTGGAATTTGCGTCTCAAGTCGTTCGGTCAGCCAGATGACAAGCCACCGGAGGATGAGCTCAGCCGTTTGGCCAGAACTTCGCGATCCGGCCTTTGTTCCTTACCCAGAGACAAAGAGGCGGGAAGCGGCGACTTGCTGTCTGCAACCAGAAAATTTGGAACACTGCGTGAGCCGAATGGTTAGCCCTTCGTGTCCGGAAGGCAGTTGTCGAACCTCGCCTCGTCTCCGTTGGAGCGGACAAAGAGACAAACTGAACAGTCCGGGAGAAGATCATGAAAAAAGCAGCTTTCGCTGTCGGTCTTTCGCTAGCGTGTGCGTCGTCAGTCGCAGCCCAGGAAGCGACCGTCAGTCCGGATGTAGCGCGTGCAGCCTTCATCAATGCATCAGGTGAACCCATCGGAACAGCGACACTGGTCGAAATGCCAAACGGCGTTTTGATCCAGGCGCGCCTCGCGAATATCCCTGAAGGTCCCCATGGCTTCCATATCCATGAAACGCGAAGCTGCAATGTGGACGATGCCTTCAAGTCTGCCGGAGGACACTTCGCTCCGGACGGAAACGAACACGGCTTTGCGGTCGAGAATGGGCCGCATGCCGGCGACTTGGCCAACCAGACCGCCATGGCGGATGGTACCATGATCGTTGAGACCTTTGCGGCGAACCTCTCCCTGACAGAGGGCGACCATGCCCTTCTGGATGATGACGGATCGGCGCTTGTTGTTCACTCGACAGCAGACGATTACCGCAGCCAACCATCCGGAGCCTCCGGCGACCGGATCGCCTGCGGCGTAATCGAACAGCAGTAAGCGGGGCTTCCGCAACCCAACCAATCAGCCAAGTCCGGCGAACCGGACATGACTGTCGCAGTCACGCGCCAGGCAGAGAAGTTTTGCCTTTGCGCACAGGGCTGATCGTCAAAAGAGAGGAGTACAAACCATGAAGAGACTGGAAACAGCACTGGTCGTCATTCTGGCCGCGTCAGCAGGTCCTGCAATGGCTCAGGCCAATTCGAATGCAGCAGGAACGGTGAATGCCGATTCCCAGGAAATGCGTTCCGTAAGCGAACATGCCTTCAACCAGTGGGACGTGAATAGCAATCAGCGACTGGAAGGCGAGGAGTTTGCAGCAGGGCTGCATGAGGCCTGGGGCCGGAACAACGGACAGGTCGACGAAGCCGCATATTCCAACAACTGGAGTAACTGGTTTGACAGCGAGAGACCGCCGTTCGAGGAAATGGACGAAGATGGGGATGGTCAGCTTTCCCAAGAGGAACTCAGAACCGCACTGAATGATGTGGACTTGAGCGGTCCCTGGCAGGGTGCTGACGACGGCTATCTCACCCCTGAAGAATTTCGCCGTGGCCTGACAAGCGTCAGCGACCGCGACCGAAGCGGCAACCTGGATCAGAGCGAGTATGATCAGGTCGTCGCAGTTGTGGGTGTCGTTGTGCCCTCGGACCAGCAGGCCGGCACTGGCAACAACACCATGACATCCGATGAGACCAATCAGGCTGCAACGGATGCTACGACAACAGGTCAGGTGTCGACCGCCACAGGGACACAGCAGGCCCAGAACACAGCGGCAAACACCGGCGCAACAGCGGGTTCCGATGGCGCGATCCAGGTTGGGGAGGTCATTCCCCTTGATGATTGGGACATGGATACCGTTTACCGATCCGGCTGGAGTGCCGAAGCATTGTTTGACCGTGAAGTCTACGGCGAAAATGGCGAAGAGATCGGCGACGTGGAAGATCTGATCGTCGGCCCGGACGGACGTCTCCTCTCGGTCGTTGCCGAAGTCGGCGGCTTCTGGGACATCGGGGATACGCATGTGAGCGTACCGTGGGATCGAGTCGTGATCCGGGAAGACGGAACGGTCCAGATCCCTGTCACCGAAGACACTGTCGATGACTTCAGCGTACTCAATGTGCCGACCATGGGCCAGATCGCCAATGATGTCGTCACCGAACTGGACGATGTTGAACTTGGACCCCGCGCCTGGCGTGCGTCAGAAGTGATCGGCGATATTGCCCGTATTAGAGGTGATGCAACGTCACAGGCTGCCGAGCAGACAACAGGCCAGCAGGCGGCCGGTCAGACAGCACAATCTGGCTATATGGGATTCGGCTACGTGGACGATCTGATTTTCCAAGACGGGCAGATTGTTGCCGCAGTCGTTGATCGAGACGCAGGCTACGGAACGCGTGGTCGATATGCCTATCCGTTCTACGGCTACCGTTACGGTTGGCATCCGGGCAATCGCTACTACAACATGCCTTACGACCGCGCTGAGGCAACTGCGATCGAACCCTACGAGGAAGATCGCCTGATGAACGACGAGTAACTTGACCAAGACGAGGAGGAGTTCCCGGGAGCTCCTCCAGATAATCCTGACCTCAGCCGAAGACACAGTCTCCCGCTGAAGGTTGGTGCCCGAACCGTCGTCCCTGGCGGATCGGGTCAGGTCAGGGGCCTTTTCGCACCTGCCCTCATTCAACTGAAAACTGAGGAGAAACACCATGAAAATTGCAGCACTGACATTTGCCGTTAGCCTCCTTGCCGTTCCGGCATTGGCGCAGACGAGCGATACGTCGACAGGTTCGGCAAACACTGGCACCGATAGCGCGGCGACCACGAGCCAGACCGGTGTCGGCCCTATGGACCAGCAGAAGCTTCGCGATCAGCTGAGCCAGGCGGGCTTCAGCAACGTCCAGATCCTTGACGCCTCATACCTTGTCCAGGCACAGACCCAGGACGGCAACCAGGTCTTGATGGTCATTGATCCGCCGATGCGCGGCGCAATGGGCAGCACGTCGACTAACAATGGTGGCGCGTCACAGGACGCGACGTCGGGAGAAACAAAGACAGGTTCCGATCAGTAATCTGGCATCGAACCCAAAGGATGCGGGTGGTGGCTGATGCTGTCACCCGCATCTTCGTTTTGGGTCGGTGCAAGGGGCAGATGCATGGAACAGAGCTTAAGTTTGATCGGTTTAAGAGCCCATGGACCCCGTCATCGATGACTTCATGCATGAGACCTATCTGCCAATCAGCGTCATTGCATTGCGGTTGCTGATTGCGCTGATCTGCGGAGCGATCGTCGGCTTTGAGCGCGAATGGCATCGGCGTTCGGCAGGATTGAGGACCCATATCCTGATCTGCCTGTCCGCAGCAGCGCTCTCCATCGCAGCAATCGAGATTACCCATCTATCGACCTTTGGGTCTGACGAAATCCGGATAGACCCCTTGAGGATCATAGAAAGCCTGACAAGCGGCGTCGCCTTTCTCGCAGCAGGTACGATTGTGTTTTCGAGAGGCGAAGTTCACGGGCTCACAACGGGAGCCGGTATGTGGCTTGCTGGCAGCATAGGCCTGGCTGCCGGACTGGGTTTCTGGCAGGTGGCATTGCTCGTCACCTTTTTCGCCATGACAGTCCTTTGGCTGTTACGGAGGCTTGAGGCCCGATTCGGGCTGCGCTCACCAGACAATGAAGAAAACTCAAGAGATTAGCAGAGCGGGTATGGCGCGAATTTGCCAGTTTTGGGACGCAGAATATGAAGGATCGATGGGGCAGCCTTATTGCCGCAACTTGCCCAGCGTGTCGGCAACATGGGCTCCGCGTTGCCCCATGGGTTTCTCCGGACTGACCGTTGAATCACGTGCTGTCTGATGCTCCAGTTCGGCATTGAGCTCGGCCCCGACAATCAGGATCAGGACAGAAAGCCAAGTCCAGATCATAAAGCCGACAAACGTCCCTAAAGTGCCATAGGTCGCGTTGAAGTCAGCAAAATTCTCGAGGTAGAAGGAGAATCCAAGCGCCATGATCAGCCAGGCAACGGTGCTCAGTGCCGCCCCCCAAGTCAACCATCGGAGCTTGGCGCGTTCGCGACTCGGACCGTAGCGGTACAGGCTTGCGATGGCAGCACAGACAAAGATGAGCATCAATGGCCATCGCGCAACCTTGCTGATGATCTCAAGGCTGTCGTCGACGCCCAGAAGAGCGAGTGCAAGTGGCAGAATCCCCATCCCAAGGATCATCAGGATGATGATGAACAATCCTGCAAGCATGAAGAGAAAGGATACGAGTGTCAGTTTGATAAAGCTGCGCTTCTCCGTCTCCTCATAGGCGATATTCATTGCGTCAAACAACGCGGTGACCCCATTGTGGGCACTCCAAAGAGTGACCAGCAGACCGGCGATCACGCCGAGGCTGAGAGACGCGGGTTTCTGCGAGGCGAAAGAGCTGAGTTGCTCAAGGATGAGTTCCATGGCGCCCGCAGGAAAGACTTCCCCTAAAAAAGTGATCCGTTCGCCAATCGAGGATGGATCAGCAATCAGACCATAGATGGAGACAAGTGCGGCCAGCGCCGGGAAAAGCGCCAGCATGAGATAGAAGGATACGCCCGCAGCAACAAGCGACACCCGGTCCTTGTTGATTTCGTCCCAAACCCGGAACGCGACATCTTTCCAGCCTTTCGCGGGAATATCTTCCGGACGTTCGGCATGTCGCCCTCGTCCGCTTTCCAGGGTGTTCAGAGCTTCTTTCGTTTTTCGGTCTGCAATCATTGTCTCGTCACCCCTGACCTCTTCAATCAGCCGGAGCGGACGGCACGAATGTAGTGTCAGGCGAAACAGGCGCCGGCAAGGGTGCCTGGGTACGCGAAAGGTTCAGCGCGATGTTGTAGAGCGAACGAGGACCGCTGATATGGTCACTGGCAAAAGCCTTGAGCTGACCTATCGGGCCATTTTCGATATACGGCATGATGAGCTCGACCATGCTTTCATAGGCTGTAACCTGGGCAGAGATATAGGCCATATCGAAGGTTTCATCAGATGCCTGTCTGATCGCTTCAAGCTTACTCGCATATTCCTGATCGAGATCGTCATCGAGCATCACACCCTCAAGCATCGCACTCTCAGCCAGATCGGCTGCAAAATTGCGGTCCTGATCGATTGCTGTCAGCGCAAAATTTCTGATCGTGTCCTGCTGGGCACGCTCGATAGCGAGCTCGGAAGCCTCCCTGAGATAGGTGTTCAAAACTGCCAGCCTCTCTGCAAACTGCGCCGGATCATTGTCTTGCGCAGCAACGCGCTGCGGTAGCAAACCGAAAACAAGACTGATGACGGCAACAGCGAATAGGACTTGGAGTCGTTTCATAAAGAAGTCTCTCCCGTGATTTGAGGATTGCAGGCGTCGTAACGTCGTCCGGCTTCATAGCCGAAACAGGAACTTCAACAGGCAAACAGCTACAATCGGAAGAAAGTTCCATCCGTAAGTCGGCGGTCAAATCCCTATCCGGGCTGCCTTTGGTTCACATAGTCACGAACGTAGAGTTCCCGGATCAAAACCAGAAGGAGAGCCGTGAACGGTGTAGCAAGCGCAAGACCCAGAATGCCGAACAGGAGACCGAAGAGCACCTGCATTGATATGATCAGAGCCGGCGGGAGGCTGGCTTCCTGTCGCTGTATGAGAGGCGTGATGAAATAGCTCTCCAGCGTCTGCACGGCGACATAGACACCCACAACCCACAGCATCATGGAAACCCCTTCGCCCATGGCTAGCGCGAGCGCTGGCAAGGCTGCTAGAATCGGACCTATATTTGGGATGAAGGCCAGAAGGGCGGCAATGCCACCAAGCAGGATCGGCAGCGGAAGTCCAATTGCCCAAAGTCCCAGTGCTGTCAAAACACCCACCGCAGTCATCGACATCAACTGGGCTTTCAGCCACTGCCGCAGTCGTATCATGGCTTTGTCGGTGACATCCCCTCCACGGCCACGGCTCTCCTTGGGGAAGAGGATAAGCAATCCCTTGCGATACACTCCCGGTTCCAGCGCCCCATAAAGTCCCACAAACAGGATGATCACCAGATTCCCGATGCCACCGAATGTCGTGGACAAAGCCGAGGTGGCGGTGGAGCCGATCTGACCGGTCAGTATGTCTTCCGGAGAAACCTCACTAAGGAGGTTTTGAGCCCACTCATACTGCTCAAGCCAACCCTGCACCCGCGAAAACGCAGCCGGGATTGCCTGAACCAATTGATCAAACTGCGCTGCCACCGACGGGGCGAACCAGGTGGCGAACAAGACCAGAAGAGAAGTCAGCAGCAGGGCGAAAACCAACACACAAACGCGACGGGGAAGGCTCGTAACAGATCTGATCGGACTAGCGCCCATGTCGAGCAGGATTGCCAACAGCAAACCGGCAAAAGTTAAAAAGACGATGGTCGGCACCACCGCAAGTGCACCAGTTATCGTAACAACCAAAACTGCAAGCGAGACTTGTGTCGGCGTCATGGAGCCCCCCTGTTCCATCTCCAGAACAGGGTACCCAGCATCTTGTTCCAACATTTCCCAAGAGAACTTGTGGATGGGTTCAGCGTCTTACCAGACATCAAATCTGAAGCTACAATCATTGAATTAATTTCGTAATAAAATAAGATCCATGACAAAGGTCATGCCAATTCGCTTGAAATTGCTGAAAATTCATGCACATTTCTATGAAAAATGCGAAATCACGGAAAAAGACCAGTGAAAAATAATGAAATTTTATTCGTTAAAGAGCATTTTCCGGTAGCCTCTTTGCAGGAACAACTGGACTACGCCGCAGAGGCTGGTTGCGTGTTAGAACTACCTCCTGGGATTCATTCCTGCGCAGCATTGAAGCTACCCTCAGGCCTTCATCTCCATCTTGCTGCCGGAGCTGTTCTGCGCCCTGTAGACGGCTATGCACCCTACGAAACGAACAGGATCGATGTCATCGCAGAGAAATCCGATCGCGCGATCATTCTTGCCAAAAATGAGAAAAACATTCGAATCTCCGGAGATGGACTGGTTGATGCTCCCGGGGCGGAAGCGATCATCGGACGTCTGGACGACATGGGAACACACATCCCTGCGGAGTATCGCCCTCGCGTGCTGGTCTTCGACGGTTGCGAAAACATTCGCCTTGAGGGCTTCTCAATCCGGCAATCGCCGATGTGGACCATTCATCTCATTGGATGTCGAAACGTGGAGATCGACGGGGTTCGGGTTACGAATGATACGGAAATGCCGAACACGGACGGCATCGTGATTGACGCCTGCGAGGATGTTGCCATCCGCAACTGCCACATAACCACGGCAGATGACGGCATAGTCCTCAAGACAAGCATGGGTCCAGACGGAAAGACAATTGGTCACTGCCGAAACATTCTTGTCGAGAACACTTACATCGAAAGCAACAGCTGCGCCTTGAAAATCGGGACTGAAAGCCACGGTGACTTCGAAAACATCCGCTTCTCACGCTGCCGGCTTATGAATTCCAATCGCGGCATGGGCATATTCTCTCGCGACGGCGGTTGGATTGCCAACATTCTGTTCGACACGATTGAGGTGGAGTGCTTCCAGACGCCTGACGGGTTCTGGGGATCGGGCGAAGCAATCACCGTCAACTGCCTGGATCGCCGCCCCGGCAAGATAGCCGGAATCGTCGAAAACATCCGCTTTCGTAACATCAGCGGTACCATGGAGGGTGCAATCAACTTTGTTGCTGACAGCAAGGCCGGTATCCGCAATGTAGACCTGTCAAACATCACTCTTAAACAAGTCGACGGCCCGCTGAAGGGGCGGACTTATGATGTGCGCCCCACACATTTCGATCTTGCACCATCCCCCGATGCAGCAGGTCGCGCGAATGCATGGGTAAAGGATGCTGATGGCAAGGTTATAGGGCTGGTTCCCTATCCTGGTGGAATGCCGGCACTCTTTGCCTTGAACGTGGAGAACCTGACCCACGATGCCATCCGCTTTACAAGACCGGATCCCCTTCCCGAAGGTTTCCACCCCGAAAGCGATGTGATCGTGAATGCATACCCGACAACATGGTCTGTTGAGCAGAACATCTGATCAGTTTGCCTGAAGAAAGTTGATCGATGAAGACCATCCGCAAGCTCGATAACCTCTTGTCGAAACTGGGCGCTCGCATATTCCGTCCTCTGGGTGAGACAGTGCCGCTCCGCTACCGCTCAGCCGAATACCACGGCCGACAAAGCGCGATTGAAGCAGATAGGGCGGACTGGCTGGAGGTTACCCCAGACCACATCTGGGGCGAACCGGATGGCTATTATTGGTTCGGAGGCAAGGTCACACTCGGGTCCCACAGCACCGGAAAACGGATTGTCGGTCGTATCGAAGCTGCATTTGGAAACGTGATGGGGCGCAGCGACCCCCAATGCCTTGTCCGCGTGAACGGTCGGATAGCACAGGGCGGCGATGCCAACCACCGCGAATTCCTGCTGACAACATCTGCGACTGAAAGTGAAAGCTTTGACATCTTGATCGAGGCCGGGACGATCGAAGATCGTCGTCAGTTGGGCTTCGCGGTTACGCTGCATGAACACGACCTTCAAGCCGAAGATATCTATTACGATCTCAAGGTACCGCTTGACGTGGCTCGGCTGCTCGCCGAAGACGATCCGCGCCGTCACTTCATTCTCCGAATTCTGAATGAGGCCGTTGATCAGATCGATCTTCGCGATGGCAACGACCTACGCTTCAGATCATCACTGCAACGTGCCAAAGAAATAGCCGCCGAGATCTACCAGGCGACTGACTTTGAGAATAAGCCGGTCGTGGTGGTAACGGGTCACACCCATATCGATGTTGCCTGGCTATGGCGGGTGAGGGAAACTCGCCAGAAAATGGCGCGTTCGATGGCAACCGCCCTCGCCCTGATGGAAGAGTTTCCCGACTATCGCTTCATGTACAATCAATGCGTGCTGCTGGACTACCTGAACGAGGACTATCCGGAACTCTTCGACCAGATCAGCGCGCATGTCTCCTCGGGTCGCTTCGAGATTGAAGGCGCTTTGTGGCTTGAGCCGGACGTCAACATAGCAGGCGGTGAGGCACTCGTTCGCCATATCCTCTATGGCGTCGATTACCACCAGCGGACATTCGGCGTGCGGCCACGCATGGTTTGGTTGCCGGATACCTTTGGTTATTCAGCGGCCCTGCCCCAATTGATGAAG
Source organism: Peteryoungia desertarenae (assembly GCF_005860795.2). Lineage (GTDB taxonomy): Bacteria > Pseudomonadota > Alphaproteobacteria > Rhizobiales > Rhizobiaceae > Allorhizobium > Allorhizobium desertarenae. The sequence goes on from NZ_CP058350.1 coordinate 450,345, forward strand.
AAGTCCGGGCTCGACACCTTCGTTACCCATAAGCTTTCTTGGAACGATACCAACCGGATGCCGGACGAAAAGCTCTTCTGGCAAGGTATCGATGGCAGCCAGGTTGTTGCCTACTTCCTGACCACTCAGCCTTATGACTCCAAGAGTATCGGAACCACTTACTGTCCGAACCTCAAGCCGACCCATGTCATGGGCACCTGGCGTAGACATGGCCAACAACACGTTCCCGGTGATCTGTTCCTGGTTTACGGCCATGGGGACGGCGGTGGTGGACCTACCCGAGAGATGCTTCACAACATTAGACGCATGGAAAAGGGCATTCCTGGTTGCCCCAAGGTCGTACACGGCGCCATGCGCCCCTTCTTTCAAAAGCTGATCGGCGAGATGCAGGCCCACCCGGAACGTTATCCTGTCTGGGTTGGCGAGCTTTATCTCGAATTTCACCGCGGCACGCTGACCTCGGTAGCAAAAAACAAGCGCTTCAATCGACTCGCCGAGATCGCGCTCAAGGAACTCGAGTTCCTCGCAGTTCTTGCAAGACGAGAGCATGGCACGCCATACCCCCATGACGAACTTCGCGTCTTGTGGGACATCGTCATGCTGAACCAGTTCCACGATATCTTGCCCGGCTCGTCCATCGGCGCAGTCTATGAGGACAGCGATCGTGACTATGCGCATTTCTTCGAAAAAGCACTCACTCTGCGCCAATCCCTTCTCAAGGCATTGGCTCCCGTAGGCAAAGCATCAGTCATCAACTCTGCGTCTCGCACCCGGTCCGGTCTGGCATTCACTACAGGCCAAGGACAACAGTCGCTTCATCAAGCCGATGGCACGACCATAGCAGCAATTGCAGTGACCAATGTCCGTCCCCTCACCTTAAGCTGCCTGACTGATGTCGCAACAAATTCGGTAGCTTCCCGCCTTGAAGTCGTGACGAACCGCCTTGCAAATCAGTACTTGGAGGTCCGGTTTGATCACCATGGCCGGATTACCAGTCTCCGGGACAAGTCGCGTAACCGTGAAATTATCAAAGCAGGATATCTTGCCAACCGTCTCCAGGCGTTTCGCGATATGCCGGCAGAATATGATGCCTGGGACATAGATGCAGATTTCGAAGACCAGTGTTTCGAGATCGATCAACTCATCAGCATGGCGGTGGTCGAGGAAGGCCCATTGAGGGCAGCAATCCGGTTCGAATGGCAGTACGAACATTCCAGGATCGTTCAGATTGTGGCCCTCGAACATGATGCAAGGCGACTGGATATCGACACGTACATTGACTGGCACGAGCACAACACACTGGTCAAGGCAGCCTTCCCTCTTGAACTCAATGCGGCTGCAGTCGATGCCGAGATTCAGTTCGGCCATGTGCGCCGGGGAACACACCGCAACACCTCCTGGGATCGCGCCCGCTTTGAATGCTCCATGCAGCGCTGGGTCGACGTGGCCGAGCCCGACTTCGGCATCGCTTTCCTCAACGACTGCAAATATGGATATGATGCCAAGGGTACCACCGTCAGGCTGACTCTTCTGCGCTCACCGACCTATCCTTGGCCGGAGGCCGACCAGGGCAAGCATCGCTTCCGCTATGCAGTCCTTCTGCACGATGGCGATAGGGGAACTGTTCACAATGCCGCCGAAGATTTCAACCTGCCGCTTCAAGTGACCTATGATGAGGGGTGTTCAGCGGAAGAACGACAACTCGCACCGCTTCTGGAAATCGAAGGAACCGACGTAACAATCGAGGCGATCAAAGGGGCAGAAAACGGGCAAGCGACCATTGTCCGCCTTTGGCAAACAACAGGTTGCGAGGTCACCCGGCAGATTGCACTCAACGAAAATGTGGAGCGAGCATGCCTCACAGATCTGCTTGAACAGGAGCTCGCACCGGTCCCAATTACCAAAGGCAAGATCGAACTTGTCTTCAAGCCGTTTGAAATACTGACCCTCAAGATCGAAAGCTAAGCCATGTCGACCGCCGCTGAAGAATTCAACTTCAAAATCGATCAGTTCCCGGAGGGAGAGAAGTCCTTTATCGAGTTGCCGTTCACGGTAAGCAATGACGTCGAGCGGATTGAAGTCAGCTACCACTTTCCCTTTGGCGGCGGCGGCAGCGTCATCGATATTGGGGTCGCGCAGCATGGTGTCATGCGCGGTTGGAGCGGCGCCGAGCGGGGTTTTATAACGATCGAGGAGAACCGGACCACACCCGGCTATGATAGGGGCCCCCTACCCGGCCAATGGCATGTCGTACTCGGTATCGTTAAGATCGGCCCTGACTGCAAGGTGGATGTAACCGTCCGATTGGTGCCGCGTAAGGGCCGATGGCTTGCCGGCGAACTCCACAGCCATTCAGAGCATTCCGATGGCGGCGTGACTGTCTATGACGCCATTCACCGCGCGCGCGCGGCCAGACTCGATTTCCTCGCCATCACGGACCACAATACCATTTCACAGAACACCATTCGCCCGGACGATCCGGAGATGCTTGTCATCCCGGCAATGGAACTGACGTCATTTTACGGGCATACGAACTTCCTTGGCCTCAACAGACCAATTGTCGACTGGCGTTGCCGATCTCCAAGGGACGTGGCCAACAAGATGGCCGAAGCGAGCGCCAATGGTGCGACCATCATCATCAATCATCCGTTCCAGAATTCAGCGGGAGGACGATGGCAGGCCGGATTTGACGTCACTTTCGACGCTCTGGAAATCTGGAATGGTCTGTGGACACCCATGAATGAACAGGCCTTGGCATTCTGGCAGGTCTTGCTGGTTTCCGGCAGACAGGTCCCAGTCACCGGCGGCAGCGATTTCCATTTGAAGAACAGGCGCCGCCATGGCCATCCGGCCAATCGCCTCTATGTCGAGGGGACCGCGATTGCCGACATCCTGGAAGCGGTAAAACTCGGACGGAATGTGGTCGCATCTTCCCCGGAAGATACAATGGTGAAGCCGGTTGCGGACATCACGCCTCCTTTTGGCGAGATACTGCCGCAGGGAGCGACTGTCGCGTTGGAATTCTCTGGCCTTGCCATCGGTGACGAGATCCGCGTCATCACCGAGAAAGGTCTCGTGGACACCATCCAATCGACCGCCGGACGCCACCTTCTGGAAAGAATGCTCGAATGCCAGTTCATCCGATTTGAAGTCTGGCATGGCGCAAAGCCTCGCCTATTCACCAATCCCTACTATTCTGAATAGGAGCAGGGCCTTTGGACAGTCAGAAATCCACCAAAGTCGGAATCAAGGATGTTTCGGAAGCAGCTGGTGTAGCAATCAGCACTGTGTCGCACGTATTGAACGGAACAGCGCCGATCTCAGACGAAGTTCGCGAGCGTGTCTTGGACGCCGCACGCCGACTTGGCTACCTCGCAAAACGCCAGCAGAAAGGTGCAATTGCATCACTGACGACTGTCTATCTGGCGGTACCGCCTGGGAATCTCCCGCATAATGACCTCAACCTGGTATCTTGGACATTGCTGACCAGCCTTACCAAGGAATGCAAGAGGCGGAACATAAAGCTCGTATTGCACGGGACGGGAGAAGAGCTCAATGCAACCGACATCATTGCCGGCGCGAAAGCCGCAGGCGCTTCGGGCATAATTCTCGTCTACGACGACCGCCCGAAGCTTCTCAAATCCCTGACCAATTCCGGAATACCAGTGGTTCTGCTGAATGGCGAAGATCCGTCCATGTCAGTCGATACCGTAATCCCGGCAAATCGGTATGCGGGACGGCTTGCAACTGAATGGCTGCTCGATCGCGGGCACCGACGCATCCTCCACTTGACTTGGCGCGGACGAAGCACGATCAAGCGGCGATTGAATGGCTTCTTCGACGCCTATTCGGAACGCGGTCTACCGGAAACGCTTGGCGAAGTATTATATGCCGACAGCTTTGAGCCAGCCGAGGCACAGAAGGCCCTTCGCCGTTTCCTCGCAGAACGAGGCGGGATGGATGGTTGCACGGCCATTTTCTGCGCTTCGGACAACCTGGCAATGGGGGCCCTAACAGCGCTCAAAGACGCAGGCGTCAAAATCCCTGACGACGTAGCCTTGGTGGGCTTCGATGGTGTTGCGCTCGGCGACTTGACCCACCCACCATTGACGACGATCAGCGTGCCTCTGTCAGAACTCGCAGCGTTGGCAGTCCAGACACTCGAAAACCGCTTGTCGATCCTGGGTATGAAACACCCGCCATGCCGAATTGAACTGGGTTGCCAATTGATTGAAAGGGGCAGCGGCGGCGGCATTATCGCACGATAAAGTAAAAATATTTTTATACTTGATTTTCACTTGCTGATCTAGGATCGTGGATTTATCAGCTTTTGCTGGCAGTGGAGCAGCCAAATCAAAAGCATTCTACGGGAGGGATAGATGAAAAATTATAAAAATATTTTCATAATGTCGTCGGCGATCTTGCTGACAGGCACCATTGCCGGAACTGCCTGGGCATTTCAAGAAGCACCCATGCTCGCCGAAAAGGTGAGGGCGGGAGAACTCCCTCCGGTCGAGGAGCGCCTGCCCGAAAACCCGACGGTGGTGAATGCTCTGGAAGTTGGCCAGTATGGCGGCACTTGGAGCCGCGCGTTCAAAGGTCCGGGCGACCGCTGGGGTCCGACCAAATTGATGGAAGAGCGCGTAATCAAATGGTCTCAGGAGCCGGGCGGTGAGCTTAAACTTGTGCCTGGCTATATTGAATCATACTCGGTCAGCGAAGATTCCCGGGAGTTCACCTTCACACTGCTGAAGGGTTTGAAGTGGTCGGATGGACATCCGGTGACCACCGAAGATGTTGAATTCTGGTATAACGATGTCTTCATGAACCGCGATCTTCTAGCAAGCGTCGACCAGACCCTTGCCCCTGGCGGCAAGCCAATGAAGCTTGAGGTGATAGACGAACAGACGTTCAAAGTAAGCTTTGAAGATCCATATGTGTATTTTCTTGAGATATTGGCCAAGGACTCGACCGGCGAACCCAGTCTCGATCGCCCAAGCTTTATCTTCCCAAAACATTACCTCAAGCAGTTCAACAACAAATACGCTTCTGAAGCCGAACTGAAGGCTGCCGCAGAGAAATTTGGTGTCGAGAAATGGCAGGACCTCTGGGGTTCGAAGGGCGCGGCAACAGCTTGGTGGCAAAATCCAGAGCTTCCAGTGATCACGGCGTGGAAGATCGAGCAGCCGGCACCGGCAGACGTCGTGACGATGGTACGCAACCCGTACTACTACGCTGTCGATCAGGCAGGCAACCAGCTGCCGTACATCGACCGCATCTCACACCGCCTGTTTAGTGAACAGGAAGCCTTCAATCTCATGATCGTACAGGGGCAGATCGACATGCAAATGCGCTATGTCGAACCTCAGGACTTTACCTTCTACAAAGAGAACGAAGCTAAGGGCGAATATCAGGTCAATCGCTGGACGCAAGCCCAGACTTGGTCGCTGGTGCCGAACCTGAACACCAAGGACGACGTACTGCGCTCACTCTACGAAACTCCGGACTTCCGCCAGGCGCTCAGCATTGCCATTGATCGTGAGATCGTCAACGATCTCGTCTTCTCCGGGCTGGCTGAAGCGCGTCAGGCGTCTCCTGTCACGGGCTCTCCGAACTTCGATCCTGATCTCGAAACCCATTGGGCGGAATATGATCCGGATCGGGCCAACGAACTCCTCGATGGAATTGGCCTCACTGAGCGGGACGGTGATGGCTATCGCCTTCGCCCGGATGGCAAGCGGCTGTCAATCGTAGTTGAAATGCAGCACGCCAATGGCCCGAAAACGATGGAGATCATTGCCGATAACTTCAAGAGCATCGGTGTCGAACTCCTGCCGCGCCTGATTGATCGCACGCAGTGGGACGCCAGCCGCGACAACAACGAATTCCAGATGCAGTGGTTCCCCTTCGATCGTCTTTCGGTCGTTGCCGCAGACCCGCGTATCATGATGGGCAGCGACTCCTATGCGAACCAGTATTACATCTGGTACTCGACCAAGGGCGCTTCTGGCATTGAGCCGCCGGCCGACCACCCGATCCGCGAAGTATTTGCGAAATGGGATGTTGCCGCAAAAGCCGCAACCCGTGAAGAGGCCGATGCTGCGCTCACAGAGCTGATCAACACCTTCGTGACAGAAGGCTGGGTAATTGGTGTTGTGGGAGAAATGCCTGCACTCTCCATCGTGAAGAATAACGTGAAGAACTTCCGTGAAGGACTGATCGAAGATGATATCACACGCGGCGTTGGCCTAGCCAAAACGCAGCAGATGTGGATTCAGCAGTAAGTCTAACCTTACGTTCAACGATGAAACTCGACTTCGCCGCATACTAAGATAGCGGCGAAGTCAGCGATTTGATCTTCTTCGAATGATCCTGACTTTCGCGTCGGAGGGGCACACTGTGCCATGACAGGTTCGCAAGATCCGAAAGCGAAAAAGGTGGAGTAAACATGCTAGGCTATATTGTCCGGCGCTTGCTGTGGGCTATCCCCACCCTAGCTTTCGTCTCGTTCATATCCTTTGTGATCATCCAGTTGCCGCCGGGCGATTTCGTTACCGCTTACGTTGCGCAGCTTCGCAGCGGCGGCGAATACATTACGGAACTGCAGGAAAGCATCCTGCGTGAGCAGTATGGTTTGAACGATCCACTTCTCGTCCAATACTGGCGCTGGATTTCGAATATCATTTTTTACGGTGACTTCGGTCGTTCACTGGAATGGAACGCTCCCGTCAGTGATCTGATCTGGGAGCGTCTTGGACTTACTCTGATCCTGTCCAGCCTGAGCCTTGTCTTCACCTGGATGATCGCGATCCCGGTGGGCGTCTACTCTGCAACCCGCCAGTATTCGGTTTTCGATTATGTGTTCACAGTTTTCGGTTTCCTGGGCAAAGGCATTCCAGACTTCCTTCTCGCCTTGATCTTGATGTGGACTGCATTTGCATGGCTGAACATGGATGTCGGCGGCCTCTACTCGCCGCGCTTCGAGGGGCAGCCCTGGGACTTCGACAAGATCGTCAATATGCTATCCCATATCTGGATTCCACTCGTGGTGCTTGCCACCGGCGGCGCGGCCGGGCTCATCCGCGTGATGCGCGCCAATATGCTGGACGAATTGCGCAAGCCCTATGTGGAAACTGCCTATGCTCAGGGCTTCAGCGAACGCACCGTCGTCTGGCGCTATCCGGTTCGCGTGGCTCTGAACCCGTTCATTTCCACAGTAGGCTGGGCGCTACCGGCACTCTTTTCTGGCGACGTCATAACCGCCGTCGTACTCAACTTGCCGACAACAGGACCACTTCTGCTTCAGGCCCTAAAGATGCAGGACATGTATCTGGCGGGCAGCTTCATCCTTATCCTCAGTGTCTTCACGGTGATCGGAACAGTTCTATCCGACATCCTGCTGGCACTGTCTGATCCCCGCATCCGGTTCTCGTGAGGGGCATATGGCCGATACCCACACCTTTCAGCCCGCAAGCTCTCTACCCGCCCGCCCGCCCTTGGCGCCGAAGGATGAGGTTTTCCAGGAAACTCTTTACACGGCAAAGCCATGGACCCTGATCTGGTGGCGTTTTCGCAAGCACAAACTGGCTGTAGCCTCGCTGATCTTTATGGTCATACTGACACTCCTGGCCATCTTTGCGGACTTTGTGTCACCATATCGACCAACGACATTCGATAGAGCCAATACCTTCGCGCCACCCACGGTGGTTCGGATCATGCATGAAGGACAACTGCAGCGACCGTTCATCTACGGAACGAAGAGAACCCGAGATCCGGAAACGGCGAGAGTGATCTACGAGGAAGATCGCACCAAGATTCTCCCAATCCAGTTCTTCGTCAAAGGAGAAAACTATGATCTCCTGGGCGTGGTACCGACGAGTATGCACCTTTTCGGCGTGGACGACCGACGCCAGAAGATCAATCTTCTTGGGACCGACTCCCTCGGTCGCGACCTCTTCAGCCGTTTGCTCCACGGTGCGCGCGTCACCCTGTCGGCAGGCCTTGTCGGTGTCATCTTCGCCTTCGTTCTTGGCTTGGCTCTGGGCTCAATCTCCGGCTATTACGGCGGCTGGATCGATGGCGCGATCCAGCGCCTGATGGAATTCATACGGTCAATACCCACAATCCCGCTTTGGATGGGGCTGGCAGCGGCCCTGCCGATCGCCTGGGACCCTCTGTTTGTCTATGTTCTGATCACGATCATTCTGTCGCTGATCGGATGGACCAGTCTCGCACGGGTCGTTCGAGGACGCTTCTACTCGCTAAGGACCGAAGACTATGTGCTCGCCGCAAGGCTCTCTGGAGCCTCAGAGTACAGGATTGTCACTAAGCATATGCTGCCGGCGATGACGAGCTACATCATCGCGGCCATGACTTTGGCGGTGCCAGAAATGATCCTTGGCGAAACTGCCCTCAGCTTCCTCGGGCTCGGCCTTCGTCCGCCGGTGGTCAGTTGGGGAGTGCTTCTCCAGGATGCACAGAACCTGCGAAGCATTTCGCTTGCCCCATGGCTACTTGCTCCTGGTGTCGCTGTGGTCCTCGTCGTCCTTGCCTTGAATTTCATCGGCGATGGATTGCGCGATGCCGCTGATCCCTATGGCCAATGAAAGGGGTGCGCTCATGAACAATGCATCTCCAAACTCATCCCTTCTTCCACCAGAACGCCTTCTCCAGTTGGACAATGTTGGCGTACATTTTCCAACACGCGAAGGTCTCGTTAAGGCCGTAAACGGCGTCTCCTATCACGTAGACAAGGGCGAAGTTCTCGGAATCGTTGGTGAAAGCGGATCAGGCAAGTCTGTGACCGCGCGATCGATCATGCGCCTCCAGCCAAAAACTGCGCTCGACGCAAGCGGCACTATACGCTTTCGTCGCACAGATGGCAGCGAGGTTGTGATTTCCGAGCAGGATCGGCAAGGTCGCACCATGCGCGAAATTCGTGGCGGTGAAATTGGCATGATCTTTCAAGAGCCAATGACGGCCCTGTCGCCCGTCCACACCATTGGCATGCAGATCATGCGCACGGTGATGCTGCACAAGAAGGTCTCCAAAAAGGAAGCACGCAACCAGGCGATCGAACTCCTGACACGCGTTCAGATGCCAAGACCTGCCGATATTGTCGATCGCTATCCACACCATCTTTCCGGCGGCATGCGTCAGCGCGCCATGATTGCTTTGGCGCTTGCCTGTGATCCAGCTCTCTTGATCGCCGATGAGCCGACGACCGCTCTGGATGTGACGACAGAGGCTCAGATTCTGGAACTGTTGAAGAAGCTGCAACAGGAACTTGGCATGGCCATCGTCTTCATCACCCATAACTTTGGTGTGGTGGCTGACATCGCTGATCGCGTCGCTGTCATGTATCTCGGTCGAGTAGTTGAAACCGGCACCGTTGACGAGATCTTCTACGAGCCGAAGCACCCCTATACTCAAGCGCTCCTGCAATCGATTCCAAGACTCCGCAAGAGTCACGGCAAGCGCTTGCGAACGATCTCGGGCATGGTTCCCGATCCCTATAACGTGCCAAGTGGATGCTCCTTCCACCCCCGCTGTCTGCATGGCGTGGGCGGCACATGTGACGTCAAAACACCGGATGAAGTGGTTTTCCCGAGCGGACAACGCGCACGCTGTCACTTTGCAGGCAGCATCCAGACTGC